>JABMOY010000152.1 GCA_013203955.1 Rhodospirillales bacterium | reverse complement strand
GCCCACCCCTCATGTTGAGCTTGTCGAAACATCAGGGGTGGGCGGCCTCATCCTTCGACAAGCTCAGGATGAGGCTTCGACAAGCTCAGGATGAGGCTTCGACAAGCTCAGGATGAGGCTTCGACAAGCTCAGGATGAGGCCGCTTTTTAACACCGATTCCTTTTGGTCGGAAACTGCCCTAGGAGCCCTTAACCCGGGACGCCGGCACCAGAACGTTGCCTTCGAACAGGCGGCGCTGCGTGCGGTAGACGCCGGCGTATTCGGCCACCCAATCGCCGTTGAAATTAACCACCGAACACGAAACAGGCAGGATGCCCGACGGCTGCATCAACCGCACGTCGTCCTCCGCACTTTTGGGCGCACGCGCATAGCGGTGGGCGACCGTGCCGTCAATGCGCGACGCCGTCGCCAAACACAAGGCACCGGTCAACGGCAGTGCGCGGTGAGTGTTGCCGTTGGAAACGATACGCGCCGTCAAATCGCCGTCGGCGGCCTTGATCGTCTCGGCGGACAAGGTCTTGGCGTCTTGGGGTCCGCCGAGGATACCGACAAAGGGAATGGTCGGGGTTTCTTTCGTCGCTTTCGCCGGTGTTTTGGCAAGCCCCATCATGACGGCGGCTTGGGCGCGGATGTCTTCCAACCGCGCCATGACGTCCGCCATGGCGTCGATATCGGCGGGGCCTTCGGTGCCGGTGAGGCCCAAGGCCGTTGCTTCGACAAACACGCACGGATTGGCGGCATCGACCAGCGACGCCTCGACGGTCCCCATCCCGGCAACGTCGATTTCATCAATGACGTTACCCGTCGGCAAAAGCTTGCCCGTCCCCGCACCGCCGGGATCGCGGAATTCCATCTTCACCGGTGCCCCGGTGCCGGAAACGCCGGGCAGGTCGAAGTCTCCGTCGACGGCGGCGAGTCCATCGTCTAAGGCAAAACGAGCGTGGATGATCTTCTGCGTATTGGTGTTGTGAATGCGGACAAGCGCTTCATCGCCGTCGGCGGTGACAAGGCTTTCGTCGACGGCAAACGGCCCCATGGCCGACGACATGTTGCCGCAGTTGGCGTTATAGCCGACCTGACCCTTACCGGTGTCGCCCTGGCCGATGGCGACCTGGCCGAAGGTAAAATCGATGTCGGCGTCATCGCGGGTCGGTGGGCCGACAATGCAAATCTTGCTCAGTGACGAAATGCCGCCGCCCATGCCGTTGAGCTGCCGGCCATTGGGATCGGGGCTGCCGATGGCGGCGAGGAAGATGTCATCCCAAAGAGCGCGGTCTTCCGGCAGGTCGGCCTGCTTGAAAACGATGGCCTTGGACGTGCCGCCACGCATGAAGACGGCGGGAATCTTTTTTTGGATCATTCACCGGCTTCCCTAAGAAGCTCGGTGGCAATGGCACCGGTCAGGTGGGTGGCGTTTTCCACTTTGTCTAAGTCCAGCAGCATCTCGAACACCGGCTGAATTTGCGGCTCGGCAAGCGCCCGCGAGGCGCAATCCCGGAACTTGTCCCACAGCTCGTCCCGGCTCATCGGGTTGGGAATGCCGCGCCCGATTTGATGATCGATGCGCGATGTTAGTTTTTGGCCGCCCTTGGTCGTGACAACAACCTCGGCGCCGAACTGTTCCTTGGAATCGGCGGGCATGTCCGGGTGTTCGACGGCGCGAACCAAGGACAGCAACCCCCGCACCTCCTTGTCGGTGACGGCGGCGTCCTCGAAATGATCGAAACCGACGCGCCCGTCGGTCAACGCCCGGACGGTTGTGTACTGGATAGAGAACTTGCCCTCGAGCCCGGTTTGCGGAGCGGGCTTGTTGGTGTGCGGCAGGCAACGTGGGTGAACCAGAATTTCGATTTCGGAAACGTCTTCGGCCTTCAGGCCGCCGCGCGCCAACTCCAACATGCAGTTGATGGCGGCGTGCGTGCAGCCGCAGCAGGGAAATTGTTTCAAGCCCAGCCCCGGATCGACAATGTCCAGCGGCTCGCCCCAGTTCTCGAAAATCCTTTTCGCATCAAAATTGCCGGGGCCGTTGAAGACGTTGAAGAAGCCTTGGTGATGTTCAAACGCTTGCGCCTCGGCGGTAAACCCTTCGCGGGCCAACAGCGCCGCCATGACGCCGTTGCGCGACATTTGGCCGACGTGCAGCGGCTTGGTCATCGAGCCGAAGTTGGCCTTGACCCCGGACGCCAGCGATACCGCAACCCCTAAGGCCGTCGCCGTCTCGTCTTCGGTCAAGTCCAGGATGCGCGCCGACGCCGCGACGGTGCCGAAAATTCCCAACGTCGCCGTCGGGTGCCAGCCGCGTTCGTAATGATAGAAGTTAGCGGCCCGGGCGATCGCCGATTGCGCTTCGAACCCGGCGACGTAGGCGGTGATCATGTCTTGGCCACTCGCCCCTTCGGCCTCACCGAGTGCGATAATCGCCGGTACCAGCGGCACCGACGGGTGGCCGCCGATGGTCTGGCCGAGATCGTCAAAATCGAGCGCATGGGACGCCACCCCGTTGAGGAAGGCGGCATCCAGCGGCCCGGCGCGGCGATTGCTCCCAAAAACAAGGCTCGGGCCATCTTGGGCGCCATTGACCTTTTCGGCGATGCGAACGCAGTCCTCATGGGCACCGGCCAGGGTCACGGCGACGGTATCCAAAATCCCGATCTTCGCCCAAGTAACGGCGTCTTCGGGCAGATCGTCAAAACGAAACGCCTTAACGCGGCGGGCTAGTTCTTTGGCGATGGTCATGTCGCTTAATCCTTCTCCCGGATTATACACTTTATTCGGGGGCAAGCGCCTTCGAATTGCTTTCCTTAAGCCTTTCCCGCGCCGTGTCCCGGACATGCTTCAGCGCGGCGTCATGGCCTGGAGTCCCCGGATCGTATCGGCCTTCGCGGATCGCCGCCGCCAATTGGGCGTTGAGGTCCGGCAAAGAACCGTCATGTCCAAGAATTTCCGACAGAGACTCCTTTTCCGCCCGCTCCGGCGCGTCGCCGGTTTCTATCTGGCGCACCGCGATGGCTTCGGCACGGGCGATCATCAAGTCCTTGTAGCGCTGATCGCCGGGGACAGCGATGGTTCCATCGCCCGCCTTGGCCCGTCGGGCGAGGTCGAGAAGCTCTTGCCCCGAAGGCTTATCCCGCATCAGGCCACCCCCCCGGTCAGGTTCAGGACTTCCCATTCCAGTTCCGGCACCACGTGGGCGGTCAGCGCCAGTTCCAGCGACGGCTCCTCGCCTGAAACGTGTCGGTGGGCTTGTTGAAAGGCGATAACGGCCCAGCGGACGTGGGCCATGACTTCCCAATAGGCGACACGATCGTCATCGATCCAACGCCCGGATTCCTTTTCGTAGGCCTTATAAAAAGGCTCGCGGGGCGCGATGCCCCCGGCTTCACGGCCATCCGCGCCGAAACGCCAGCACTTGGCGCAGAACCAGCCGATGTCTTCTTCAGGCTCGCCCCAACCGGCGAATTCCCAGTCCAGAATCCCGGCCAGTTGACCATCATCGGAGACCATATAATTGCCGGTGCGGTAATCGCGGTGGCAGAGCACGGTGGCGCCCCGCTCGGGGGCATTCAGTTCCAGCCAGCGCAGCCCCCATTCCAGCGCCGGGCGCGATGCGCCCAGGTCGTCCAGGTAACAGCGATAGTCGGCGACGGCCCGCAATGCCGGGGTCAGTTTCGCCCGGGTTAGGAAGCGCAGCGATTTGTCCTTTGGTTTGATCCTGTGAATGCGGGCGAGTTGGGTTCCCAGTTCCGCGGCCAGCCCTTCGTTGACCGGCCGCTTGACCAGCTTGTGCCCCGCCGCCGTGCCCTGAACCCGGTGCATGATGAAGAACGGCCCGCCCAAGATTGCGTCGTCATCGCCGACCAGACACGGCGTCGGCACGGTAACGCCCGCCTTGTGCGCCGCCTTCAGCAGCGCGAATTCCTGAACCCGGCTGTGGCTGGTGGCGACCGACGAAGGTGCGTCCATGCGCAGCACCAATTGATGATCGCCGGCCCAGGCGCCCTCAGTTACGGAGATATCTAAAAGCCAGTTTTCCTGAATGGCGCCACCGGAAAGGCGTTCCAGGGCCGTGATCTCGACAGGGCTTTCGGCGGCTTGGATAAGGACTTCCCGAAGCCGCGCCTTGGCGTCGTCTTCGATCAACCCCATTGCCAGAAATCCAGCCCTTCTTCGCGGAAGAACCTGGCCAGCACCATTTCGTGGACTTCCGATGCGCCGTCAACGAGCCGCGCCTGGCGGGCGTAGCGGTACATCCATTCCAGCAACGTGTCTTTGGAATAGCCCTTGGCGCCGCAAAGCTGGATGGCGGTGTCGACGGCCAGGTGCAACGTATCGGCGACGGCGACCTTGGCCATGGAGACTTCCTTGCGGGCGAAATCGCCCTGGTCAATCTTCCAAGCCGCGTTCATCACCAGCAAGCGCCCGGTGTGGATGGCCATGGCCGCTTGACCCAGCTTCATCCGCACGCTTTCGCGCTCGATCAGCTTCTCGCCGAAGGCTTCGCGTTCTTCGACGTAACCACCGGCGATTTCCAACGCCCGCTTCGCCATGCCGAGCCAGCGCATGCAGTGGGTCAGCCGCGCCGTGCCTAAGCGGATCTGCACGACCTTGAGCCCGTCGCCGACTTCCATTAGGCGATTTTCGTCGGGAATTTCGAGATCGGCGAATTTCAGCTCGCAATGGCCGCCGTGTTCTTCCGGGCCCATGATCGGGATACGCCGGACGATGCCCCAGCCCGGCTGGTCGCGATGAAACATAAACGCCGTTAATCCTTTTCTAGCATCGTCGCTGGTTCTGGCGACGACGATGAAATGCTCGGCCGCCTCGGCCCCGGTGATGAACCACTTGTGACCCTTAATGATCCAGCCGCCGTCCTTTTTCGTCGCCGTCGTCTGCATCATGCCGGCGGGGTCGGACCCGGCGCCGGGGTGCGGCTCGGTCATGACGATGGCGGAACGCACGGTGCCGTCGATGATCGGCTGCAGCCATTTGTCTTTTTGCGCGTCCGTGCCGACCTTGTTGAGCACCACCATGTTGCCGTCGTCGGGGGCGGCGGCGTTGAAAACAACCGGCCCGAAGATGGAGCGGGCCATTTCCTCGTAACACGCCGCCATCGAAACCGTGTCCAGGCCCTGGCCGCCGCGATCTTTCGGCATGGCCAGCGCCCACAGGCCAACCTTGCGGGCCTCGGTGCGCATGGCCTGCAAAAGGTCTTCGGTGATGTTCTCGTGTTCGTCGAACGATGCCGGGTCGGATTCCAACGGCAACAGCTTGTCCTCGACGAAGGCGCGGATGCGCTTGCGGAAGTCTTCGGTTTCGGGTGAAAGGGTGAAGTCCATTATAACGAGCCTACCAGATTGCCGCCATCGACGGCGAGGACGGAGCCGGTCATATAGCTCGACGCATCGGAGCACAGCAACAACAGCGGCCCCGTCAGGTCGTCCATAGAACCGGGGCGGCGAAAGGGGATGCGCTTGATCTGCTTTTGCCCGTGCTCGCTTTTGAGGTACTTCCTGTTGAGGTCGGTTTCCACATAGCCCGGCGCCAGGGCGTTGACGCGGATGCCGTTGGCCGCCAGTTCCAGCGCCAGGGCCTTGGTCATCTGCACCAGCCCTGCTTTCGAGACCGCATAAGGCAACACGCCCTTGGCGACGCCGAGCCCCAGCACGGATGCGATGTTGACGATGACGCCGCCCGTTTCCGCCGCAACCAGTCGCTTCGCCGCCTCCTGCGCGACCGTCCAGGCGCCTTTCAAATTCGTGTCCAAGGTCTTGTCCCAGTCTTCTTCCGTGAGGTCGAGCGCCGCCTTGCCCCCGGCGATGCCGGCATTGTTGACAAGCACCGTCACCAGCCCGGTTTCTTCCTCGATGGCTTCAAACGCCGCTTCGACGCTGTTCGTGTCGGTGACGTCCATTTCAACGCCGATGGCCTTGCCGCCCGCGGCCTCAATGCCGGTGACGACTTCCATCACCTTGTCCATGCGCCGGGCGCAGACGGCGACATGCGCGCCGGCCCCGGCCAGGACCTCGGCGAAGTGGCGGCCCAAGCCCCCCGAGGCGCCGGTGACGAGGGCGATTTTTCCGTTGAGTTTGAAGTCGAACCCCATGGCGCTAGTTTAAAGCGCTTTCGCCTGCTCGCGCAGCACGTATTTTTGTATCTTGCCGGTCGACGTTTTCGGCAGCGGCCCGAAGATGACGGTCCGGGGCGCCTTGAAATGGGCCAGGTGGTCCTTGCACCATTGGATAATGTCGTCTTCGGATACGGCCGTGGCAACCGGCTTTAACGTAACGAAGGCGCACGGGCTTTCTCCCCATTCTTCGTCCGGCATGGCGACGACGGCGGCTTCCATCACTTGGCTGTGCCGGTAGAGCGCTTCTTCGACTTCCAGCGACGAGATGTTTTCGCCGCCGGACAGGATAATGTCCTTGGACCGGTCCTTGATCTCGACATAGCCGTCAGGGTGGACGACGCCTAAGTCACCCGTATGGAACCAGCCGCCGGAGAACGCCTCATCGGTCGCGGCTGAATTTTTGAGATACCCCTTCATCACCGTGTTGCCCTTGAGCATCAACTCGCCGATGGTCTCGCCGTCGTCGGGCACGGGGGTCATGGTCGCGGGGTCCAAGACGGCTTGCTCGAACAGCGTCGGGTAGCGCACCCCCTGGCGCGCCATGTCGCGGGCCTTGTCTTCCAAACTGATATCGGCCCATTCCGCCTTCGGTGCGCAATAGGTCGCCGGCCCGTAGGATTCCGTCAGTCCATACAAATGCGTGACCTTGAAACCCATTTCCTCCATCGCCTCGATGACGGCGCTCGGTGGGGCGGCGCCACCGGTGGCGACTTCGATGGGGTTGGCGAAGGTCATTTTCACGTCGTCCGGCGCGTGCACGAGCATGTTGAGGATAATCGGCGCCCCGCACATATGGGTGACGCCGTGGGCTTCGATCAGCGGGAAAATCAATTTCGGGTCGGGACTGCGCAAGCAGACATGAGTGCCGCCGACCGCCGTCACCCCCCAGGTGTAGCACCAGCCGTTGCAGTGAAACATCGGCAGCGTCCATAAAAAAACGGATTTACTGTTGAGCCCGAACACCAGCGCGTTGCCCATGGCGTTGAGAAAGGCGCCCCGATGATGATAGACGACGCCCTTCGGATTGCCGGTGGTGCCCGACGTGTAGTTCAGCGACATGGACTGCCATTCGTCGGCTGGCGGGGTCCAGTCGAATTCGGTATCGCCTTCGGCCAGGAACGCCTCATAATCCATCTCGCCCAGCAATTCGCCACCGTCCCCCAGCGCATCGTCGATATCGATGACCACGGGTGCGCCTTGCATCAGTGACAGGGCTTTGGAAATAACCGGCGAATATTCCTTATCCGTAAGCAGCACCTTGCATTCCCCGTGATCCAAGATGAAGGCGAGCCCCTGAGCGTCGAGCCGGTAGTTGAGCGCGTTCAAGACGGCACCGGTCATCGGCACGCCGTAGTGGGCTTCCAACATCGGCGGCGTGTTCGGCGCCATCACCGACACCGTGTCGCCGATACCGATGCCGCGTTTCGACAAAGCCGACGCCAAGCGCCGGCAGCGTTCGTTGAATTCGGCGTAGGTATAGGCCCGATCACCATGAATGACGGCGGTCTTGTCGGGGTACACCCCCGCCGCCCAGTCAAGGAAGGACAACGGCGTTTGCGGCTGAAAATTAGCAGCAACAGCGTCCAGCCCGGTCTCGAAAATGTTTTTCCCGCTCACGATAGCCCCCTTAAAACGCACCCCGAGACATATCACGCTTGGAAAAGAGGCAAAAGGGCTCCGACAAGATACCTCGGGAACGTTCAGCCTCGAGGCGGGGGCCGGAAACCGGGCCTCGGGATGCGAACCCAGATCGGCATGTGATCGCTGACCGAATGCTCGAAATGCTTGCCGAGGCCCTTCACTTCGGCCTTGGTCATTTTTTCAAAGGACTTGCCCTTGATCACCTTAGCAAAGAGGTCGGCAAAGTTAAAAACGCCGCAGTCGAAAGTATCCGGGCTATCTTTGACAATTTCTTTCCACCAGATGTCATTGGGCAGCCTTTTCTCCTGCTTGCCGAGGAAAAAAGCGATCTGATCGAAGGTTTGATTGAGGCGCGCATTGGTTCGAATGGGCTTTCCGGTTCTGGGATGATCGCCGATGAACGGAAAGTAGATATGTCTGGCATTCGCATCGCCGAAGGTCTTCTTATTCAAACTTCGAATGAAATTCTCTATTACCGGGCGGTCCTTTTCCGGTTTATCCAGGTCCAAGTTGAGATCGCCCAGCAGAATGAAATTCGGCGCAACCATCTTCGATTCTTTTTTGAGCCTAGCGGTCAGCCAGCTGACCAGCGCTTTGAATTCCTCCTTGCGGTCCTTCATGGTGCCGTAGACCAAGTGCGTGTTGACGGCAATGAAGAGAAGCGGTTCGCCGTCGCCGGTGGCTGGAACCTCGAATGCGCTCACAAAGGGAGTACGAGTAAAGGTCAAAAAAGCGGGCAATTCAAGTTTGGGCTTCTTCCCTTTTTTCGTTTGTTGGAATTTTTTCAGGGCATTGTTGTATTTTTTCCAAGCAGCGGAAAAATCGTCCGCTTTTTTTGAAAAATTATTAAGAACCCCGCTGCGGTCGATGGATAGGTCGGACGCCATGTCCATGCGCCTGACCCGGCTCTTGCGGTAGAGGAAAGCCAAGCGTTCCGCCATTCCCTTCTCGCCCGGAACTTCACCCGTAATGTCGGAAACGACCAGGCCGAATTCGCCTTCGCTGGCGACCCGCTCGTCGACTTGTTTCTTGAGGTGCCGCAGGCCATCCAAGCTGTCCTGGACCTCCTGGATGGCGACCAGATCACAACGCGCGCAAAACCGAGCCATGAACGCCAGTTCCCGCTCCCGGTTCTTGACCTTGCCCAGCTTGCGGATATTGAACGACGCCAACACCATCGATTCTTCCCTGGGACCGACCGGCATGCCGTACCCTTCGGGATCGCGGAGAAGCTCCGCCTCGATTTTGTCCCATTGCTGTTTCGTGAATCTTCCCGCCATAGCACCCTCCCCAAAAAGTTGCGGCCTGTCGGCTCTCTTAACAAGATTCAATTTTTATAAGTCTACAACCACGGCGCGTGTAGCGCAATATGTGAGAGAAGGTTCTTACGCCGCGCCCAGCAACGCCTTGCGAAAGCGTTTCTTCAATTCGACACCGTCGTTGGTCGGCAGCACGAAGTCCAGGTTTTCGGCGCGGACTTTGATGTCGTAGAAGACCGGCCCCGGGGCGTCCAGGATAACCGGCAGCGCCGCATCCAGTTCGGCTTGATCACGAACCGAGCCGGTGACCGGAAAGCCCGCCGCTTTTGCCACTTCGGCCAAGTCGACGCCGAAGGCGGTGTGGGTTTTCTGCATGCCGGTTTCGCCGTAGCGTTCGTTGTCAATGACGACGACGGCCAGGTTTTTAGGTCCCTGCAAGGCGATGGTCGCCAGCGAGCCCAGGCCCATCAACATCTCGCCGTCGCCGGTCAGCACCAGGACCCGGTGGTCCGGTTGCGCCAGCGCCATCCCGAGGCCAATCGACGCGGCACCGCCCATGGCGCCCCACAGCGGAAAATTCAAAGGGTCATCGCCCGCCGCCGTGATGTCCCAAGCGCTCGACCCCAACCCGCCGACCACCATCATGCCGTCCCGGTCCTCAAGCAGGGCCTTGGCGACGTCGCGCCGGTGCAGGGGATAAGTTTCGCTATTGGTTTTGTTGATGGTTTTTGGCATGGGCTACCTACCGAAAGTCTTTACGGCCATTAATTTTTGATGCACCAAAACCGCGCGCCGCGCGTCGTTATCGAAGGCATCCTTGGCCGCTTTGGCGACAACCGGCCCGACGGCATCCGCCTTTGTGACGATTTCAACATCGACGCCCGCCATCGTCAGCAGTTTCTTGGCGTTTTTGCCCATGGGCTTCTGCCAAGGATTAAACTCTTTCCACTGGCCGCGCATGGTCACCAGCATCAGCAGCGGGAATTCGCACGACCGGGTCAGCGAAAACATATTGATGCAGTTACCGACGCCGGACGACTGCATCAACAAAGCGCCCCGCTGGCCGCCCATCCAGGCCCCGGCGAGGACGCCTAAGCCTTCTTCTTCCGTGGTCAGTGAAACCGCGCGCATATCGTCATCGGCGATGCAGCGTTCGATCAGCCTTTTCAAGCCCATGTCGGGAACGTAGGCCACTTGGCGCACGTCCGCCGCCTTCAGGACATCGAAAACGTCGTCTCCCCAGGAACTCATTCTTTCTTATTCCTCGACAAGGTCGTGCCCCTCGACGGTTTCCAGCTTCCAGCCGCCTTTCCAGCGTTTCCACAACGTATGAGCACCGAAAGCCAAAACCACGGTCGCCAAAATCGGTCGCGGTACGCCGCCCATCATGAAAAGCGGCACCGAGGCAGCAAAACACGCCAGCGGCAGATAAAAAAGCGTCCATTTCTTCTTGCCGCGGGCAACTTGAAACCACGGGAAGGCGGCGGAAAAGAGAGCGATGATCAGGAAAAACAGCGACCACGGCCGGGTGACGAAGGGGCTTAGATCGGTGGTAATGGCCATCGACCGCGCCAAGTTCAATTCCGCGATATTACCCAGCACGACGCCTAAGATCATCGGCGCCAGAGGAAAGCCGAAGTGGCGCATGACGAAGCCCAGAATGCCGAACCACAACAACGTCCACAGATCGAATTCGACGTTGTTGAGGGCGAAAACGCCGATCCCGCAGAAGCCCAGGATGACGCTGGCCAGGACATACATGCGGACCTTGGTCACCAGCACGAAGGCGCGCAGCATGAACGACTGCATGGCGATCATCATGAACGTGGCGATGAAAAAGGCGATGAATATGGAATACGCCAACACCGGTTCTTCGGAAATAAACGTCGGGCTTGGAATAACGTCGTGGATCAACAGGGCGCCCAACATTACCGCCGTCGTCACATCGCCGGGAATGCCGAGCGCCATCATCATGATCAGCGCGCCACCCTCGACGGCGTTGTTGGAACTTTCCGGTGCGATAATGCCTTCCGGGGTGCCGGTGCCGAATTTCTCCGGCGTTTTCGATGCCTTCTTGGCTTGGTCATAGGCCAGGATATTGGCGATGGACCCCCCGGCGCCCGGCAGAATGCCGGTAAAGACGCCGATCAGAGAGGAACGGACAACAACGATCCAGTGTTTGAGAACGACCTTGATGGCCCGCTTATGTTCAATCCGGGCGTGGACGGAGCCGCGTTCCGACAACGATTTCCTCGCCGTTGCGGGATCGCGAACATCCCGCAACAATTGGCTGAAGGCGAACAGGCCGATCAGCACGGCAATAAAATCGAACCCCTGGAGCAACGAATCAGAGCCGAAGTTGAAACGCGCCATGCCGACGGCTTCATCCTCGCCAACGGTGCGGATAAAAAGCCCCACGGCGCCCGCGATCAAGCCCTTGACCAAATTCTTGCCGGCCAGGCTGGCGGTAATGGTCAATGCGAACATCACCAGCATGAAAAAGTCCCAGGGATTGAATTCGAGGCCGATCTTTGCCAATTGCGGCGCCAGGGTAACCAGCAGGATGGCGGAGATAATGCCACCCGAAAAAGACGACCACACGCCGATGCCAAGCGCCAGCCCCGGCTCGCCCTTTCTCGCCATGGGAAAGCCGTCGAAAGTTGTCGCCACCGACGACGGCGTGCCTGGAATGCCGGTTAAAATTCCCGCCATCAGGCCGCCTGAAAGCCCGCCGACCAGGACGCTGACCATGGTCGCCAAGCCCATGGTCGGCGGCATGCCGAAAGTAAACGGCAGCGTCAAAACGACGGCCATGGCGATGGTAAACCCCGGGATAGCGCCGGCGATGAGACCACCGGCAACGCCGAGCAGCATAAGAAGGATGGTTTTGATGTTGGCAAGCTCGGCAAAAGCGGCAAGGACGTTTTCGATAATCATATCGCGTCCCTTAGAACTGACCGAGGATCATGCCCGGCGGCAGAAGGACACCGAGGCCGAACGTAAACAGGCTCCACATGCCGCCGACGGAAATCAACGCCACGGCCGCGTGCATGGGCAGGTTGCGCCGGTCCCAACCGCCGAGAAAACCTTGCAGCACGAAAACGAAGCAAACACTACCGATCAGCATGCCGAGCACCGGCAGCGTCAACAGATAGGAAAAGAAGAGTCCGAAACACCAAAGCGGGTTGCGCCAATAGCGGATACAGGCTTTGACTTCAAATAAACCGGGGCCGTATTTGTCTTGATCAGGCTCGATGTCGCTTTTCAACGACTGAAGAAGATAGATGAACGACAGCAGGGTCATAACGCCCAAGATCACCCGGGGCCATGTAGACGGCAGCAGAACCCCGTAATCGGGTTGGCGGATGTCGAAGCTGGCCCAGAAAAAAATGCCGCAAAAGGCCAGCAGAATAATGGCGATGATAACGTCGCGGTTAAGGCGTTCCATATCCCCCCACCCCACACCTCAAGAACCGAAAACGGCCCGGACCAATGACGGCCCGGGCCGGTTCCGAGCGGGATTAGCTCCTGCTCTTATTTTTTGTACATGCCGATCTTGATGGCAACCTTTTCATAGTCCTTGTAGGTCTTTTCGGCCCATTTGCGATAGCCTTTCGGCCCGACCCAATTGATGTCGGTGCCCTTGGCGTCCATCTGCTTCAGCAGATCTTTGTCCTCGGCGGCCTGCTTGAGGACATCGGCCCAGTATTCGATAACGTCCTTGGGCGTACCCTTGGGCGCAACGATACCGCGTTTCAGGGCAAACACCAGATCAACGCCCTGTTCCCTCATCGTCGGCAGATTCGGCATGTGCTTGGAGCGTTTTTTGTCGGCAATGCCGTATGCCTTCAGGGTGCCGTTCTCCAGATATTTGCGCCCGGACGCAACGTTGAGCGTACCAAGTTGGATGGCGTTCGACTGCAACGCCGTCATCCGCTGCTTGGTGCCGTCAAAAGGCACGTATTTGAACTTCATGCCCGTCAAGTCTTCCATTAGCAGCCACATGAACTGGCTGGTGGAACCGAAGGTGGCGCCGGTCAGAATGGTGCCGGGTTTTTCGGTCGCCGCCTTTTTCAATTCGGCGAAGGTGTTCCACGGGGCCTGACCGGAAGCGCCGACGATATCCGGCGTCGAGGTCAGCTGGGCGACCGTCTCGAAGGCCGGAAACGTAAAGTTGATGCGGCCGTTGAGATAGCTGGTGATAGCGCTTTGATGGATGGCGAACAGCGTACAGCCGTCGGGCTTGGCTTTGGCCGCTTCCTTGGCGCCCTTGTTGCCGCCCTGGCCGGGGATGGTGACGACCTTGAGTTTGCTTGGGACGTTCAGTTTCTGGATGGTGTTCTCAAAAATCGAGAAAAGCACGTGGGTGCCGCCGCCGGGCTTCCATGGCACGATCAGCCTGGCTGTCGAACACTTGGGGGCCTTGCCCTTGGCTTCAGCAACGGTCGGCGTATAGGCAATGGCAATTACCGCCGCGCCAGCGGCGATGCCCGCAACGAAGTTGCGGAATAAGTCTTTCTTCATAAATTTCCTCCCTAAGGAAAACGTTTGGTTTTCAAGGGAAGGGTTGTTGTCACAACGTCAGGAGATGCCACATTTTTAGGCATCGCCCCCTTCCCCAAGGTGCGGAACAAGACTAACCCAATCACGGGAAAGTGGCTACCCCGGGGTTTCAAAAAACGCGTTACCGGGTAAGATGGTTTCCTGGGTTGCATACAAAAAACTAAAGGCTTCCAAATAATGAGAAATCTTGAGCTTCCCGGCCGCTCCCCCGTGCGTGCAGCGGGGGGATTGGCGGCGACATCGCACCCGTTGGCGACCTCGGCCGCCGTTGATGTGTTGCGGGCCGGTGGCAACACCATGGACGCGGCCATCGCCGCGGTTGCCGTGCAGTCGGTGGTCGAGCCGCAATCGACGGGCATCGGTGGCGATTGCTTCATGTTGTATGCGCCGAAAGGAAGCGGCGACATCATCGCTTATAACGGGTCGGGTCGGGCGCCGGGCCGGGCTACGCCTGACTGGTTCCAGGACAAGGGTGTCCGCAAAATCACCGAACATTCGCCGCACGCGGTTACCATTCCCGGCGCCATCGACGCCTGGTGCCGGCTGCTCGACGATCACGGCACCAAAAGCATCGGCGACATGCTCCAATACGCCATCCATTACGCCCGTGATGGCTTTCCCGTCCATGACCGGGTCGCCACCGACTGGAAACGGTGCGAAGGGATGCTGGGCCAGGACCCTTCGGCGAAACGCATTTATCTGCCCGGCGGCAAAGCGCCCGAAGCCGGCAGCCTGCACCGGCAGACGGAACTGGCGGCGACGCTGGAAACCATTGCCCGGGAAGGCCGCGATGGTTTTTACAAAGGCGCCGTCGCCGAAGACATCGTCGGCCACCTGCAAAGCCTGGGCGGGGCGCACACGTTGGACGATTTCGCCAATGCCAAAGGGGAATACGTCGACCCCATCAAAACCACCTACAAGGGGTTCGAGGTCCATGAATGCCCACCCAACGGCCAGGGGATCATCGCCCTTTTGATGCTGAATATCCTTGGCGAGATGGGCTTGGACAAGTTTGCGGCGCTGTCGCCGGAACGCCTGCATCTGTTCATCGAGGCCGGGCGGCTGGCCTATGCGGAACGCGACGCGCTGATCGGCGACCCGGCGCAAGTCAACGTGCCAGTGGAAGAAATTCTATCCGACGGCCACGCCGCCCAATTGCGGGCCAAAATTGACCCCGACAAGGCGACGGCGGAACGTCCGCCCGAAAATCCGCCCGGCGCGGATACCGTCTACCTGTGCGTCGTTGACAAGGACCGCAACGCCGTCAGTTTCATCAATTCGCTGTTCCAATCTTTCGGCTCGGGGCTGGTCGGGCCGAAATCCGGCGTTATCCTGCAAAATCGGGGGATCAGCTTCAATCTCGATCCGTCCCACCCGAACTGCGTGCAGCCGGGCAAACGGCCCATGCACACGATTATTCCGGGGATGCTGACCAAGGACGGCCGGGCGGTGATGCCGTTCGGCGTCATGGGCGGCCAATACCAGGCCTTCGGGCATGCTTATTTCCTGACCAACTTGTTCGAGCACGGCCTCGACCTACAAGAAGCCATGGACCTACCCCGACTGTTCCCGAACTCGGGCGGCCCGGTCGACGTCGAAAGCGGTATGCCCGAGGACACGATTAAGGCGTTGCACGCCAGGGGCCACAAAACGGCACCGCCGGCCAAGCCCATCGGCGGCGCCCAGGCCATCTGGATCGATTGGCAGACGGGCGTACTGACCGGCGCCTCAGAGCCCCGCAAGGACGGCTGCGCTCTTGGATACTAAAGCCTAGAACAAGCCCTCAATGACGCCGTTTTTATCCAAATAGATATTGTTGGCCGCCGGCTTACTGGGCAGCCCCGGCATGGTCATGATCTCCCCACAGATAACGACGACAAACCCGGCACCGGCCGACAGCCTGACTTCGCGGACCGGCACGACGTGTCCCGACGGTGCGCCCTTGAGATCGGGGTCGGTGGAAAAGCTGTACTGGGTCTTGGCCATGCAGACCGGCAGATGGCCGTAACCGGCGTCCTGCAGTTCGGCTAGTTGGTTTCGCACTTTCTTGTCCCCGATGATGTCGTCGGCGCCGTAAATTTTGGTGGCGACGGTCTTGATCTTGTCCCACAACGGCATGGCGTCGTCGTAAATCGGCACGAACTGTCCGGTGCAGGCATCGGCCATCATGGCGACATGGTGGGCCAATTTTTCCGTGCCCTTGCCGCCGTCGGACCAATGGGTGCATTCGATAACTTCGACGCCCAGCCCTTCGACGCCTTCGCGGACGGCGGCAACCTCGGCGTTGGTATCGGACGAAAACCGGTTGACGGCAACGACCACGGGCACGCCGAATGATTTAACGTTACGGACATGGCGGGCGAGGTTGGCGCAGCCTTTCTTGACCGCATCGACATTTTCGCTGCCTAAATCTTCCTTGCCGACGCCGCCGTGCATCTTGAGCGCGCGGATGGTGGCGACGATGACCGTGGCGCTGGGGTTGAGCCCAGCCAAGCGGCATTTGATGTCGAAGAACTTCTCGGCTCCAAGGTCAGCGCCGAAGCCGGCTTCGGTGATCACGTAATCGGCCATCTTCAAGGCCGCCTTCGTGGCGATGACGGAATTGCAGCCGTGCGCGATATTGGCGAACGGGCCGCCATGAATAAAGGCCGGGTTATTTTCAAGCGTCTGCACCAGATTGGGCTGCAGGGCTTCTTTCAACAGCACCGTCATCGGGCCTTCGGCCTTCAAGTCCCTGGCGTAAATTGGTTCGCGCTTGCGTGTGTAACCAATAACGATGCGCCCGATCCTTTCCTGCAAATCGGCCAAGTCCGAGGACAAACAGAAAATAGCCATGACCTCGGAAGCCACCGTAATGTCGAACCCGGATTCGCGGGGGAAGCCGTTGCCGACGCCGCCCAAGGACGTGACGATGGAACGCAACGCCCTGTCGTTCATGTCGACGACGCGCCGCCAGGTGACCCGGCGTTCGTCGAAGTTCAGCTCGTTGCCCCAATAAATGTGATTGTCGATCAGCGCCGACAGCAGATTATGGGCGATGCTGATGGCGTGGAAGTCGCCGGTAAAGTGAAGGTTGATGTCTTCCATGGGAACGACCTGCGCATAACCGCCGCCGGCGGCGCCGCCCTTCATGCCGAAGCACGGGCCTAAACTGGGCTCGCGGATGCAGATGGTGGCGCGTTTGCCGATCCGGCGCAGTCCGTCGCCCAGGCCGACGGTCGTCGTCGTCTTGCCTTCGCCCGCCGGTGTCGGCGTGATGGCGGTGACCAGGATCAGCTTGCCGTCGGGCTTGTCTTCCAAGGACTTGATGAATTCGGCGGAGAGCTTCGCCTTGTGCGGCCCGTACAGGTGCAGATGCTCGGCCGGTATACCCAGCTTGGCGCCGATGTCGGCAATCGGCTGCATGGTCGCCTCGCGGGCAATTTCGATATCACTTTTAGACATTAGTAGCTCCCCTATTCAAAAAATCTTTGTCAGCCGCCAAGCACGTCACCGACGGCGAGGCCGCTTTTTTCCACATATTCGCTAGCTTGAATTTTCTTGTCGTCATGGGGGCGGACCCGCATGACCTTGATGGCGCCGCCCGATGTGGCAACGGTGAAGCCGTCATCGGCGACATCAATGACTTCTCCTGGCGCACCTGAAGCATCAACCTTGGCGCAATCGAAAATCTTCAGCTCGTTTCCGCCATGTGTCGTCCAGGCGCCGGGCTGCGGGTTGGTGCCGCGAATCAAGTTGTAGACATCGCCCACCGGCTTCGACCAATCGATTTCGGCGTGTTCCTTCTTGCACCAACTTTCATAGGTGGCTTGGCTGTCGTCCTGGGCGATGCGCGGCGGATCGCCGGCCTTGACCAAATCGACGGCTTCGAGAACGGCGGCGACGCCAAGCGGGAATATTTTGTTGAAGTAAACGGTGCCTAAGGTGTCATCGGGCTCAATATCGACTTCCTTCTGCAACAAGATTTCGCCTTCGTCGAGGCCATCGTCGGGCCAGAAAATGCTCAGGCCCGTTTTTGCGGCGCCGCCGATGATCGGCCAGTTGATGGAGCTGGGCCCCCGGTGCTTGGGCAACAGCGATGGGTGGAAACAAATGGAGCCGTGGGTCGGAATGTCGCGGGCTTCTTCGGGCACGAAAATAATCATGAAGGCCATAACCATCAAGTCGGCGCCCAAGGCCCGCATTTCGTCCAAGACGTCCGCATCTTTGTAATTCGGTGGCTGAATCACGTTAAGGCCCTTTTCCAAGGCGTATTCCTTGACCGGATCAACCGGCTTGCCTTCTTTATCCGGCGCGCAATAGACGGCGACGATGTCGTCGCCACGCTCAACCATCGCTTCCAGGCACGCCTTGCCGAAGGCCTGTTGGCCATTGACGATGATCTTCATACTGCGCCTTCTTCCTTGGCGGCTTTAATTTCTTCGTCGCTTAGGCCGACGACGTCTTTGAGAATTTCATCCGTGTGCTCACCCAAAAGCGGCGAGCGTTCGACATCGGACGGCGAGTCCGAAAGCTTGATCGGGTTGCCGACCGACAGGTACGAGCCGCGTTCCGGGTGGTCGATCTCGACCACGGTGCCGGTTTTACGAAGCGCCGGGTCCTCGGCAATTTCCTTCATGCTGAGGATCGGGCCGACCGGGATGTTGAGAGGATTACACAATTCCATGACCTCAAACTTGGTCTTGGTCATCGTCCACGCTTCGATCGCCTCGAAGACCTTATCAAGATGCGGCAGACGCGCCTCGGGCGTGGCGTAGTCCGCATTTTCTTTCCATTCCGGCTTGCCGATTACGTCACAAACGTTTTTCCAGACGGCGGCCTGGGTAATGAAATAGGTATAGGCGTCGGGGTCGTTTTCCCAACCCTTGCATTTCAAAATTCGCCCCGGCTGTCCGCCGCCCGAATCATTGCCGGCCCGCGGCGTCGCCTCGCCAAAGTCCATGCCGCGGCTGAAGTGGACGTATTCCCTAAGCGGCCCGTGGGCGAGGCGTTGTTGGTCGCGAAGCTTGACCCGGCACAAATTCAGCACCCCGTCTTGCATGGCGCATTCGACGCGCTGGCCCTTGCCCGACTGTTCGCGGTGATAGAGCGCCGTGACGATGCCGAGCGCCAGATGCAGCCCGGTGCCGGAATCGCCGATCTGGGCCCCGGTAACCATCGGAATGCCGCCGGCCTCACCCGTCGTCGAAGCAGAGCCGCCCGCGCACTGGGCGACGTTTTCATAGACCTTGCAGTCCTCATAGTCGCCCGGACCGAAACCCTTAATCGAGGCGTAGATCATGCGCGGGTTGATTTCCTGGATGCGCTCCCAGGAAAAGCCCATACGGTCGAGCGCGCCGGGGGCGAAGTTTTCCACCATGACGTCGCATTTTTCGATCAGCTTGACGAAGATCTCTTTGCCCTTGTCGTCCTTTGTATTCAGCGTGATCGAGCGCTTGTTGTGATTGAGCATGGTGAAATAAAGGCTATCGACATCCGGAATATCGCGAAGCTGGCCGCGGGTGGCATCGCCGACGCCGGGGCGTTCGACCTTGATCACGTCGGCGCCGAACCAGGCCAACAACTGTGTACACGTGGGACCGGATTGGACATGCGTCATGTCCAGAATACGAACGCCTTCTAAAGCCTTTGTCATAATTTCCTCATCGTTTATTTAATTTTGCAACCCCGTATAGGCGTCAAAGGCGACCGCAAGATATCATTCCAAAGGCCCATTGACAGGGGGGATGATTCTATTTGTACATAGTCTGTGCCTTGGTTCCGGGCGCGTATTCGTCGGGATCGACCCAGATATTGATGACCGCCGATTTGCCGCTCGATTGGACCGTTTCGCGGGCGCGCAGCAGGGCGGGCTGGATATCTTTCGGGTCACGGACTTCTTCGCCATAACCGCCCAGCATCTCGCCGAATTTGCTGAACGGCACGTCGCCCAGCTTGTTGCCGACGTTGCCGCGTTGCTCGCCGTACTTGGCGATTTGACCGTAACGGATTTGGTTCATCGACGAATTATTGCCGACGACGGCGATATAGGGCGCGTTGAAGCGATTGGCGGTTTCCATGTCAAACGCGGTCATGGCAAAGGCGCCGTCGCCGTAATAACACAAGACCTCTTTATTCGGGTGGGCCAGCTTGGCGGCCATGGCAAACCCGGTGCCGACGCCCAAGGACCCCAAGGCGCCGGGGTCCATCCAGTTGCCCGGCCCCCGGGGCTGAACGGCCTGCGCCGAAATGGTGACGACATCGCCGCCGTCGCCGATATAGACGGTGTCGTCGGTGAGGAACTCGTTTATCTCCCAGGCTACCCGGTAGGGATGGATGGGGTCGTTGTCGGACAGGAACAAAGGCATCAGCTTTTCCGTGCGCACATCTTCTTCGTCCCGCAGTTCCTTGAGCCAGCCTTCGCGGCCCTTGGCGCCGTTGCCTTTGCCGCCGGTGGTGGCGTCATGCACGGCTTGAAGAATGGCCCCCGGATCGCCGGCCAGGCCCAGCGCGATATCGCGGTTTTTGCCGACGGTGCGGTAGTCCTGGTCGATCTGAACCAAGGTCGCCGATTGGCTGATGCGCTTGCCGTAGCCCATGCGGAAATCGAAGGGCGTGCCGACGATGACGATGACATCGGCGTTATCAAACGCCATACGCCGGGTGCGATTGAAGTAATGCGGGTCGCCCGGGGATAAAATGCCGCGGCTGGCGCCATTCATATACAAGGGAATGTTGAGCGCCCGGCCCAAATCGATGGCCGCCTGATGGCCACGCGCCATATAGACCTGGCTACCGAGCAGCATCGCCGGTTTTTTGGCTTTCACCAAAAGTTCGGCGAGCTTTTCGATATCCGCCGGATCGCCGATGGACTTGACCGAGGCCCGGTACAATCCGGGCTTGGGGATGACGGCGTCGGTGACTTTGATTTCGCGGTCCAGGATGTCGCGGGGAATTTCCAGATAACTGGGACCATAGGCGCCGGAAAAAGATTCCCTGGCGGCCATGGAGATCATGTCGGCGACCCGTTCGGTGGACAAGACGCCGGCGGCGAACTTGGTGATCGGCGTCATGATATCGACATGCGGCAGATCCTGTAGCGAGCCCATCTTGTGCTGGGTCAGCGAGCTTTGCCCGCCGATATGCAGGACCGGGCTTTCGGACCGAAACGCCGTGGCGATGCCGGTGACGGCGTTGGTGCAGCCGGGCCCGGCGGTCGTCACCACGCAGCCCAACTTGCCGGTCTGGCGGGCATAGCCGTCGGCGGCGTGGGCGGCGACCTGTTCATGGCGGACATCGACGATGCGGATACCTTCATCCAAACAGCCGTCATAAATGTCGATGATATGACCCCCGCAAAGGGTGAAGATGGTATCGACCCCTTCGTTGGCGAGCGCCTTGGCAACCAGGTGCCCGCCGGAGATGACGTCATCGGAAGTGCTTTTCTTGGCTAACGTGTCCGTCGCTGTCTTGGACATAAATTTCCTCCATAAAGGTTTACTTGGACCGTCCCCCCGAACGGCCCCACCGGATCAATCCGGCCGTTTATTCCAGATAATTGAGATTTTTTTCGATGTGCGTGGCCAGTTTCAAGGAATGCTCGCGCACCAATTGCGCCGCCAGATCGGAATTCCGGCTTTCCAGGGCTTCGATGATGTGCATGTGGTCGATAATCGAACGATGGGCCCGATCTTCGTCGCCGATGGTGCGGGCCCGGATAGAGCGCATGTGAATGAACAGGTTTTCGGCGGTCTCGAACAGTAAATTACATTGGCTCATTCTCAAGATGGCCTGATGAAATTCGACGTTGGTTTCCGAATATTCGTCGATATGCGCCTGCACCTGATCGCCATCGAAGGTCGAGAACATTTCGCGAAGCGAGGCGATTTCATCGTCGCTGGCGTTGTCGATGACCATGCGCGCCGCCGTGCTTTCCAGCGCCGCCCAGACCTGAACGACTTCCAGGATTTCGGCCTTGGTCTTGCGCACGATATAGACGCCGCGCCGGGGCACGATTTTGACCAAGCCTTCTTGTTCAAGACGGGCCAAGGCCTCGCGCACGGGCGTGCGGCTTATTTCAAGTTGTTCGGAAAGCTTCCTCTCATCGAGACGCAGTTCGGCGTCCTCGGCGTAGATGTTCATCGACGTGATGGCATCCTTCAAGGAGTTATATATTTTTTCCTTCAAGCTTGAATTGGCGTCGATAGGCGCCACGGCTAATTGAGTACTCGCCACTATCCTTGCCCCGTCGTTAGCTTTTTTTCTGAGGGCCGAATAAGTTCGAAAACGGCCCTTGGCATACAATACACCACGGGCCGGGTTTAACAACACACAACCGGGTAACCGGCCGCCTATCCGGCCTCGGCGGGCTTCTTGAATTTGTCGTAGGCGATCTTCAGCGCCGGCAGGATCACCAGGATAATGGCGAGGACCATGATGACGCCGGCGAACGGGCGTAAGAAGAAAATGGAAAACGAGCCGCCCGAAATCAACAGCGACTGGCGAAGCGCCGGTTCCGCCAAGGGGCCCAGCACGATGGCTAGAACCGCCGGCGCCATCGGGTAATCGAGTTTGCGCATCAGATAGCCGACAACGCCGAACAACAGCATCAGCCAGACATCGTGCATATCCAGGGTCGGCACGAAGCCGCCGACGATGCACAGGATAAAGATGATCGGCGCCAAGATCGTAAACGGTAATTTCAGCACCCAGATGAAGGCCGGGATAAAGGCGATGTTGATCACCAACGCGAACAGGTTGGCGGCGTACAGGCTGGCGATGAAGCCCCAGACAAAATCGGGGTGGTCCGTGAACACCAAGGGCCCCGGCTCGAGACCCCAGATCACCATGCCGCCCAACAGGATCGCCGTCGTCGGCGACCCCGGAATGCCCAACGTCAGCATCGGCAGCATGGCCCCGGTGGAGGCCGCGTTGTTGGCGGATTCCGGGGCGATAATGCCGTTGATGTTGCCCTTGCCGTAAGACTCCGGATCCCTGGCCGTCGTCTTGGCGACGCCATAGGCCATTAGCGCCCCCGGCGTGGCGCCTGCGGCCGGTAGGATGCCGACGAAATAGCCGAGGAACGACCCCATCAGCATCGTCTTCCAGGTCCCCGCCAGTTCCCTCAGACTATTCAGGACACGATCAACGGTAACGGTGGCCTGGGAGATCTGGACATCGCCCTTGGACACTTCGATCGTCCACAGCATTTCGCCGATGCCGTAAATGCCGATGGCCAGGACCAGGAAGTTGATGCCGTGGAAGAAGCCGGGGATGTCGAAGAAGACCAGCCGGGGTTCCCCGGAAATAATGTCCAAACCGACGGCGCCGAACACCAAGCCGATACAGATCGAAAACAGGGTCTTCGGGATGTCGTCGCCGCCGAGCCCGACGAAGGTGGCGAACGCCATCAGCATCAGAGCAAAAATCTCCGGCGCGCCGAAGGTCAGCGCCACCTCGGCCAGCGGCGGCGCGAACAGTGTGAACAAAATGACCCCGACGCTACCGCCGACGAACGACGCCGTCGCCGCCGCCACCAGCGCCTTGTCGGCATCGCCCTTGAGCGCCATCGGCCGGCCGTCGAAGGTCGTCGCCACCGCCGTCGAGGCGCCGGGAATGCCGAGCATGATGGAACTGATGGCGCCGCCGTACATGGCGCCGTAATAGATGGCGCCGAGGAAGATGATGGCGCCCGTCGGCGGTACCAAAAAGGTCATCGGCAGCAGAATGGCGACGCCGTTGACCGATCCCAAGCCCGGCATGGCGCCGATGAACAGGCCGACGGTGCAGCCCAGGATGATCAGCGTCAGGTTGAGCGGCTCAAAAGCGATGGCAAAGCCGTTGAGAAGAAGGTCAAGAATTTCCATTGGCGGGCTGGGCTCTAAATTAAACGGTTAGGCGATTAATAGAAAAAATCAAAAATCGGCAAAAACAAAGGTTCGGTAAATCCCTTGGGCAGTGTTTTTTGCAGGGCAATTTCAAAAAACATAAACGTCGTAATCGGAGTCAGCACCGCAAAGGCGCTGGTCAGGCCCCACGAATGCCCGCCCATGAAACGCAGATAAAAAATCAGGAAAACGGGGATCGCCCCATAGGCGCCGACGACGTGAAACAGCCCGATGGTCACCGCCAACGAGCCGGCGTTGAGGATGAACATGCGGAGCGTCCGCCGGTCCATGTAAGCTTCTTCGGATCTCGATTCAGGGGTTAGGCGCTTGATCCCGCGTATGACGATGGCAATGCAGCAAAGCAACATTACGGCCGCCAGCCAGAACGGCCACGCGCCGCCACCGGGTCCTTCGCCGACAATCCAGCCGATGGGCAACTCGGCGCTTTTCCACATAAGGTAAAGGGAGAAGACCCCCATAACCACGCCCATGACGAGCTCTGCCATGCGCATGCCGGTGATCCTCTCCCAAATACCTAGTGTGTCTTTAACTTACTTACGAACAGAACTACTTGATGGCACCCATCTTCTGCAGGATACCCTTCTGGACGGCCTTTTCACGCATCCAGTAGCTCATCAGAGCTTTGCCGGTGAGGAACTCACCCTGAAGGCTCTTTTTCTTCATGTAGCCCTGCCACTCCTTGGAGTTGAAGACCTTTTTGAAGAGGCCCTGGC
>JABMOY010000151.1 GCA_013203955.1 Rhodospirillales bacterium | reverse complement strand
CGGGTCACGCCGATTTCGGCGGCGAGGTCGAACGCATTCTGGGTATGGTCGACGGCGTGTTGCTGTTGGTCGATGCCTCCGAAGGCCCCATGCCGCAAACCAAATTCGTCACCCAAAAGGCTTTGGCCCTCGGCCTCAAGCCAATCGTCGTCGTCAACAAGATCGACAAGCCCGACGCCCGGCCCGATGCCGTCCACGACGAGGTCTTCGACCTGTTCGCCATTCTCGACGCCAACGAAGAACAACTGGATTTCCCCATCCTGTTCGCATCCGCCAAGCAAGGCTGGGCGTCCGAGGATTCCGCCGCCAAGGGCGCCGACATGTCCTGCCTGTTCGACAAGGTGGTGGACTACGTCCCCGCCCCCGACGTCGACGCCGACGGCCCTTTCCGCATGTTGGTGACGACGCTCGAAAGCGATCCCTTCTTGGGCCGGGTGCTGACCGGGCGCATTGTCTCGGGCTCGCTCACCGCCAACACCACCATACAAGCGCTGAACCGCGACGGCGACAAGATAGAACAGGCGCGCGTCACCAAGGTGCAGGTCTTCCACGGGCCGGGCCGTATCGAGGTCGCGGCGGCGCACGCCGGCGATATCGTTTCCATCGCCGGCTTCCCGACGGCGACCGTCGCCGATACGCTGTGCGACTTGGGCGTTACCGAAGCGATCCCCGCCGAGCCGGTGGACCCGCCGACCCTGGCGATGGTGTTTTCCATTAACGATTCGCCGATGGCCGGTCGCGACGGCAGCAAGGTGACATCGCGCGTCATCCGGGCGCGGCTGATGGCGGAAGCCGAAGGCAACGTCGCCATCTATGTCCGCGAAACCGATGAAGGCAACGGCTTCGAAGTGGCGGGCCGCGGCGAGTTGCAGTTGGGCGTCTTGATCGAAACGCTGCGCCGCGAAGGGTTCGAGCTGTCGATCAGCCGACCCCGGGTGCTGACCCGCGAAGATCCGGACACCGGCAAGATTTTAGAGCCCTTTGAAGACGTGCTGGTCGATGTCGACGAAGAATTTTCCGGCGCCGTCGTCGAGGCGGTCTCGAAACGCAAGGGCCGGATGGAAGAAATGCTGCCGTCAGGCGGCGGCAAGGTGCGGCTGCGTTTCGTCGCGCCGTCGCGGGGCCTGATCGGTTATCACGGCGAATTCATGACCGAAACGCGGGGCACCGGCGTCATGAACCGTATGTTCCGGGAATACGGCCCCCACGCCGGGCCCGTTGCCGGGCGCCATAACGGGGTGCTGATTTCAAACGCCGGGGGCAACAGCGTCGCTTATGCGCTGATGAACCTGGAAGATCGGGGCGCGATGTTCATCGATTCCGGCGTTCCCGTTTATGAAGGCATGATTATCGGCGAAAACAGCCGCGGCAAGGACCTTGAGGTCAACCCGATGAAGGCCAAGCAGCTGACCAACATCCGCGCTTCAGGCACCGACGAAGCGGTGAAGCTGACGCCGGCGCGGCGCATGTCGTTGGAACAAACCATCGCCTATATCCAGGACGACGAACTGGTCGAGGTCACGCCCAAAAACATCCGCCTGCGCAAGCGCTCGCTGGACCCGCATGAGCGCAAACGCCTATCGCGCCAAGCCGTCGCTTAAGACCCCCTAACGCCTCTCCTTCATCGTCGGCAGCACCAGGTGCTTGATCCAGTTGCGGACCTCGACTTGGCGAATGCTTTCGTCCATGACATCCTCGTCGATGCCGAGCTTCCAGGCGATGGGCTTGTTCTTAGGGTCGTTATGTAGCGCCTCCAACATATCGACGTGGGCCTCGCCGGCTTCACGGTCGGGGAAAAAGCCGAGGCGCATCATTTTGTCGATGCGGCACCACGTTAGCCGCGCCATTTCGTGCAGGTCGTATTCCGGGTGGTATTGCAGGCCCCAGAATTTGCCCTTGGCGTAATCGACGCTGACGGCCTGGACATGGGTGAAGTTGTTGCCGGCCAGCCGGGTGGCGCACGCGGGCAGTTCGGTAATTTCGTCGTCGTGGCTGATGAACCCGTCGAAAACATCCGCCTTGCCGTCGTACAGAGGATGGGCGCGGCCTTCGGGCGTTAATTGTATCTTGCGGGCGATCCCCATTTCCCGGCCTTTCGGGTTTTTCGCGCATTTCCCACCGGCGGCGACGACGGCGATCTGCGCCGCCCAGCAACTGCCGAAGGCGGGCACGCCGGCTTCATAACAGGCGCGGGCGAAATCGACCTGGGCGCGGACTTCGGGAATATCGTCGAAAACCGTCAGGCTGCACCCGGTCCAGGCGATGCCGTCATAGCCGTCAAGGGTTGCGCCCTTCGGCAATTCGCAGTCCGCATCGGCCGGATAGAGGATGTCGCAAACCGCGCCCGGCGATAATTTCTGCAACATCGCCGCGTACAGGTCCCCAGCCACTATGGCGCCCCCGGCCGCCAGTTCATCGCGGGCTTTCTTGAAATAGCCGTCGACGACCAGGAATTTCGGATCCCCGCTCATTCAGCAAGCCCATCGATAATTCCGGGAAGGTCGGCGGGGCGTTCGCAAATGGCGTCGGCAGACGTCATCGCCTTGTCGTCGTCGCGGGTCGCCGTGAACAACACCGCCTTTATGCCCAGCGCCTGCGGGCCCTTGACGTCGTTATGGTCGCGGTCGCCGACATGAACCATTTCCTCTTTTTCTACGCCGAGCTGCTCGGCGGCGGCTTGAAACATCGACGGATGCGGTTTCGAATAACCGACCTCGTCGGAAAAGGCGAAGGCTTGAAAATATTGCTTGAGCCCATGGCCTTCCAATATTTCGCGAAGCCCATACCCCGGCGTGACGATGGCGTCCGATACGATGCAAAGCTTGTAGCGCCCGGAAAGCTCCTTGAGCGCGGCTTCGATGCCGTCGATCGGGTCGGGGGGGATATCGACCTCCATGCGGCCAAGCGCCACGGCCAAGGCCGCCAGTTCATCCCCCGGGAGCGATCGGCCCAATTCCTTGAGCGCCATGGTCAGCCGATCAGCCACCGGCAAGGTGATAAAATATTTCTTCCATGTGTGGTTGAAAGCGGCGTCGGCAGTATCGAAAGCGGCATTGACCTGTTCCTCGGAAATGCTTTCGTGGCGGTTTAACGCTTCCCACAAAAGGTGGCGGCGTTCTGCCGGTTTGGAACGCAAACCCTGGGCCTGGCGTTTGGCTTCATCGGAATCATCGTCAACGATGGTATCCCAAAGATCGAAGGTGACGGCCTTGATGGGGGGGGTCATTGTCGAGCCTTTAATTGCCAGCGGAAAATGTGCGCCAGGGACAATAATCCGTCAATAGGGGCTATCGCCGGGGCCGCCAATTTTCAGCCGCCTCGGTGGCGCGCTTGATCTGATTTTGGTTCATTTTTGTCGCCAACCGGGCACGGGCGGCCAGCGAATCCAATTTCGGATCATAGCCCAAGACCCGCTCTTTTTGCCGGGCCGCCAGGGTGAACCACTGATAAGCACGCACAGCGTCAAACTCACCGGCCCAGCCTTCGGCATACATGGCGCCCAGGTAGTGCTGGGCCACGGGCTGGCCCCGATGGGCGGCTTTTGTGTACCAGTCCAGGGCTTCGGCATAATCGTGGGGAACGCCCTGCCCTTTAAAATAGAGATGCCCCAGCGCCAGTTGGGCTTCCACGTTATGGCCGAGGTTCGCCGACAGCTTGTACCATTCGGCCGCCCGGAAATAGCTTTGCGGCACGCTTTCGCCCTTGGCGTACATGGCGCCGACGGCGTATTGGGCGCCGGTATGGCCTTTTTCGGCGGCCCGGGAAAACCACTTGAAGGCGGCGCCAAAATCCTTGGGCCCGTATTTGCCGCGGTAATAAAGGCTGGCCAGTTGATATTGGACTTTTACGTCGCCTTTTTTGGCCTTCGGGATCAAGGCTTCGATTTCGGCGACGGCGGCGGCCATCTTAATCCGGGTCGGGTCGTCATCCGGCCCGCCAAAGAAAAACCATCCGGCGAACCCGGACAGGCCCAGCGTCGCCACCGCAAACAGAAACAACAGTTTTCTCATGGCGCAGTTTTAACCGCCACGGGTAGGAGGCGGGAGTCTAAAATCAACAGGATTTTGGGATTGAAAAGTAAAGAGCGCCTATTTCGGCATATTATGTTCGTTATCGCCCAGTTTCCGCTGGCCGCCTCGATGCGGGTCCGGGCGGTCATAACAGGTCACCCTGGCCAAGGTCTTGTAGCAATAGATGGGCGGCTTGATCATGGGCTCGTCCTCTTCGCAATAGCTCAAGCCCCGCTCCTTGCGGATGGTCGAACAGTTCTTGCCGCTGGAGTACGAAATGAGGTGGTCCTCGATGGTCTTGTCGGTGCCGACCACGGTCAAGCCTTGAATTTGGGCAACGCCGGGGATTGCCGAACACCCGGCAAGAAATCCCATAAACATGATGGATGCGATGATGCGCATGACCTACTCCCTTTGAACCATGGCCTATAATGACTCGATCAGGGTTAAGGGATGATTAACCCCCCGGTGGTTGATCAAATGGCGTTTACAGGCTAATTAGCCCCCATGGTCTCAACAGAAACGCCCATCTGCGATTTCGGCTGGAAGCCGCCTGATTTCAGCCTGTCGGCCACCGATGGCAAGACCTATGCGTTGGCCGATATTCAAGGGGCCAAGGGCACGCTGGTGATGTTCCTGTGCAACCACTGTCCTTATGTCAAAGCGGTGTTCGCCCGCATCGTCCGCGATGCCATGGACCTACAGGCCCAAGGCGTCGGCATTTGCGCCATCATGTCCAACGATCCCAATGAATACGCCGAGGATTCCTTCGATAACATGGTCAAAGTGGGCAAGGACCAGGGCTTTACCTTCCCTTACCTTTTCGACGAAACGCAAGCCGTCGCTCGCGCTTATGGGGCCGTGTGCACGCCTGATTTTTTCGGCTTTAACGCAAGCCTAGAGCTGCAGTACCGTGGCCGGTTGGATGCGTCGCGCAAGGAAACAGCGCCCGAAGACGCCCGGCGGGACTTGTTCGAGGCCATGTGCCAGGTTGTCGAAACCGGCCTTGGCCCGGCCGAGCAAATTCCTTCCATGGGTTGTTCTATTAAGTGGCGGGAATAACTGATAAAAACCGTTAACCGGCGTTTGCCTTCCGACCTTGGGGAGACTAATTTAGCGCCATTGACCGCGCTCTCAGGCCCTAAAGCCAAGGATGCGCGGGGTAATTTAGGAGTCCACCCGTGGCCGAGAAAACCGAAGACGACCTTCTGTTCCAGGAAATCGACGAGGAACTGCGCCAAGACCAGTTCCATAAGCTGTGGCGGAAATACGGCAAATTTGCTATGGCCGGAACCGTCGCCGCCATCCTCGGTGTCGCCGGGTTTCAGGGCTGGCGGGCTTATGATATTTCTTCGCGCAATGCCGAGGGCGAACGTTTCGCCGCGGCCCAGGACTTAGTTCAGAAAAACCAATGGCAGCCGGCCGAGAAGGCCTTCGCCGACATTGCCGCCAACGGCAAGGCCGCCTATCCGTTTTTGGCGCGCTTCCAAAAGGCGCGATTGCTGGCCCGCCAAGGCAAAAACGCTGCCGCCGGCCAAGCCTACAAGGCCCTGGCCGATGACGGCAGCCTGGACCCCGTCTATCGGGATTTGGCGGTGATCCTGGGTTCGTTGCAGGAACTTAACAATAAAAGCGCCGATTTTCAGGGAATGGAAAACCGCTTGAAGCCCCTTTTGGCGGAAACCAACCCATGGCGTTTCAGTGCCGGAGAAATCACCGGCCTTTTGGCGATGCGTTCCGGCGACAAAGACCGCGCCCGAAAAACCTTCAAGGGCCTTAACCAAGACAGGAAATCGCCTCAAGGGGTTCGCGCGCGGGCCCAGGAAATGCTATCCATTATCGGCAAATGATGATGAAATCTTCAAAAATCCCCACAAAACGGCGAGCCGCCCTGGTACTTGTTGTAACCCTTGTTATTCCCCTGGGCGGCTGCGAGGCGGTTAAGGGATGGATAAAGGGCGAGCAGGAGCCGCCATTGCCCGGCGACCGAATTTCCGTGCTCTTGAATCAACGCACGCTCAGCCCCGATGCGAAGCTGGCCGGCGTGCAAATTCTGTTGCCCGCCCCCCAAGCCAATGCCGATTGGCCGCAATCGGGGGGCTATCCCAATCATGCCATGCATCACATTGAGATCCCGGAAACCATCAGTGAAGCCTGGTCCGTGGATATCGGCTCAGGCTCCGGCGATGATCAGCGCCTATCGTCACCGCCGGTTGTCGCCGATGGCCGCGTTTTCGTCATGGATTCGGATTCGGTGGTCAGCGCCTTTAACGCCACCGACGGAAGCGGTCTGTGGAAAATTGACCTGACCCCGGATGATGAGGACGATGGTCATATCTCCGGCGGCATCGCCTATGAAAAAGGCCGCCTTTACATCACCACCGGGTTTGCCCAGGTGATCTCCCTCGATGCCAAAACCGGGAACGAAATTTGGCGCCAACCGGTCAGCGGCCCGGCCCGCGCCGCCCCGACCGTTCGCGACGGCCGGGTTTTCGTGGTCACCGTGGATAACCGCTTGTTCGCCATCAATGCCGAAACCGGTGATGGGTTATGGACCCACGCCGGCATCGTCGAAGCCGCCAGCATTTTGGGCGGCGCCAGCCCGGCGGTCAGCGGCGACACCGTGGTGGTGCCTTATACTTCCGGTGAATTGGTAGCCTTGAAAACATCGAACGGGCGGGTGTTGTGGCAAGACAGCCTGTCGGCGGCCAAGCGCACCGACGTTATTTCCAATTTGTCCCATATCCGGGGCCTTCCGGTAATCGACCGCGGCCGGGTCATCGCCGTCAGCCATGGCGGTCTGATGGCCGCCCTTGATTTGCGCAGCGGTCGGCGGTTGTGGCAAAAGGAAATCGGCGGCCTGGAAAGCCCGTGGGTCGCGGGAGATTATATTTTCGTAATCACCAATGACGCGGAAATCACCGCCTTGTCGCGCAAGGACGGTCGTATCCATTGGGTCAAGACGTTGCCGCGTTACGAAAACCCGGAAAAACTGGAAGACCCGATCATTTGGACCGGGCCGATCCTGGCTTCCGACCGTTTGATTATCGCCGGGTCTCATGGTTTGGCCATGGCCATTTCGCCCTATACGGGGCGCATTCTGGGCACGGTCGATATGCCGGACGGTGTTTCGTTGCCGCCGGTGGTTGCCGGGGGAAGCATTTATTTTCTCGCCAACGACGCCGAGCTGGTTGCTTATCGCTAGCGCACCAACCGGTCCCGGCCCAGTTTGTACCGGTCCAGTTTGTACCAGCAAGACCTAGGTAACTTTTAACCATGTCTTTTACCGTCGCCGTCATCGGCCGCCCCAATGTCGGAAAGTCGACTCTTTTCAACCGCTTGATCGGCAAGCGGCTGGCCATCGTTGACGACACCCCAGGCGTCACCCGCGACCGTCGCGAAGGCGACGCCGGCATTTCCGATCTGAACTTTACCCTCATCGATACCGCCGGTCTGGACGACAGCGCCGACGAAAGCCTGGAAGCCCGCATGCACGACCAGACCGAGCGCGCCCTGGACGACGCCGATGTCGCCTTGTTCTTGATCGACGCCCGGGCCGGGGTCACGCCCTTGGACCAACATTTCGCCGGTTGGCTACACCGCCACGGAACACCCGCCATATTAGTCGCCAACAAATGCGAAGGCGGCGCCGGTGAAAGCGGACTTATGGAAGCCTATGGCTTAGGGCTCGGCGACCCCATCGCATTTTCCGCCGAACACGGCCAAGGCTTGGACGACCTTTACGAGGCGCTGCTTCCTTATGGTCATTTGGGCGAGGAAGACCAACCTTCTAACGAAGACGAGACAGATGACGAAGACGACGCCGAAGCCTGGCGAAACAGGCCGTTGCAGTTGGCCATCGTCGGCCGTCCCAATGTCGGTAAATCGACCATGGTCAACAAGCTTCTCGGCGAAGAACGGATGCTGACCGGACCGGAAGCCGGGATTACCCGGGATTCGATCTCGATCTCATGGGAATGGCGTGGCCGCGGCATCCGGCTGATCGACACCGCCGGAATGAGGCGAAAGGCGCGCGTAAAAAAGAAACTTGAAGTGCTTTCCGTCGGCGACACCCTGCACGCCATTCGCTTCGCCGAAACCGTGGTGCTGGTGATCGACGCGACGATTGGGCTGGACAAACAAGACTTGTCGATCGCCCGCCTGATTATCGAAGAAGGCCGGGCGTTGGTGTTGGCCTTGAACAAATGGGACGCCACCAAGGACAAGAAGCAGGTCTTGAAAGACATCGACGACCGGCTTCAGACGTCGCTGCCGCAGGTCCGGGGCATCCCCGTCGTTACCTGCTCGGCGTTGTCGGGCAAGGGGTTGGACAAGCTTCTGCCGGCCGCGTTCAAGGTCCATGAAACCTGGAACAAGCGCGTCCTGACGGGGGGACTCAACCGCTGGCTGGAAGTCATGACCGCCGCCCACCCGCCGCCGATGGTGCGCGGAAGAAGGCTCAGGCTGCGCTATATGACCCAAGCCAAGGCCCGGCCGCCGACCTTCGTCGTCTTCATCAGCCGCCCCGAGGCGCTACCGGAAAGCTACCTGAGATACCTGATCAGCGGCTTGCGCGAATCCTTCAACCTGCCGGCCGTACCGATCCGCATTCATCTGCGCGCCGGCAACAATCCGTATGTCGAAGAGAAGAAAGCACCCAAGGGCAAGACCAAAACGAAGAGTAAGACCAGGGGCAGTGGCAAAGACAAGGGCAAGGAAAAAAGCGGCAGCAAAAGCAGAGGCAAAAGCAAAGCCAGGACCGGCGGAAAAGCACTGGCAAAAGCAAAACCGGGAAAAAGAAAAAGACCCTAGCCGCCGCCCTTCTGAAACATCAGATCGAACAGGTCGAGCGCGGCTTCGCGCTCAGCGTCCGTGTAACCTGAAAATTCAAGCCGCACATCGCAGGCCGGGATTTCCATCAGCGCAATCTTGCGGGTGCGCTCGGGGCCTAAGGTTATTTCCAAGCGTTTGTCGCCGTCATTAAGAGTCACTTTGGCACTTGTTTTTTTGTAGGCCTTGCCACCAAGCGCACGAGGAATAATGCGGAAGAAATCCGCATGGGTGATCCCCATTTCCTTCTCCACAATGAAGGCCTCCGTATCCCCGGACACCTTAGCCACCGGCGACGGGCGGCCAGACGGCCAGATGGTCGCCTTCGGTCAGGGCTTTTTCGTCGCGTTCCGAGGGTGCGATGTAAAACCCGTTGACCAGGACCAAGTGGCAGACCTCCCCCGGCATGTTCAAACTTTTAAGTACGCCGCCCGCCGTGGCGCCGTCGGCAACGTCCATATCGGCTTCGTTGCCGGTCGCGCCCTCGGCGGTGCCGGGCGGCAGATACGTTTCCAGAGACGCAAACAGCTTGACCCGGATCTTCATGGCTTACCCCGCAGCCTTGGCTAGATAGGCTTCCATGATCCGGTGCGGGTCGGCCATCAACTTGTCTTTCCATTCGCCCAGATGAACGGGCGTCTGGATCAGGCCGCGAAGCACGCCGACATGTTCCGTGCGGCCCAGGGTCAACGCGCCGATGAGCCGGTCGTCCTCAAACGCCAAACGGATAAGGCGGGAGTCTTTTTCGACGACGTTTTCGGCAAAATCGCCGCCGTCTACGCCCTGCCAGCGGCCAAAGGATGTTGAGATAAGCCCGGCCGTATCCAAAATGTTCATCGACAGGCTGCCCTTATAGGCGGCCTTGCCACCGGCCATGTTGATGGCGGCGATGCGCCCGTGATCGGCGGCCGTCGGCTGAATGCCGTGGACCGCCCAGCCGCCGGAAAAATCGGGGCCTTTAGCGCAATCACCGGCGGCATAAATGCCGTCGGCGGAAGACTTCAAGTATTCATCAACGACGACCCCGTCCTCGACCTTGATGCTGCCCCCATCCAGGAACCCGGTGTTGGACCGGACCCCGGCAGCGACGACGACCAGCGCCGCCGCAATCTGCTCGCCATTGTTAAGCTGGACGTTAAGCCCGTCTTTGCCGGCATCTTCGACCTTAGCAACCTCAGTCGCGGTCTTAACGCTTACGCCCTTGGCCTCACACCACCGTTGCAGCATGTCTGCGGCAGTGTCGTTCATCATGTGCGAGACCATGCGCTCTTCCCGCTCGACGACGGTCAAGTTGACGCCCCGCGAAATCAGGCTTTCCAGGATGATGCAGGCGATGAAGCCGGCGCCGATCATCACCACGTCGGCGCCTGCCTCGGCACGCTTTGCGATGTTGCGGGCGTCTTCCAGGGTCCAGCAGTGATGGACGCCGGGCAGGTCGAGGCCGTCAACCGGAGGCTTTACCGGCGACGCCCCGGTAGCGATCAGCAGACCATCGAAGGCAACGACGCCCCCGCCCGCCAACGTCACTTCGTGTTTCTCAGCCGAGACCTCGGTGATGCGGTCACACACAACCTCGATATTCAGGCCATCAAAGTGACCGTCCGTCTTGCGCAGACGCAAGCCCCCCTCGTCGATGTCGCCGACCAGGAAATAGGGGATGGCCATGCGCCCGTAAGGCGGCCCTTTTTCGTCACCGATCAGCACGATATCCGCCTCGGGGGAGGCCTTCCTCAGCGTTTCGGCAGCGACCACCCCCGCCGGACCGGTGCCGGCGATCACATATTTCATGATCCCGGCCCCGCCCTTAAAGCGCCAGACGGTTCTTGGTATCGTCCGAAGGCACGCCGTCCTTGCTCCAGCCACGGAGCTCATAGTATTCCGGCAGCATCTTATCGAGGCCGCTGGTCAAGCCTTCCGCCGGGCCGGTCTTGGCCGCGTCCTTCAACAGGCGTTTCGGCAACATGTCATCCTTGCCGGTGAAGCCTGCGTCCAAGTTGTACTGGCGTTCCATGTTCCAGATCCGCTCGCCGATCTCGACCAGCCTATCCGCCGTCCAATCGCCCTCGCAAGCCGCGTCGATCTGTGGCGCGATGTCGTCCAGGGTCAGCGCGAACGTGGTGAAGATACAAGTGCCAGACGAATCCACCGCCGCCGTGGCGTCCTGGAAAGCCATGACCAAGCCGGCCTTGCCGTCGGTCACCAGGGGGTCGGTCTTTTCCGGAATGCCGAGGACTTCAGAGGCCACCGTGTAGCTGCGCAAATGACAGGCGCCACGGTTGGACGTGGCATACGTCAGCCCCATGCCCTGAATGCCGCGCGGGTCATACGCCGGGAATTCCTGGCCCTTGACCGTCATCGACAGTTCCGGCTTGCCGTATTTTTCGCACAGCCGTTTAGAACCGAGGCCGATGTCCTTGCCGAAGCCTTCGCCCGCGGCGGTCGCCTCGAGGATTTGGACCAGGGCTTCGGTCGAGCCGAATTCGAGCTTGATGCCACCGGTTACGTTGTCGCCGATGACGCCCGACTCATACATCTCCATGGCGGCGGCGACGGTGGACCCGAACGAGATCGGATCGAACCCCTGTTCGTTGCAAACGAAATTGCAATAGGTCAAGGCCTCCAGATCATCGACGCCGGTGGCGGCGCCCAGGCTCCAGGCGCTTTCGTATTCAAGCCCGCCCGAGGGCTCATGGTATTTGGGCTTGCCCTTGACCGTGAAGTGTTCGGGGTCGATCTGCGATATGCGGGCGCAGGAAATCGGGCACGAGAAACAGGCGCTGTTGGAAACCAGGTTGGCCTTGCCGTCGGATTCCCGGATTTCATGCATCGCCTCGCCGCCGATTTTCGAGGCGCCCTCGAACTGGACGTCCTTGGAGTTGTGGGTCGGAAGCGCGCCGGTTTCATTAACCACGTTCATCAACACCTGGGTGCCGTATTTAGGAAGCCCCTCGCCGGTGACCGCGTTATCGGCCAGAATTTTCCTAGCCGCGTTGGAAGCTTCCATGAACTTCATACCGTCATCGACTTTGACCCCCAACGTGCCGCGTAGGCAGACCGCCTTCAGGTTTTTAGACCCCATCACGGTGCCGACCCCGGAACGCCCGGCGGCGCGGTCCTTGTCGTTGACGATGCACGCGAACATAACGCCGTTTTCACCGGCCTTGCCGATGGAAGCGATGCGGACATCATTGTCGCCGCAGCTTTCCCGGATCATGTCCTCGGTTTCCCAAACCGTTTTTCCCCAAAGGTGGCCGGCATCGAGAAGCTCGGCCTTTTCGTTGACGACGTTCAAATAGACCGGTTTATCGGACTTGCCCTCGAAAATGATCATGTCCCAGCCGGCGTTCTTGAGCTCGGCGCCGAAGAAACCCCCGGAATTGGAACACGCAATGGCGCCGGTGAGTGCGCCCTTGGTGACCACGGAATAACGCCCGCCGGTCGGCGCAATGGTGCCGGTCAGCGGCCCCGTCGCCATAATCATTTTGTTGTCAGGCGACAACGGATCGACCTTGGGGTCGGTTTCTTCGACAAGGTATTTGGTCGCCAGGCCCCTTTGGCCCAGGTACTGGTTCGCCCATTCCATATTTAAAGGCTCGCTCTCGCAGGTGCCTTTGCTCAGATTGACGCGTAGAACTTTTTTGGTCCAAGACATTTCAATTTCTCCCTAGTTAAACTTCATGTTTGCAAACTGGCGTCCGTTTTGGCCGCCCATTCGCGCATTTTTCCCATTCCCGCCTTATCCGCCTCGACGAAGCTCAGCGCCGTTGTCGGGCAGATTTTAACGCAAGCCGGCTCGCCGCCGCAGAGGTCGCATTTGAGAACCTTTCCGGTGTCGGCGTTGTAATTGATGGTGCCGAACGGACAGGCGATGGTGCAGACCTTGCAGCCGACGCAGACGTCGTCGCTGACGATTTTGGCGCCGGTCTCATCATTGACGCTGATAGCGTCAACGGGACACACCTTCATGCACCAAGCTTCGTCACATTGGGTGCAGGTGTACGGAACAAACAAGCTTTGTTCCTTGAATTCGAAGACCTTGATCCGCGACTTGACCGGGTTGAAGGCGCCCTCGGTCTGGTAACTGCATGCCATTTCGCACTGCATGCAGCCCGTACACTCTTTGGCGTCCATAAGAAGTACTTTTACCACGCCAGCCGTTCCTCCCCATTTAATTCGGGCGGAAAAGACAGGAACGCCCCGGCGCTTGCCGGTGCGTCAAACCGCAGCAAAATAGCCGCTTTCCTCCCTTGTGCCGCCCGTTCGTTTGTTTTGCAGGCTGACCCTAGCTTAACACCCGTGCGGGGCCGGATTGGACTCTTTTTTTCTCCCCTCACCGCTTGACCGCGATCAACGCCGGTTCTATCTATCGGGGGTACCTTGCGCGTTAGAATCTACAATATCGAATGAAGGATAAACCGATGAAGATGAAAGCAGTTGGATGGGCGCCGGCAAGGAAGGCTATGGCGGGTACGGCCACATGATGGGCGGCGGCTGGGGCGGCTGGGGCCACTGGATCGCCGGCCCGGTAATGATGATCCTGGTCATCGTCGCAATCGTCGCCACCATCGTCCTGGTGGTGCGCTGGATGGGCGGCGGCGTGTCGCAAGGCCCGGCCGGAAAAACACCGGGCGACATCCTCAAGGAGCGTTTCGCCCGCGGCGAAATCGACACCAAGGAATTCGAGGAACGGCGCAAGGCCCTAGGCGAGTAATTTTTTACCCGCTCTCCCAGGGAAGCCCACTAACGTGAAACAACGTTCGCTAATTTACACAAATAAGTGAACGGGCGTTTGTTGGCGCGTTCCTTTTGGCCCGCCAATATGCGGGCTCAACGTCAACTTTGCGGAGCATGGACCGTGGCCAGGAAGAAAAACAAACGAAGCAAAAAAAACCCGACGGCCCCCGGCGCCGCCTCTGGTGGCGGCTCTGGTGGCGGCTCTTACCTAAAGCCATCCGGACCACCCATCGGCAAGCGCGTTTTCCAGGCTGGTTTGGCGGCGACCGCCGTGGCCGCCGCCTTTTTTATCTGGAAATCGACCCAATCGGTTTCGGCGTTCGAGGAAACCGCGGCCCTCGGACGGGCTAAGCTTTCGTCCGTTATTACCGAAAGGGATAACGGCGGCGGCCATTATGATGCCGGAAGCCGAGGTCACTTTGCGGACCGACTGCCAACGTCCGGCCAACATGATCTCCGCTGGGCAGAACCGGGGTTTCACGATGCATCCCAGAACAAGGGAAAACTGGTTCACGCGCTGGAGCATGGAAACGTGGTCATTTATTACGACAAACCGGGGGCGGAAACCCTGGCCGTGTTGAAACGGTGGTCGGCCATGTTCGTTGGTCAGTGGTCGGGTCTCGTCGTCACGCCGTCCGCGGGTCTGGGCGAGGAAATCATTTTGGCCGCTTGGACGAAAAAGCTTCGTTTGAAACCGTTTGATGAGACTGCGGCGGCGGCCTTCATCGACGCCTTCCGGGGCCGTGGGCCGGAGAATCCGGTTCGCTGAGCGCTTCCCCCGGGACCGGCGAGGTACGCGCCCTAGGGCGGTTTCCGACCAAAACGGGGCATAAGCCCCACCCTCATGTTGAGCTTGTCGAAACATAAGGGGTGGGCGGCCTCACCCTTCGACAGGCTCAGGATGAGGCCGCTTTTGAACACCGATTCCTTTTAATCGGAGATTCTTTTAAAACTTCATCGGAATCGCCTGAACCACGTGTTCCAGGCCGTTGATCTTCTGCAACAGGACCCCCGGCACTTCGCCGTCGGTTTCGATCAGCGCGATGGCGTCGCCGCCTTCTTCGGCGCGGCCGAGATGGAACGTCGCGACGTTAACCCCGGCGTCCCCCATCAACGTGCCAAGGGCGCCGATCAGCCCCGGTTTGTCCCGATTGGTGATGTAGAGCATGTTCGGCCCGAGCTTGGCGTCGATGGGAATTTTCTTGATCTCGACGACCCGGGGCTCGTCGTTGAACAGCGTACCGGCAACGGATCGCGTCTGCGTTTCCGTCGTCACTGTTAAGGTGATCAGCGTCTGAAAGGCGCCGGCTTCGGTTGCCCGGACCTCGCGCACGTTGATGTTGCGGTCCTTGGCGATGGTCGGCGCATTGACCATGTTGACGCCTTCCGTCAACGGCGCCAAAACCCCTTGCAGGACAATCGCCGTCAACGGTCGGCAATTGAATTCCCCGCACAAGCCTTCATAAGCGATGGTGATTTCCTTGATCGCCGATTGCGTCGCCTGCCCGGCGAAACTGCCAAGCTGGTGCGCCAAGGCCATGTAGGGTTTCAGCCGGGGCGCTTCTTCGGCTGATACGGAAGCCATGTTGAGGGCGTTGGCGACGGCGCCGGTGGTCAGGAAATCGGCGATTTGTTCGGCGATTTGCTGGGCGACTTTTTCCTGGGCTTCCGTCGTCGCCGCGCCAAGATGCGGCGTGGCGATGACGTTATCCATCCCGAACAAGGGATTGTCTTCGGCGGGTTCATGCGCGAACACGTCCAAGGCGGCGCCGGCAACGTCGCCATTCTCCAGCGCTTGTTTAAGGTCTTCTTCGATGATCAACCCACCACGGGCGCAGTTGATGATGCGCTCGCCATTTTTCATGTTCTTGAT
>JABMOY010000150.1 GCA_013203955.1 Rhodospirillales bacterium | reverse complement strand
GGCGTGCGCCTTCAGCCACTCGGCCACCCCTCCGCAAGTCGGCAGAACCTAACCGAGGTGTAAGGCCGGGGCAACGGTTTTGGGGCGCGCCTTAACCCTTCCCCGTTTAATTTTCTTGGGCGTGGGCCCATTCGGCGATGAACGCGTTGAGGGTGTCGCAGACCCCTTGAGCCCGGTCCTTGTATTTTTCAGACCGGGCGCTGATCAGCACCAAGGTAAAGGCCGTCAGCGCCACGTCGTCGCGACTGCGCCGGGCTTCGCCGTGCAGGGATTGGTATTCGACGATGGCGCGCTTCGGCCCGACCGGGTCGTCGCCATAAATTTTCGAGACCCGGTCCAGGTGTTCTTTGGTCAAATGGGCGATGTCGCGCATGGTTTCGGCGCGCAGAGTCTGGCGGGCGTGTTCAATCACTTCCCGGGCCGCCTTGTTGAGGTGTTTTATTTCCCTCTCGGATTTATCGCCGAACAGCCCGAACACTTTTACCCCCGCAAAAGATGATATAGCGTCAACCTGAACGGCCCAAGCCCGAAGACCTTATAAATTTAGGAGCCCGACCATGACCCTGCAACGCCATAAAGCCGATTTTGAAACATTGCCGCCGGCAACGCTGAAAGCCTGGGCGGGCATCCCGCCGGCCATCGTCTCGGATTGCATGAACCGCACGCATTTCATGGCCGCCGCCATCAAGCCGCTCCGCCCCGGCACCCGGCTTTTGGGACAGGCCCGCACCGTCACCTCGATGGTCGGCGACAACGGCGCCTCTCATGCCGCCATACCCTTCGTCGGCGCGGGCGAGGTCCTGGTCATCGACGCCGGCGGCTATGAAGACGTCGCCGTCTGGGGGGGTATCATGACCCGGGCCGCCATGAAGCGCGGTATCGCTGGCGTCGTTGTCGACGGCGCGGTGCGCGATGTCGAAGAAATCCGGGACTTAGGCTTTCCGTGTTTCGCCCGCGCCCACGTGCCGGCGGGTCCGCACAAGGGGCACGGCGGCATCATCGACGGCGTCATTTCGTGCGCCGGCTGCCCGGTGAAGCCCGGCGATCTGGTCATCGGCGATGACGACGGCGTTTGCGTCGTGCCGCTGGAATGGACCGACGCCATGCTGGCGGCCTCAAAGGAAAAAATGAAACAGGAAGAAGCCATCCTCAAACAAATCGCCGCCGGCAAAACCACGGCTGAGCTGTTGGGCATCGACACGCCGGAAATGATCTGAGGTTAGGGGGCCAGGGACCTAGCAGACTGCTGAAAAAGTGGATTTGCGGCAACAATCCTTCGACTCGCTCGCTTACGCTTGCGGCTCAGGATGAGGATTACTTTTCCTTATGCCTCACGCCTTAAGGAGGACCGAAGGTCCGTCTCGAAGGGTGATTGCTCCAAATCATGGGTTTTTTCAACAACCGGCTAGCGGGTCAGGAGGGTACTTCGCCGAGCGGCGGCTCGGCCTGCGCCGCTTCGATCCATTCCCGCACCAAGGGGTGATCAAGCACGGTATCGGCGTAGGCTTGGCAGACCGGGCCTAAGTCGACACCGTATGTTTTGAAGCGCGTGACCACCGGCGCGTACATGATGTCGGCGATGGTAAAACCGCCCATCAGGAAACTCCCACCGGCACCGAAACGATCCCGGGTTTCTTGCCATATTTCGCAGATGCGCTTGATGTCTCTATCAACGCCATCGGCCATGCCCTCGCCGGGCCGGTCGTTTTGCAGGTCCATCGGCATGTGATTGCGTAAACGTGAGAAACCGGCGTGCATTTCGGTGCTGATGGCGCGCCCGTGGGCGCGGGCCTCTATATCCTCGGGCCACAGCCCGGCGGCGGGGCAGAGATCGGCCATATATTCGGCGATCGCCAGGGATTCCCAGATCAAACCGCCGGAATGTTTCAGTACAGGAACGAACCCCGATGGCGAATGGGCGAGGATTTCGGCCTTGGTTTCGGGACGCTTGAACCAGACCATAATCTCGTCGAATTCGACGCCGGCGCATTTCAGCGCCAACCAGCCGCGCAGGCTCCACGACGACGACGACCGGTTGCCCATGACGAGGGTGAAATCAGGCATTTTTATTCTCCAATGCTCCCTGTTTGGCGGTTTTTAGGTGCGCCGGATAGTAAACACGGCGTCTGCGATATTCACGGCTTTTTAATTAAAAACTCCCTATAAAACCATCGAATCAACACTTTAGGTTGCCTTCGGTGGCTGAAATGAGCATCATTCGGGTGAGGGGGCGCGAATGTTTGGGACCTTTGAAAGCATGACCCTCCTTTATCAAAGTATTTCAGTAGAAACCCGCGCCGCCGCCGGCGATTTTAAGAGGTTTTAAACGTGGCTGAAGAAAGCGCAACTGAGACAGAGGAAAATACCTCAGGCCAATCGCGGCGCAAATGGGCTTTGGTTTTTCTTGCCGTGTTTGCCGTCATCGCCCTCGGCGGCGGCGGCGCGTTCTATTGGATGATGAGGACCATCCATAAATCCACGGTCTTCGCCATGGCCGTCGAACGGGTGCGCCAGAACCCCGACGCCGAGGAAAATTTGGGCAAGCCCATCGATCCCGGTTGGTTCGTGTCGGGTGATTTCAAGGTTTCAGGACCGAAGGGGAACGCGGATTTTGCCGTTTCCGTCGCCGGGCCCAAGGGCAAGGGCAAGGTCTATGTCTCGGCACGCATGGCCGCCGGCAAGTGGAATATCGGCAAGGTGTTCCTGGATATAGATGCAAACGGCAAAAGGTTTGATCTGTCTAGGGAAGAAAAGAAAGTCGCCGTACCGTTTCCGCCGAATTACGTTGAAGGCGTGAACGCGGCGAAGAAAGGCAACTTCGCCCAGGCGCTGAAATTGCTGAAACCGCTGGCCGAAAAAGGTTACGCCAACGCCCAGTACAATATGGGCGTGTTTTACAAAAATGGTTTGGGAGTCACCCAAGATTTCAAGGAAGCCGCCACCTGGTACCGGCGCGCCGCCGAACAGGGGGAGCCGGGCGCGCTCAACAATCTGGGGCAGTTGTACCAGAATGGCCAAGGTGTTCCCCAAAATCCTAAGCAAGCTTTCAGGCTATACAGTCTTTCGGCGCACCAGGGTTTCCCTCAGGCTCAGTTTAACTTGGGGCTCTTGTACGAAGGCGGCATTGGCGCCGATAAAAACCCTGTCTACGCCTATCAATGGTTCAGCCTTGCCGACGCCGGGGGGATGAAAGCCGCCAAAGATATTCTCAAGCGCCTTGAAAAGACCTCGGGCCCCGATCAAATCGCCGAGGCCAAGTCTCTGGCCAAAAAATGGAAACCGACCGGGCCCAAAAAGATGGAGCTGCCCGACCCCGCTAATTTTGACCGCGGATTTGCCGCAGCAAAGCGCGGCGATTACAAGGCGGCGCTAAAGGATCTGAAACCGCTGGCCGCAGAGGGCCACGCCGATGCCCAATACAATCTGGCCATCATGTACGACTTGGGCCGGGGCGTTTCTAAAAATTCCCTCGATGCCGAAAAATTTTACAAGCTGGCCGCCGAGCAAGGCCATGCCAGCGCCCAGGACGATCTGGGGTGGATGTACGCCACCGGCACGCGGTTGCCGAAGAATTACAAGAAAGCGTTGAGATGGGCGCGGCTTGCCGCCGAACAAGGACGGGCCAGGGCGCAAAATGTCCTGGGCGACTTGTACGCAAGGGGCTTAGGGGTAAATCAGAACAATGTCGCCGCCCATGTCTGGTGGTCGCTGGCCGCCGCCCAAGGCAACCAGGATGCGAAAAAGGCCTTGGGCGAACTTGAAATTAAAATGACCGAGGCCCAGTACGCCGAGGCAAAACGCAAGGCCGCCGCCGGCGCCATGGGCGATTCCATTCAGGTCAAGGTGGATAAAATCGTCGGCTCATCGACGGCCGCTTTGCAGACCGTCGCCAAGCTCACCGGCGCCCAAGGATGGGCGAAGGCGATCCCGAAATTGAAGATAATGGCTTCCGGGAAAAAACCCGAAGCCCAGATTTTACTCGGCGACCTTCATCTGAAAGGCGTCGGCGTTTACCAAAGCCCGTCCATGGCCTTGACGTATTACCAGCCGGCGGCCAGCGCCGGAAACGCCGAGGCTCAGTTCAAGGTCGGCGTCCTCTACCAGGAAGGCCTGGGAGCCCCGATTTATCCCGAAGAAGGCGAAAGATGGATAAAGCGCGCCGCGGCACAGGGCTACCAAAAAGCCCGGTTGCGGCTGCAAAGCCAAGGCATCGAGGCGCCGCCGATCAAGATGAAAAAGCAGAGACCTAAAAAAGGCAAAATGTCGAAAGCCAAAAAAGCCTTCGAGCCCGGTCTGGATATAAGGCTGGCGGGCCTGGGCGCGCCCTACGCCCAGCCATTTCCGCAAATCGAGATTCTGGCCAAACGCTATGCCGCCGCCGTCAACGACAATGACCTGGATGCCTTGAAAAATTTGCTCCGCCCGGAATACAACGCCTGCGCCAGAAAAAGCACCAAGGACGTCTATGAGAATTTTTTAAGCCAAGGGATCGGCTTCAGGATACCGGAGGCCTATGGGCTTGCCATGGGGCCCGTTGGGATTCAGGCGACGCTGCCTTTCCTCGACATGGTGAACTATCCGGTGAGGCCGAGCCATTACTTCCGCATCGATTTCAAGGGCAAGCCGAAACAGACGGGGCCGGGAGCCATCGAATACGCCACCGCCATCGTCCAGCCCATCGTTTTTCGGGCCGGCGAATGGTCGCTGATTTTCGGCTGCCCGTCGGCGCAGGGTTTGGAAAGACTTCGCCGTGCCGGCCTTGGAGGCAAGAATGGCTGATGATGACCTGACCGAAGAAGACGCCCCGCCCGCTTATCCGCCTTCTTTCCGGGGCATGTTTTTCTCGTTCAAAGGCCGGCTCGACCGCGAGACCTTTTGGCTGCGCGGCGCGTTTCCCCTGTTGGCGGTGTTCCTGGTCGTTCAATTGCTGCTCGGCGGCATCGCCACTTACGGCCTGGGTGTCAGCTTCTACGGGGTTGGCGGCCCGAAGATCCCTGAAAAGCCATGGGTCAAGGGCGATTTCAAAAAGGCCGGGAAAAACATCGTCGGCACCATTAACGTCAACACCGGCCCGGCCCGGCTGTCGGCTAAATTTAAGGCGCTCGAGGCGACCATGCGCGTCGAACAAACAATCATCGTCGGCGGCAGAAGGCTAAAGGCGACCGTTGCCAAGAATAAAAACGACCCGGGCGTCTATGACATGGATTTCCGGTGGACGAATTATCCGAAACGGCTGCCGGAAAAACCGACAAAGCCTAGGCCTTCCCGATTGATGCAGGTGTTGCCGAATGGGGTGAGCTTTATCTTTATTTTGGCTCTGCTGTGGCCGGCGTTCGCCATTGGCGTCAAGCGGCTCAAGGACCGGGACATGGCCGGGTGGTGGTCGCTGATCGGGATAATCCCCCTTGTCGGTCAAATATGGGCGCTCGTCACCTTGGGCTTCTTCAAGGGGACGGATGGCGAAAATAGGTTCGGGCCCGACCCGCTGGAGTCCTAAATACGCCTCTCTCTGCCTCGAAGGTCCCGATAATTTAATCCCTAAAGAGTGTGCGGTTAATTCCGTTAGCGTAACGATTTCCATTGCCAAGATGGCGCCCGTTGATTAGAAGTTTCGTAATCGAAACAAACTGGCTTTTTTAAAAGGCCCTTGGTAATGAAATTAACGGAAGACTTCACCGACCTTAAGGCTCTGGACATATGGCGCCAGGCCATTATTTCGAGCGTCCGTCTCGATGCGCCGGATTTGTCGGCGCGCCAGATGGGCTTGCTGTTGAGCGTTTACCTGACGCCGCCGCCACACACCGTTCGGGGCTTGGCGAAAATCCTGAATGTATCGAAGCCGGCTATTACCCGCGCCGTCAGCCGGCTCAGCGAACTCGGCTTGGCCCGGCGCAAGACCGATGACAAGGACCGCCGTAGCGTGCTCATCCAGCGCACGGTCAAGGGCTCGGTT
>JABMOY010000149.1 GCA_013203955.1 Rhodospirillales bacterium | reverse complement strand
TATCCTGGAATTCACTCGCGGTGAAATAGGGGGTGCGGCCGAATTCGGTCATGTTGGCCATTTTCGGGCCGGGAACGGCTTTGGCGAAGGCGCGAAAATCTTCTTCCGACGGCAGGGCGTCGGGGAAAATGATATCGGCGCCGGCCTCAACGTAGAGGTTCGCCCGTTTGATGGCGCCTTCCAGCCCTTCGACGGAGGCGGCGTCGGTGCGGGCGATGATGCGCAGGTGCGACCGCGCCTTGGTCGCGGCGCTGATCTTGGCGGCGGCGTCTTCGGGCGCGATCAGGCGCTTGTCGTTCAAATGCCCGCATTTTTTGGGCAGTATCTGGTCTTCGATATGGACGGCGCCGGCGCCGTTGCGCTCCAGTTCCTTGACCGTGCGCATGACGTTCAGCACTTCGCCGTAACCGGTGTCGCCATCGACGATCAACGGCAAGTCGGTCGAGCGCGACACTTGCCGGGTAATGAAACAAAGTTCTTCCAGGGTCATGACGCCGAGGTCGGGCAGGCCCATGGTCGCGGTCAGGGCGCCGCCGGAGATATAGAGCGCCTCGAACCCGGCTTCTTTGGCCAACATCCCCGCCAACCCGTTGTGCGCCCCCGGAACGCCCAGGATTTCGGGCCTTTCGATCAGTTCCTGAATTCGCTCGCCCGCGGGTTTGCCGCTCTTTCCGTTACCTTCAAGCCAGGTCATGGCATTGCTCCAATCGTTTAAAAATCTTTTTCAATTGTATACAAAGTAAGGACCAATTGCCCTACAATCGAGCCACAAAAGCAAAAAAGAAGCCGGGAAGAGGATGCTCGTGAGCGATATTCTTAAAACACCCATCACCGGGCCGTCGGCCTGGAAAAGCGCCGATTTGGCCGCCGATAAGAGCTGGATATACCAACTGGGCGCGGATGACATCGAAGAGTTGGAGACCGCTGCCGAGGCGACCCGCGCCAAGGGCTTGGGCCTTTACGAGTTTACGGCGGCCGATTTTCCGCTGCCGACGTTGGCCGCCATGATCGCCGACGTCACCGATCAGCTTGAAAACGGCCGCGGCTGCGCCTTGATCCGGGGTCTCGACGCCACGCGTTATGACGAAGAAACCTTGAAAACAATTTATTGGGGGCTAGGCGTTCATCTGGGCCAGCCGATTACGCAAAACGCCAAGGGCCATCTTATTTCCCATGTTCGCGACACCGGGCGCGATTACCAATCCAAGAACGTTCGCGGCTACACCACCAACAACCGGATCGCGCCGCATTGCGATCCCGCCGATACCGTCGGCCTGTTGTGCTGGCACCCGGCGAAAAAAGGCGGCGAAAGCGAAATCACCAGCGCCATGGCCATCTATAACGAAATCCTCAGCCTCCATCCGGAATACCTGGAACCGTTGTGCGGCGGCTTTCACTTCGACTTGCGCGGCGAAGGCGTCACCGAAGACCCCGACGAAGTGACGTTCAATAAAGTCCCCGTCTTTAGTTATTTCGACGGACGGTTGAACTGCCGCTTTAACCGCAAAACCATCGAAGACGGGCAAACCAAAGCGGGCGAGCCTTTGCAAGGTTTGGCGTTGAAAGCTGTCGATGCGGTGGCGAAGCTGGCGAGGCGGGACGACATGCGTTTCGATCTGGCGTTTCAACAGGGCGACATTCAAATCCTCAACAACTATACCATCCTACACGCCCGCGCCGATTTCGAAGACCACCCCGAGCCCGAACGCAGGCGAAATTTAATGAGGCTCTGGGTCAACCTGCATAACGGGCGCCAGCTGGCTCCACAATTCGCCGATCGGCTCAACACCGGTCCCCGGGGCGGCATCATGGTCCGCCCGCACTTTGATGTGGATGGGACCGGCCCCGGCCCCGTGAACGCCCCATGACGACGCGCATCGCCATTTTGGATGACTACCGCTCGGCGGCGCTCGGTTCCGCCGATTGGGATAGCCTTGGGTCTGAGGCCGAGGTCGAGGTTTTTGATACTTATATCGAAGGCGAGGCCGCCGTCGCCAAGGCGCTGCAAGGCTTCGACGTCGTCGTCGCCATGCGCGAGCGTACGCCTTTCCCGAAATCGCTGATCGATGCGCTTCCGGATTTAAAACTTCTGATCACCACCGGCATGCGGAATTTGTCGTTCGATATGGGTGCGGCGCGTGAAAAGGGCATTGTCGTTTGCGGCACGGCGATGCTGGGCTATCCGGCGGCCGAGCACGCCTTGGCCTTGATCTTCGCGCTGTTCAAGAAAATCTCCACCGAAGACCGCGTCATGCACGAAGGCGGCTGGCAGGGCGCCGTATCCGAGGGCATGAACGGCAAGACCCTGGGGCTCTTAGGCCTCGGCAAACTCGGCGGCATGGTCGCCAAGGTCGCCTTGGCGCTCGGCATGGACGTTATCGCCTGGAGCGAAAACCTAACGGAGGAAAGATGCAGGGAAGTCGGCGTCACCCGCGTCAGCATAGATGCGCTGTTCGCCGAGTCCGACGTTATTTCCATTCACTTAGTCCTCAGCGACCGCACCCGGGGACTCGTCGGCTTCCCTGAACTGACGCTGATGAAATCGAGCGCGTACTTGGTCAACACATCGCGCGGCCCCATCGTTGATGAAGGGGCGTTGGTCGAAGCGCTGGCCAATAACACCATCGCCGGCGCCGGCATCGACGTTTACGATGTCGAGCCCTTGCCCAGGAACCACCCTTTCCGGAGCTTGGATAACGCCGTGCTGACCGGGCACACCGGTTACGTGGTCAAGGAACTGAATGCGCTCGTTTATGGCGAAGCCGTCGAAAACATAACAGCTTGGATGAAAGGCGCACCGATCAGGGTGTTGAATGATGGATAAAATTTCCAACGAACCCGTTATCCAAAGTATTGATGGCGTCATCGGCACCATCGTCCTCAACAATCCGGCGAAGCTCAACGCCATGAGCCTCGCCATGTGGGCCGAGCTGGGCCGGGCGATGGTTAAATTTTCGGACAATGCCGATCTTCGCTGCGTCGTCGTTCGCGGCGCCGGCGACAGGGCCTTTTCCGCCGGCGCCGATATCGCCGAATTCCCTGAAATTCGTAACGACGCCGCCCAGGCCCGGGAATACGGCAAGGTCGTGGCCGATTCCCTGGAAGCCATTCGGGGCTGCATCCACCCGACAATCGCCGCCATCCAAGGTGCCTGCACCGGCGGCGGGCTGGAAGTCGCCTGCGGCTGCGATATGCGGATTTCCAATACCTCCGGGCGCTTCGGCGTGCCCATAAACCGTTTGGGACATTCGTTTGCCTACGCCGAAATGGCGACGGTGCTGACGGCGATCGACCGCACCCTGGTGCTGGAAATTATTTACGAAGGGCGTATTCTTGATTCCGACGAAGCCCTTCGCCGTGGCTTGCTCAACAGAGTCGTGGCGGACTTGGATTTTGAAGACGAAATCCAAGCGACCACCGCCCGCATCGCCCGGGGCGCGCCGCTGACCCACCGGGCGACGAAGAAATTTCTTGCGCGCTTGGCAAAGCCTGAGCCCCTGACCCAGGCGGAAATCGACGAAGGCTACGCGCTTTGCGACAGCGACGATTATGCCGAAGGCGTGCGCGCCTTCCTGGCCAAGGAAAAACCGACGTTCGAGGGAAAATAAACATGAGCAATGCCGAAAACCTGCGCCAAATTCTGGCACGACCGGAGGTTTTGATCCTGCCGGGTTGTTACGACGCCATGTCGGCGCGGCTGATCGAGCAGGCCGGGTTCCAATCGACATTCATGGGCGGTTTCGCCGTTGCGGCGGCGCGCTTGGGTGTCCCCGATACCGGGCTGATTTCTTATTCCGAAATGCTCGACCAGGGCCGCAACATTTGTTCGGCCGTCAATTTTCCCGTGTTCGGCGATGGCGACACCGGCTACGGCAACGCCGTCAACGTCCAGCGCACGGTCAAAGGTTACGCCCAGGCCGGGTTTGCCTGCATCATGATCGAAGACCAGGTGGCGCCCAAAAAATGCGGCCATACCCAAGGCAAACAAGTCGTCGGCCGCGACGAAGCCTTCTCCCGCGTCCAGGCCGCCGTCGATGCCAGGGATGCCCTCAAACAATCCGGCGGCGATATTTTAATCATGGCCCGCACCGACGCCAACGCCACCGACGGCCTGGAAGAAGCGATCCTTCGCGCCAAGACCTTCGCCGACATCGGCGCCGACATCACCTTTCTGGAAGCGCCGCGCAACGAAGACGAAATGCGCGAATATTGTTCATCCGTGCGGGGTTACAAAATGGCCAACATGGTCGAACAGGGCTCGACCCCGGTGCTGCCGCCGCAAACCCTGGGTGAACTCGGCTACAAGATCGCCGTCTATCCGATAACGCTGATGCTGGCCGGAATTCAGGCCATGGAGGAAACTCTGAAAGCCCTGGCAAAGGGTGAAAATCCGAACCATTTGGCCGATTTCGCCCACCTTCGCGATGTCGTCGGCTTCCCCGATTATTACGAAAAGGAAAAGAAATACTCCGCCGATTGAAGCTATAATATTGAAAAGATAAGGCCAAAAAAAGGGAGGAACTGCCATGGCCGATGTGACCCGCCGAATATCTGAATTTGCCGCCGGTATCTCGTTTGACGGGGTGCCTGGGGACGTTATCGAGCGTGCCGAAATGTTGCTGATGGACAACGTCGGCATCGCCCTTCGCGCCCGCAACGATGCCGAATCGACGCCCGCCCTGATCAAGGCGGCGCAAGCATTGGGCCTGGAAGGCGGTGACAGCGTCGTCATCGGCGATGGCCTGGGTTATACGCCACTGGGCGCGGCGCTAATCAACGGCACCCTCGCCCATTCGCTCGATTTTGACGACACCCATGCCGCATCCTCGCTGCACTCCAGCGCCCCCATTGTTCCGGCGGCGCTGGCGGCCGCCGAAATGGCCGGCGCCCGTGGCGAAGAATTGATCCCCGCGATCATCGCCGGATACGAAATTCAAATTCGCCTCAGCCTGGCGCTCGGCCCCAGCGATCATTACGACCGGGGCTTTCACCCGACGGCGACCTGCGGCGTTTTCGGTGCGGCGGCGGCGGCCGGAAAAATTTTATGCCTCGATGCCGAACAAATGGAATCGGCATTTGGAATCTGTCTTAGCCAAAGCGCCGGCTCCATGCAGTTCCTGGTCGACGGCGCCTGGACCAAACGGTCGCACGTCGGCCATGCCGCCATGTGCGGACTGATGTCGGCGGTGTATGCCAAGCAAGGCTTCATTGGCCCGAAAGACGCCTTCGAAGGCCGCGCCGGTTTTTTCCATGCCTACGCGCCGAACCCCGACCCGGCCAAGGCCGTCCTGGGCTTGGGCGACGATTGGGAAACAATGAACATCGCCGTCAAGCCTTACCCCAGTTGCCGTTACAGCCACGCCGCCTTGGATGCGCTGCTCGACCTCAGCACAACCAACGGCCTGAAAGCGGACGACATCGAAAGCATCGAGGTCGGCCTGCCGGAAACCGGATGGAAGATCATCGGCGACCCCGAAGACGTTAAGCACAATCCCGACAGCATCGTCGCCGGACAATTCTCGATGGCCTTTTGCGCCGCCGTGGCGATACGCGAAGGCGGCATGACCTGGGACGATTACGCCAAGCATATCGGCGACAGCCAGACGCTGGATCTGTGCCGGCGGGTGCGCGCCGTCGTCGATCCCCAGGCGGAAGCCGAATTCCCCAAAAACCTCAGCGGCGTCGTTCGCGTTAAAACGGCGACGGGAAATTTCGAAGCCTTCGTCGCCGTGCCGAAGGGCGAGCCGGATAATTTTCTCAGCGCCGCTGAACTTCGCGCCAAATTCGACGGCCTGGTCGGGCCGTATCTGCCGGTTAGTCGCATCGACGAGCTGGCGTCGCGGCTGCTCGCCATCCACAAGGAAGACGACATCAACGAAGTACTGCGCCTGAGCAGGCCTGTCCGGCCCGAGCTTCAGGCGGCGGGCCTGCCCTCCGTACGACTTCGGGAGGCGGGTGAATAAGGAGAAACAATGGTCGCCGAAGCAAAAGAAGTCGGAAAACAGCGCTACCGCGAGTCCTACGGGCGCTACCTGGAGGATTTCAAGGTCGGCGATGTCTATGAGCACCGCCCCGGACGCACGATTACCGAGTCCGACAACACCTGGTTCACGCTGATTACTACTTGTTAAACAGTTACACGGTTTTCGAAGAGACTACTTAGCCGCCTAATCACAGTTTGTCTGTATCCATTCTGAGAAGCTGCATTCGTTTTTCTAGGCATGGGAAAAGTAATATCATGGCCGACCAAGATGATAAAAATGATATACGAGAACGTGAATATAATCTTCTTGACCCGGAACTCCTCAAGTTAATAGGGCATGCTGCATCTTTTTGGGCGACCCTAGAGCACTATATTAATAGCTTAATTTGGGACCTTGCAGACGTTCCCCCTGCGTTTGGAGCATGTATGACCGCCCAAATTTTCAATATCAATGGGCGGCTTAACGCACTTCTTGCTCTCTTAAAAATCCGTCGCGCCAGCACAAAGACAATTGACGCTGTAAATAAATTTGCCGATGAAATTCGTGGTCCATCTGAAAGGCGTAATCGGATTGTCCACGACCCTTGGGGTCGAAATCAGACGGATGGTTCCACAACAAAAATCGAGATAACGGCAAATAAAAAGCTAAAATTTGAAATTGTGTCTGTTGATCTTGCGGAGGTTAAAAAAGATGTCGATATGATTATTGATAGCGTCTTGAAGTTTGTTGCTATCAAAAAACTTATCGAGGCCGAGATTCCCACATTGCCCGATATACCTGAAGCAGAACTTCGCCCCGTAAGAGATGGCCCTCCTAGTTACTAGTAAAGATTACAGCGCAAAAAATGACGAGATTTTAAATTAGGGAGAATATGAATGGTCGCCGAAGCAAAAAAAGTCGGACCCAACCGATATCGGGAGAGTTATGGGCGTTATTTAGAGGATTTTAAGGTCGGGGATGTGTGCGAACATCGTCCCGGACGTACAATTACTGCGAGTGATAATACATTTTTTACACTGCTCACAACGTACTAAACAGTTACACTGTAATGGCTGACGTCCCGAAATTTATACTTTATGGGAAAAATTACTCTCATAAGGATTATGCATGCCGTACATAGTCATCGTCGCCGTGGACGAAAACAATCGGATTTCCAAATATCAACCCTGTAAGTCTGAAGCTGAAGCCCAAGCACATATAGCCAAAGTCGACAAACTTGGGTATCCCAATGCTTTCTATGTTGAAGAACCAGGAGTTGACGTTCAGTGGGTTATCCCCGATGTGGCGACTAAAACAATTTCCGTAGATAAAGCCGGTATGGCTCAAGATAAAATAGACAGGGCGGCACAGCAAATTGAGGCCGAGCGCAAGCAGGAGGAGTTTCGTAATTCCATTAATTATCAACAGCGATATGTCGCATTTCTGGACATTCTCGGTTGGTCAGAAGCGATAGAAAAATCTCAAAACGATCCAGAGTTTTTAAAAGACCTCGGTGTTTCACTTAAAATTTTTGATGTATTGCAATCTCAAGCAAAATGGATGCAAGAACATTTGCAAGAACTAGCGAGTTCACAAAGGTGGGATACGTCGCCCGATCATGCACGTATCACTCATTTTTCTGATTGTGTCGTCCTGTCTGATTCTCCAGATTCCAGGGGGATGCATTCCTTGCTAATGAACGTCAGCTCTATTTGCAGTCACTTCTTAACTAGAGGATTCTTTGTTCGGGGTGGAATAGTTCTGGGGGAGTTGTTTCATAACGAGAATTCCGTTTTCGGACCAGCGCTGATCGAAGCGTATCGTTTGGAATCTCAAGAAGCCAAATACCCAAGGGTTATCTTAGAAAAGAGGCTAGCGGAGGCTTGGGGGCAAGGTCAGGAATATCACGGCCAAGATGGAGTTCATCTTGGATACGTCAAGACTTGGAGAAAATCTGACGATGGCTGGTCTTTTTTTGATTACCTCCAATCTTATAATGCGCTTGCGCCATTCCCATCGCCAGAAAACTTGATTCAGAAAACCATAGGAAATATTCGGAGCATGGTGATTAATGACCTCAAAAAATATTCAGGAGAACCAAGTATTTGGTCAAAATATGAGTGGTTTGCTAACTATATAAATGAAATCCTTGATGAGTATCCTCAGATAAAGTTGCCCAAAATTGAAATCAAATTTTGGCAGTACTCCTTAGGCTTCAACGTCTGGTACGCATTGCGTGCTTTACACCGACATTGGCGAAAAATCATGTCCGTTTTGGGTCATAAGTGAAGTTCGAGCTATTATAGGGTCTATGGTTGCTTTTCGAGAAATGCCGGACATGATTAAATCGTTAGCTTATTGGGTTAACTCATAAGGGATGTAACGAATGGTCGCAGAAGCAAAAGAAGTCGGAAAACAGCGCTACCGGGAATCCTACGGGCGCTATCTGGAGGATTTTACCGTCGGCGATGTCTTTGAGCACCGCCCCGGACGCACGATTAGCGAGTCCGACAACACCTGGTTCACGCTGATTACCATGAACCAGCACCCGGTCCACTTCGACGCCGCCTATGCGGCGAAAAGCGAATGGAAGAAGCCGCTGGTCAATTCGGCGCTGACGCTGTCCATCGTCGCCGGCATGAGCGTTTCGGACGTCAGCCAGAAAGCCATCGCCAATCTCGGCTGGGACAAAATACGTCTGACGGCGCCGGTGTTCGTCGGCGATACAATCTATGCCGAGTCCGAAGTGCTGGAAATCCGCGAAAGCAAGTCGCGCCCGACGCAAGGCATCGTCACCGTCAAGACCACCGGCAAAAATTCCGACGGCGTCGTCTTCATGACGTATGAGCGCACGGTCCTGATCCCCAAGCGCGGCCACGCCGTCGATGATGCGGCGGACTATTAAGGGCCATGGCGCACCCAGCCAATATTACGTCGGTCGAAGACGAAGCGCTGATCTTGGATTCCATCGACCAATTTCTGGAACGCGACGTCAGACCTTATGCCCACGCGCTGGAAGCCGCCGACGAGTATCCACAGGAAATCGCCGACAAGATGGCGGAACTGGGGCTTTACGGCGCCACCATCTCGCCGGAATACGGCGGGCTGGGCCTCAGCGCCGGCACCTATACCAAGATCGTCGAGCGCGTGTCGGCGGTGTGGATGTCGGTGTCCGGGCTTTTTAACGCGCACCTGATTATGGCCGCCACCGTCGAGCGTTTCGGCACGGATGCGCAAAAATCATCGTGGCTGCCGCGTTTCGCCAGCGGTGAATTGCGGGGCGGCGTCGCCCTGACCGAACCCGATTGCGGCACCGACCTGCAAGCCGTGCGCACCAAGGCCGTGCGGGACGGCGACGATTACGTCATTGACGGCAACAAAATGTGGATCACCAATTCCATCGAGGGCAACGTGCTGGCGGTCCTGGTCAAGACCGACCCCAAGGCCGACCCGCCGCATCGTGGCATGAGCCTGATCCTGGCCGAGAGCAGCGCCGGTTATGAGGCCAAGAAGCTTGAGAAACTCGGCTACAAAGGCATCGATACCGGCGAGCTTCGGTTTGACGGCGTGCGCGTGCCGGCGGCCAACCTGATCAGCGGCGAAGAAGGCCGGGGCCTGCAACAGATCTTGGCGGGGCTGGAATTGGGCCGCATCAACGTCGCCGCACGCGGCGTCGGGCTGGCCCGCGCCTGTCTGGAAGAATCCTTGGCCTACGCGCAAAACCGCAAGACCTTCGGCAAACCCATCGCCCAGCACCAAGCCATCCAGATCAAGCTCGCCGACATGGCGACCCGGGTCGAAGCCGCGCGGCTGCTGGTCGAACAAGCCGCGCGTGCGTACGACACCGGCGAGCGCTGCGACATGGAGGCCGGCATGGCCAAACTGTTCGCCACCGAAGCGGCCCTCGAAAATTCCCTGGAAGCCATGCGCATCCACGGCGCCTACGGCTATTCCAAGGAATTCAACATCGAGCGCTATTACCGCGACGCGCCCTTGCTGGCCATCGGCGAAGGCACGAATGAGCTGCAGCGGATTATTATTGCCCGGCAACTGGTCGAGCGGAACCCGGTTTAGGGGGTGTTCTGGAAAAGTGAATTTTCGGCAACAATCCTTCGACACGCTCGCTAACGCTCACGGCTCAGGATGAGGCGTTATTATATTTGAGGCCTCACCCTGAGGAGGACCGGAGGTCCGTCTCGAAGGGTGATTCCCAATTAAGGGGGCTCTTCCAGCTAGGGTTTCGGCACCGAGATAACAGGCTCCATTTTGTACCGGCCCTTACACTCGGAAACGGACGTTTTGACCAACGCCTTTTTAAATCCCATGTCAAATTCGAGCCATTGTTCTTTGTGGTCCTGGCGGATGCCCGCTTCGGTTAGGGATTGTTCGAGAAGTTGGTGGCGGATCATGAAGACTTCTTCGGTAATAAATAAATGAACATGGGCGTCTTTGGGGAACCGTCCGCCGTAGACATTGGTGCCGCCAAAAATACCCTGTACAAAATCAGTCTGCTGGATTTCCAGATGCCAGCGGTTATTGCCGGCAAAAAATCCCTTCAGCCAGGGATGGCTGAGGAGCTTGTCGTAAAGAAGCACGTGAACCTTTTCCAGACAGGGCCTGCCGCCGATCTCATCAAAGAAGGTTTTTGTCATGTTCGCCAAACTGCTTTTCCAGGGTGGTGCCGGCGGCAAAACTACCAGAATACCTTACGAAAAGGGATGCTTTTGCGGCCCGGTTTTGGTTTTTTTTCTTTGCTTTATTTCTTAGGACAATCCCTTAAAGTTTAATCTCCCGCCCAGGCAACGGAATAGGCAAGCAAACCATGATCCCCCTCGAAGGTGTGCGCATCCTGACCGTCGAACAGTACGGCGCCGGTCCTTTCGGCACCATGTGGCTGGCCGACCAGGGGGCCGAGGTCATTAAGATTGAGGCCCCGGAAGGAGGCGATTTTGCCAGGGCGCTCGGGCCTTATTGGTTCGATAACGGCGAAAGCCAATGGTTTCACGCTTATAACCGCAACAAGAAAAGCCTGACGCTCGATCTGCAATCGGACGACGGGCGGGCGGTACTCATGGACTTGGTGAAATCCGCCGATGCGCTGACCAGCAACCTGCGCGGCGACGTGCCGGAAAAGCTGGGGCTGACTTATGATCACTTAAAAGCCGCCAACCCGAAAATCATCTGCGCCCACCTGTCGGCCTATGGCCGCGACGGGCCTAGGGCGTCATGGCCGGGGTTCGATTACCTGATGCAGGCCGAAACCGGCTATTTCTCGTTGACCGGCGACCCCGATCACGAACCGACGCGGTTCGGGCTGTCGGTGGTCGATCAAATGACCGGGCTGGGGCTGGCCTATGCGGCGCTCTGCGGCATCATCCGGGCGCGGGCGTCCGGCGAAGGCGGCGATTTGGATGTCAGTTTGTTTGATGTGGCGCTGTCCAATCTGGGCTATCCGGCGATGTGGTATCTGAACGCCGGGCACGTGCAGGAACGCTTAGGCCGCTCCGCGCATCCGTCGTTGACGCCGTGCCAGTTGTACAAGACCGCCGACGGCTGGATTTATTTGATGTGCAACAAGGAAAAATTCTGGCCGGCGTTGGCCGACGCCCTCGGCCACCCGGAATGGGCCGATGACCCCCGCTTCAAGACCTTCAAGGAGCGATTTGAAAATCGCCCCCTCATCGAGAAAATGCTGGATGCGGCGCTGTCGGCCAGGACCACGGCCGAATGGCTGGTCGATTTTGCCGGCACCATACCGGCGTCGCCGATCCTCAATGTCGCCGAGGCCATGGAAAATCCGTTTGTCAAAGACGAAGGGCGGCTCCAGGAAATCGAACTCGACGGCCACGGCACCTATCGCTACCTGCGGCCGCCGGTCAGGACCGCAACGCCGGCGCCCGCCAACCCGGCGCCGAAACTGGGCGAGCATACGGATGATCTTTTATCGGGGCTCGGTTACGATGCGGACAGGATTCGCGCACTCCGGGAGGGGAAGGTTATCTAATGCTGAGACCCATTCGAACGCCAATAGTGAGGACGCCCCTCATGCTTCGACAAGCTCAGCATGAGGGCCTCACCCTGAGCTTGTCGAAGGGCGAGACCCGCCTTGCGAACTTACGATAGAGAGCCTCAGCTATGCCCATGACGCTTTCGGAAAAGATTATTGCGCGCGCCGCCGGGGTGAGCTCCGTTTCGCCCGGCGAGATCGTTACCTGCGCCGTCGATCTGGCGATGATGCACGACTCATCCGGTCCCCGGCGCGCCGGTAAGTACCTGGACGAACTGGGGGCGACCGTCTGGGATACGTCGAAGCTGGTCGTTATCACCGATCATTACGTCAACGACCCGACGCCGGGCAGCATCAAGACTCAGGAAATCAGCCATCAATGGGTGGCCGACAAGAAAATTAAAAACTTTCACCCGGAACAGGGCATCTGCCATGTCATCCTGCCGGAAAAGGGCTACCTGAAACCGGGCATGTTCTGCGTCGGCGCCGACAGCCATTCGACCACCGCCGGCGCCTTCGGGGCGTTCATGGTCGGCGTCGGGGCGACGGAAATGACCGGCGTGCTGGCGACCGGCGAAATCTGGATACGGGTGCCGGAAACATTGCGGCTGCACGTATCCGGAAAACTGAGCCTCGGCGTTGCCGCCAAGGATGTGATCTTGAAACTCTGCGGCGACATCGGCGCCATGGGCGCCAATTACATGGCCGTCGAATATTGCGGGAGTGCGGTTAGCGCCATGACCATGGATGAACGCATGGTGCTGACCAACATGGCCGCCGAGCTGGGGGCCAAGACCGGCATCATTGCACCCGACGCGGTAACGGCTGAAACCCTTGGGTTAATTGGTGTTGACGGCGTTGATGTGGAAACCTGGCAGGGCGACGAGGGCGCAAAGATCGCCCGCACCATCGACATGGACGGCGAGGCCTTGGCCCCGCAAGTGGCGGCGCCGTCGAACCCGGAAAACGCCGGCGATGTCGGCGACCACGCCGGAACGCCCGTCGGCCAAGCCTATTTGGGGGCCTGCACCGGGGCCAAGCTCGAAGATCTGCGCATGGCCGCAAGCGTCGTCAAAGGCCGGAAAAAAAGTGCAAATACACGCTTTTTCGTCGCGCCCGCGTCCCTGCACATTCGCGAGCAGGCGGCGGCCGACGGCACGTTGAGGGTCTTGGAAGACGCCGGCGCCAAGATTCTGGCGACCGGCTGCGGCGGCTGCATCGGCTTGGGCGAGGCCAGGTTGGACGAAAACATGACCGGTATTTCATCGACCAACCGCAACTTCAAAGGCCGCGCCGGGCCGGAGTCCTCCAAACTTTATCTGGCTTCCCCTTATACGGTGGCGGCGGCGGCGATCACCGGGTGCATCACCGACCCGCGGGAGCTTCTGGCCGAAGGCGGCGGCATATGAGCGATCTTCAGGGAAACGCCTGGGTCTATGGCGACAACATCGACACCGACCAGTTGGCGCCGATCAAGTCCTACATGAATATGGAAGCCGACGAAGGCGCGAAGTTGTGTCTCGAGCCCATCGACCCGGATTTCGCCGGCGCCGTCCGGGAAGGTGACATTTTCGTCGCCGGCAACAACATGGGTATCGGCTCGTCCCGCGAACAAGCGCCGCTGCATCTGAAGATCCTCGGCATCCGCGCCGTCTTGGCGAAATCATTCGCCCGCATTTTTTACCGCAATACGCTCAATCTCGGCCTGCCGGCGCTGGTTTGCCCTGAAACCGATAAAATAAGTAAGGGCGATGAATTGAAAATTGATCCCCTGGCGGGCAAAGTGGAAAACCTGACAACCGGGGAAACGCTGGCCTGCGAGCCGCTGCCCGAACATTTGCTGGCGATGATCGCCGACGGCGGCCTGTTGGCGCACTTGCAAAAGAAACTGAAGAAAAGAGCCTGATTGATGACCGCCAAACCCCTGACGCCCGCAGCCCTCAAGGACTTGATTATTAGCGACGGCGAGCTGGCGCTGATCGATCTGCGCGAAGAAGGCACCTTCGGCGACGGTCATCTGCTGTTCGCCGTACCGCTGCCGCTGAGCCGTCTGGAGTTGAGGGCAAGCGACCTTTTGCCGCGTTTGGGTGTTCCGATCGTGCTTTGTGCGGGGGGCGACGATGGCGACCTGATCGAGCGCGGGACTAAGCGGCTGGCGCGGTTCGGCTACAGCGACATTTCGTTTTTGGACGGCGGGCTGGATGCCTGGGCCGCTGCCGGGTTCGAGGTCTTTACCGGCGTCAACGTGCCCTCAAAAGCATTCGGCGAATTCATCGAGCTCTGGTACGACACCCCGCACATTCCCCCTAAGGAATTGCAGGCGATGCAAGACCGGGGCGACAACATGGTTATCGTCGACAGCCGCCCGATGGTGGAATTCGAGAACATGTCCATCCCCGGCGGCATCGACGTGCCCGGCGCCGAACTGGTGCTGCGCATTCACGACATCGCGCCAGATGCGGAAACCACCGTCGTCGTCAACTGCGCCGGGCGCACGCGGTCGATCATCGGCGCTCAGTCGCTGATCAACGCCGGTATCCCGAATAAAGTCGTGGCTCTCGAAAACGGCACCATGGGCTGGCACCTGGCGGGGCTTAAAGTGGACCAGGGCAAGACGGACAGTTTCCCCGAGGTCTCGGAGCAAGGCCTGGAGAAAGCCAAAGCCTGCGCCGCCCGCGCCGGTGAAAAGTTCAAGGTGTCGGTGATCGACAAAGCGACGCTGGATCAATGGCGGGGCGACGACACCCGCAGCCTTTACGTGCTCGATGTGCGCGACGGCAAAGAGTTCGAGGCCGGGCACCTGGCCGACGCCAAACCGGCGCCGGGCGGCCAATTGGTTCAGGCGACGGACCGCTACGTCGCCGTTCGCGGCGCGCGTCTGGTGCTGGTCGACGATAACGGCGTGCGCGCGACGATGTCGGCATCGTGGCTGAACCAGCTGGGCTGGACGGATGTTCATGTCCTCGACGATGCGCTTGCCAGCGGGACTCTTGTTAAAGGTCCGCATAAGCCGGAAATTTTCGGCCTGGACGATGCCGCCCCGCAGACGATCGGGGCGAAGGACTTGGCCGCCATGATGGTCGGCGGCGGTGCCATCGTCGTCGATCTGACCGACAGCCGCGAACACCGTAAACGCCACATCCCGGCCAGCCGCTTCGCCATCCGCGCCAATCTTCCTGGTAATTTGGCCGGCAACCTCGCCGCCATCCCGGAGGCGGCAAAAATCGTCCTGACCTCGCCCGACGGCGTGCTCGCCAAGGTCGCGGCGGCGGACGCGGCGCTTTCCGGTCGCGACGTTTTGGTCCTCGACGGCGGCACGGACGCTTGGGGCGAGGCCGACCTTCCTCTGGCGACGGGCTTCAAGGACAACTTGGATGATCCGGTCGATGTCTGGTACCGGCCTTATGATTTGGAAGAAGGCAACGAGGCGGCGATGAAAACCTACCTCGGCTGGGAAGTCGACCTGACCCATCAGGTCGAGCGCGACGGCACATCCGATTTCCGAGATTTCGGCGCGGCCTCAGTTGCGGCCAGGGGAACCTAGACATGAAAATTTTAATTCTGCCCGGCGACGGCATCGGCCCGGAAATCATGGCGGCAGCCCGCATAGCCCTGGATGCGCTCAACGACAAATTTTTGCTGAAGCTCGATTTTCAGGAACGCACCATCGGGCTCGCGGCCTTGGCTGACCAGGGCTCGACCCTGCCGGATGCGATTATGGATGAGATCAAGGCGGCAAGCGGCGTTATCTTAGGGCCGGTCGATACCTATGCTTATCCGCCCCGGGAAGAAGGCGGCGTCAATCCGTCGGCGACGGTCAGGAAAGACCTCGACCTTTACGCCAACATCCGCCCGTCCAAGGTGCGGACCGGCATTCCGGCGATGGCGAAAAACATGGATCTGGTGATTGCCCGCGAAAACACCGAAGGTTTTTATGCCGACCGCAACATGTTTTCAGGTTCCGGCGAATTCATGCCGACCGAGGATGTCGCCCTGGCGGTTCGCAAGATCACGCGCTCGGGCTCGCGCCGCATCGCCGAGGTCGCGTTTGATCTGGCCAAGCGGCGTCGAGGCAAGGTAACGGCGGTGACCAAGGCGAATGTGCTGAAGGTCTCCGAAGGTTTGTTCTTAGGCGAAGTTCGCGCCGTCGCCGCCCTCAACCCCGACGTTGAATTGAACGAGATGCTGATCGATGCCATGGCGGCGTTGCTGGTGCGCACGCCCGACGCCTTCGACGTTATCGTCACCACCAACATGTACGGCGATATCCTGTCCGACGAGGCGGCGGAACTTTCCGGCGGGCTGGGCTTGGGCGCGTCGGTCAACGTCGGCGACGATCACGGTGTCGCCCAGGCCGCCCACGGCTCGGCCCCGGATATTGCGGGCCGAGGCATCGGCAACCCGGCGGCGTTGATGATGTCGGCGGCCATGCTGTTGGAATGGCTGGGCGCCAAACATGGCCGAGATGATCTTTTAAAGGCGGCAGATGCTTTCAATGCCGCCGTCGATACGGTCCTGGCCGACCCCGCCAACCACACGCCCGACCTGGGCGGAAGTGCGAAAACGGCGGATGTCGGCGTTGCCGTGGCGGCCGCAATTTCGAAATAGGGCTCTAGCCACCAAGGTAAAAAAGAATTTTTAACCACAAAGGCACAAAGTCTCGAAGAAAAATTTTTTATAATAAAATTTCTTTTTCTTCTTCTTTGCGCCTTCGCGTCTTTGTGGTTGGATTTTTTTAAACCACAAAGACAAAAAGAAAACTTTTTCTGTTATTCCCGCCCCCTCATCCCGTCATTCCCGCCCCCGCCTTCGCGAGGACAGGCTCCGGCGGGAATCCAAGCTATTACACAATCGTCTTTTTAAGGGACTGGATTCCCGCCTACGCGGGAATGACGTGAGGGTGCGCGGGAATGACGTGAGGGGGAAAATCTTTCCTGTCATTCCCGCGTAGGCGGGAATCCAGCCTTTTTATTGATGACGTCCAAGACGTCTTGATAGCTCTCGGGCGCCTCATCCGGAAACGCTTCTTTCAGTCCCTGATCGTAAGCCCAATGGATGCGCTTGGCGGCGGCTTCCGACATCATCGGCTCGATGCCCAGGGCTTTTAGCGTTTCGGCGACCTCTTCCATTTCATGGGCGCGGCGTTCACCGTGAATGGCGGTGCGCCCAATTAGGTGGCTGGCCAACTTGTTCCAGTCGATGCCGGGATAACCGTCGGCGATGGAGTTAAGCACCCGTTCCGAGACGCCATACTTGTCCGCCCCCAGCACGCATTCCTGGAACAGCGCTTCCAGGCCCTTGACCATGATGGAGCGAAACATTTTGGCCGCGGCAGAGCGGCCCAGTTCCGGCCCGAAATTTTCCATCACCATGCCCAGCGGGCCCATGCAATCGATAAGTTCCGCCGCCGCTTCACCCGACAACAGCATCGGCACCTTGTGTCTGTACCCCGGCACGCCCGCCATGACGGCGGCTTCGACGAAGCGCGCGCCGGTGTCGGTGACGACCTTGCCGACGGCGATCTTGGTAACCGGGGAAACGGAATTAATATCGACGTAAAGATGTCGGCCCGACAAATAGGGTGCGGCTTGCTTGGCGACGTCGAGCGCGACCGCAGACGTGACGGCGGCGAAGACGATGTCCGTGGCCGCCAACAGTTCTTCCAGGCTGCCCTTCATGTGAACGCCGTCAGCTTCGGGCCGGGGCCGGATATCATAGGCGAAAACGCTGATGCCGCCTTCTTCGATCAATCCTTCGCTGATGGACGCCGCCGCTTCGCCGAAACCGATGAAGCCTATGACAGGTTTTTCCATGAATATTCCTAAAACGACACGGCAAACAGCCGGTTAAAAATTGTATACAATCGGTGCATAGGAGGTCAATAATAGGCTCCAACTTGTCGGCAAAGGAAAACAAAGTGGGCCCAAGAGAAATTGATGTCGTCGTCGTCGGCGCCGGGAATGCGGCGATGACCGCGGCCCTGGCGGCCAGCGAACAAGGGGCCAAGGTGTTGGTTTTGGAACGCGCGCCCTTCGATGACCGCGGCGGCAACAGCCGTTTTACCGCCGGCGCCATTCGTTTCGCTCACACCGGCGTCGATGATCTGCTGACGGTGATGCCGGACTTGTCCGACGAGGAAATAAAGAACACCGATTTCGGCACCTACACCCGCGAACAATACTTCGACGACATGGGCCGCTTGACCCGCTACCGGTGCGACCCGGACCTGACGGAAATGCTGATCGACCACAGCCTCGAGACCCTGGTCTGGATGCGCAAAAAAGGCGTGCGCTTTCAGCCGTCGTTCGGCAGGCAGGCGTTCAAGGTCGATGGCAAGCTCAAGTTCTGGGGCGGCCTGTGCATAGAAGCCTGGGGCGGCGGGCCCGGTCTGGTGGACATGCTGACGGCGGCGGTCGAAGGCGCCGGTATGGAAATCCTCTACGCCACCCGGGCGGTCGAATTGATCGTCGAAAAAGGTGCGGTCCGGGGCGTCGTCGCCCGAAGCGGTGGCGAGACCTTCGACATCCGCGCCAAGGCCGTGGTCCTGGCCGCCGGCGGGTTCGAGTCCAACACCGAATGGCGGACGCGCTACCTCGGCCCCGGTTGGGACTTGGCCCCCGTTCGCGGCACCCGGTTCAACACCGGCGACGGCATCAAGATGGCGCTCGATATCGGCGCCATGTCGACCGGCAACTGGTCGGGATGCCACGCGGTCGGCTGGGACCGCAACGCGCCGCCGTTCGGCGATTTGGCCGTCGGCGATCTGTTTCAGAAACACAGCTACCCCCTGGGCATCATGGTCAACGCCACCGGCAAGCGCTTCGTCGACGAAGGCGCCGACTTCCGCAATTACACCTATGCCAAGTACGGCCACGTGGTGCTGCAACAACCGGGGCAATTCGCCTGGCAGGTGTTCGATTCCAAGGTCATCGACATGCTGCGCGACGAATACCGCATCCGCCAAGTGACCAAGGCGATGGCCAACACCATCGGCGAATTGGCGGCGAAGCTGGATGACGTTGACGCCGATGCTTTTGTCGCCGAGGTCGAAGCCTATAACGCCGCTGTCATGACAGACGTTGCGTTCAATCCGGCGGTGCTCGACGGTCGCGGCACCAAGGGCCTTGAAATTCCGAAATCCAACTGGGCGCAGACGCTCGATACGCCGCCGTTTGAGGCCTATGCCATCACCTGCGGCATCACGTTCACCTTCGGCGGCTTGAAGATTTCCACCGAAGGCCACGTCATCGACACCGACGGCGCACCGATCCCCGGCCTCTATGCGGCCGGTGAATTGGTCGGCGGCTTGTTTTATTTCAACTACCCGGGCGGCACCGGCCTGATGTCGGGCGCCGTCTTCGGCCGCGCCGCCGGCGCGTCGGCTGCCAGGGCGGCGGCAGGGTAGGTGGAATTATGGCCTATTCCGAAAAGTCGGGCGCGTCTTCGTCGGCGTCTTCGGCATTTTTCTTAGGAATGAAAATCGCCGCGACCACCAGCAATAATCCCGCCGCCATTAGAATTCCGCCAAGGTTTTCCATAATCATCGCTGCGTATCCTTCGTAATGTCCGTGTTTTTATTCCATGCGCCGACAATAGGCCGAGCCCTTTAACGGCGTTTGAGGGGCCTATGAATGTCATATGAACGGATGTAAACGGCGGACCGCTTCCTTAGCCGGTCAATTCCGAAATGCCGGGCGTGTCCTCGTCGGCGTCCTCGGCATTTTTCTTAGGAATGAAAATCGCCGCAATCACCAACAGAAATCCCGCTGTCATTATGACTTCACCAAGGTTTTCTATAATCATCACTGCGTATCCTTTCTTAAGTCTCTGTCGCCGCTTGCCGGCCTAAGTGGTTTCTCCGCCGGCAAGCAATTTGGAGGTTGTGGCGAATATCACGAACAAGGCCAGGGTCGCGATATAGGGGTCGCCGTAAGGCAGCGACTTGAACATGGCGCACCACAAATTCCAGGATTCGAGTGCCGTATTCAGGATTGTATAAAACATCTCGTTTCTCCTTTCGGTAACACCGCCGCCGTGGCTTTTGGCCGTAGGCCGGTTGTTTTGCGTCCCACCGTTTCCGGTGGTTTTCCTTTTCGAGGGAAACCGGACGGCCCGTTTTCAGATTTCGTCATCTGCTGAATAAGGGAAGCGTCCACCCGCGACTCTCAAGCGCAACTTTAGGCCAAAAGGAATAGGCGGGAAGTGACCGGGGTCACATTTTTGGAAAAAAATGTCGGGTGGGTGGGCGGCTGACCGGAAGCGGACATAGGCGTTTGGTCTAAAAAACCCTCGAATTAAGACGCCAACGCTTCACGAATTAAATCCCGTGTCTCGCTGGTGTGCGGTTCTAAATGTTTTTCCATTTCCGGCGATACGTCCTCATCGTCAGACAGATAAACCAGATACGGAAGGGCGGCTTCCAAAGCCTTTTTTGTTAAAGTTTCGTTCATATCACCCTGGTTTCCGTACATTGAAATTTCACTTGTTGTTACCTGCAACCAAGCTCGCCATAATTGTGGGTATGGCTGAAAATAAACCGATACCCTTGTCCACATGGATATGGATCGCCGTCGTCCTGCTTGGGATTGTGTTTGCCGCCAACAGGCCGCCACCGCCTGAGAGCTGGTCTTGGGTCTGGCTCGGCAAGAAGATTTGGAATATGCCGGGCGGCATGGGCGCCCTCTTCGGCATCGTGGCCGGCTTCTTCACTCTCATCGCCGCGCAAAACCATAAGGCGAAAAGAGATCGAGAAGCCCATAAGGAGCGGCAGCAAGAGGAAAAGCGCCTGCTCGCCGCTGGCCTCAACGGCGAGCTTCGCGCCGTGATTACCATATTTAAGACCAGGGCCGACGGTTTGCGGCAAACGGCTTCGATCTTGAGAAAAAAAGATCAGCAGATAAAGGAACAACAACTGCCAATCCCCCAAGAACCGCACACAGAGCGCGCCTTCTACAAGGCCAACGCCGGAAAGCTCAGTTTGCTCGGCGCCAATCTCACAAAACACGTGACTTTGATGTACGAAGCATTGGCCGCAACGAACCGAATGGCTTCCACAATTGATCCGACGACAATCGCCACCCTCATTGACACTCTGCCCAATACCGCAGACAGCCTTAAAAAGCGCATCCCGGGCATATCCGACCTGGCGGACCGCCTCGAAGCCGTAGCACAAGGTGAAGACGATCCTGGGCCTAAAGTTTTTTAAGCACATCCATCAAACTCGATGATGGCCTGGGCGAATTTTTCCGCTGGTATCATTGTTTTCTGTGCCTCCGTCATTCCGCATTGGTTAAAAATCCGCCTTTAAGTCAACATCGTTTCAGTCACTTAGCTTTTCCGAGTTATCCACGTTGCGCCCGAAACGCGACGGGCATATATAAGGGCCATGATTAAATTTATGCCCTATCATTTTGCCGCCGCCTTGGCCGCGACCATTTTTCCAGGTGGCGAGGCTGTTATTTATACAGCCAACGGCCACACCCACATTGCGCCCACCGCCCTCGCACATATCAGGTCTTTCGACCTTGAACGCGCCAGCTTGCAATTTGAGAACATCGACAGGTTCGAGAATTTCACTGTGGTTCCTAGCACCTGATGGATAGTTTCTAGCGGTCATTGCTCTGCCCCGCTTTTTGGTCGGAGGTTTGTGCACATGCCCGGTGTCCCCTTCGGGCTAACACCAAATCTCCATTCCCCACCCCCCTTGACAACCGCATTGAACAAGCTTATGTTCTCTATTCGTTCTTTTGATAATAACGCTCTTGGACATAGTGAATAGGAAGTACGGATAGCGCCCTTGGCTTAGGCGCGCCCTTCGGCGCGACGCGAATGCGTGACCGTCGGCGGAGGCCGGAAAACGCGTGGCTTGGAGAGACTGAAAAACAAGAAACTAAAAATGATGACATTTTCGGCCTCTTTCCCGATCAGAATTTAGCGAAATCAACGGGTTAGGGCTCTCGCGGTGGCTGAAAATGATGACACGATGATGACGTAATGATGAGGTAATGATGAGGCGATGATGAGGTAATGATGAGGTAATGATGAGGCGATGATGAGGTAATGATGACGCCATAAAGTACCCTCAGCTACCTTTGAAACCCGTCATTCCCGCCCCCGCCTTCCCGAAGCCCGGACCGGGATAAATAAAAGCGATAAAAGAAGGTGAACCACTAAGACGCAAAGACTCAAAGAAAAATTATTTCAGCTTCTTTCTTAGTGCCTTCGTGCCTTTGTGGTTAAAAAAGCAAGAGGCGGAGCCCTCAGCTACCTTTGGATGGAGCCCTCAGCGACCTTTGAAATCAGGCTTTCTTTTTTCCATGAACGCCTTGCGGCCTTCCTGGTAGTCCTCGCTGTTAAAGCAGTCGTCGACGACCTTCTGGCAAAGGTCGAGATCGCGTTTGTCGGCGTCCTTGATGGCTTCCCGGACCACCGTCTTGGCCGCCAGCACCGTTAGCGGCGCGTTGGCGGCGATGGTTTGGGCGTAGTCGTCGACATATTTCGCGACCTCGGCCTTCGGCAGCACCCGGTTGACCAGCCCCATGCCGAGGGCTTCATCGGCATCGAACTGCCGCGCCGTGAACAGAATTTCCATGGACGCCGACGGGCCGACAACATCAATCAAGTGTTGCAGCCCGTTCAGCTTGTAGCCCAGCCCCAACTTCGCCGCCGGAATGCCGAAGCGGGATTGGTCGGCGGCGATGCGGATATCGCAGCAGATGGCGACGCCGAGCCCGCCGCCGATGCAGAACCCTTCGATCAGCGCGATCAGCGGTTTTTTTGCGCCGATGAGCGCATTCGTCGCCTCGGCGACGGCTTCGTTATAAATGGCGACGGCGTCTTCCGACGACCGGTTTTTGGCGAATTCGGAAATATCGGCGCCGGCGGAAAATGCCTTGCCGCCCTTGCCCGCCAGTACGATCACGCGGACATCGTCATCGGCGGCGAAATCGGCCAACACCACGGGCAGGCCTTGCCACATCTCATACGTCAGGGCGTTGCGCTTGGCTTGGTTGTCGAAAGTAATGCGCCCGATGCCGTCTTTTTTGTCGACGATAAGTTGGTCGGTGACTTTATCCATGGCGTGTTCCCTGGGGGTTTTAAGTGGGCGCATTGTCGCTTGAATAATCGCGCCTAAGCAAACAGATAATGGCTGTTGCCAACTTGTTAAACCCCTATCGGGGCGATAGATTCCTGAGCCCTCGACTTACTAAGGTATCATCCTTTGATCGCAGCCATCGAACGTTTGACGGGTTTGGAATGGAAGGGCCAGGGAACGGTCTTCCTGGTCGGGTTCGGCCATGGCGGCATCCATTGGATCGCCGGAATTTTTTACCTGATCCTGCCGTTTATCACCCGCGATCTGGGCCTGACCTATGCCGAAGCCGGGTTGCTGGTCGCGGCTTTTCACCTCTCGGCCTTTGCCGCCAATTTCGCCAGCGGCCTCGTCGTCGATGTTACCGGTAAGCGGGTGGTGTTTCAGGTTATTGCCTTAGGTCTAGGCGCGCTGGCTTTGTTGGGGCTCGGCTCGGCGGAAGGATTTTTGTGGTTGTTCCCGATGGTCATATTGATCGGCGCCACCAATAATTTATGGCACCCGCCGGCGATTTCTTTTTTGTCCGAGCACTACCCGAAACAGCGTGGTTATTCGCTGTCCATTCATGCGCTCGGCGCCAATTTCGGCGACGCCCTGGCGCCGCTGGCGGCCGGCGCCTTGTTGGTATGGATGACGTGGCGGGGCACGGCGTCGATCACCGCACTTCCCATTTTCGCGCTGGCCTTGTTGATCGCGTTGACCTTGATGCCCAAGGACAAACCGGCCAAGCACAAGGAAAGCCACGGCCTAAGCGTTGGGGAATACATTGTCGGCGTTAAGGGGTTGCTCAAGAATCGCTCGGTGTTGCTTCTCAGCCTGATGGCCGGGTTTCGGACCATGGCGCAAATGGGGCTTCTGGTTTTTCTGCCGCTTTACCTGGCGGACGTCGCCGGCATGGGGCCGTTTATGATGGGGGTGACGATGATGGCGCTGCAAGTCGGCGGCATTTGCGCCTCGCCCATCGCCGGCGCCTGGTCGGACCGCATCGGCCGCCGCCCGGTGGTGCTGGCCGGTCTTACGGTGACGACGGTGATGATCGTGCTACTGACGTTGGTGCAAAACGAAATCCTGTTTATCGCCGGCGTTTCGGTCATGGGGTTCGCCATGTACGCGGCGCGCCCGGTCATCCACAGTTGGATGATGGACATGGCGCCCCAGGAAGTCGCCGGCAGCGCCACCAGCGTCATGTTCGGGGTGCAATCGTTGTTTGTCGTTATCATGACCATCGTCGGCGGCGTCATGGCCGACCTTTGGGGGCTCAAGGCGGTGTTTTATTTTCTCGCCGCATCGATGCTGGTGGCCAATGTTTTGGTGTATAATTTGCCCGACAGCGTCTCCGAAGAAGAGGAAGCCTGATGAAAGACACCCTTGTTCCCGGCCTCACCCATACGCACCGGTTCACGGTAACGGAAGAAAAAACGGTACCGCATCTTTACCCGGAAGTGCCCGAATTCGTCGCCATGCCCAAGGTCTTCGCCACCGGGTTCATGGTCGGCTTCATCGAATGGGCGTGCCTGGAAGCCCTGGCCCCGCACCTGGACGACGGCGAGGGCAGTCTCGGCATCCACATAGACGTCGATCATCGGGCGGCGACACCGCCGGGCATGGAAGTCACGGCCGACGTCGAAGTCACCGAAGTCGATGGCCGCAGGATCAGCTTCAAGGTCACGGCCAGGGACGAGGTCGAGGTCATCGCCCAAGGTCACCATGTAAGGTTCGTCGTTCATTGGGACCGCTTCAACGCCGGGTTAGCAAAAAAGATGGGCGGCTAGCAAGCTGCTGAAAAAATGGATTTGCGGGCCAACAATCCTTCGACACGCTCGCTTGCGCTCGCGGCTCAGGATGAGGGAGTTAAAATACTAACTACCTCACCCTGAGGAGGACCGAAGGTCCGTCTCGAAGGGGGATTGCAGCAATTCATGGGTTTTGCGGCAACCTGCTAAAGACCCTTTTGGCGCATCCGCCAAATCATCAGGTCTATCCGGTCCTGGCCGTAAAAAGGCTCGCCGTCGAAGACCATCAACGGCACCCCCCAGTGGCCTGCGGCTTCGTGGGCGATTGCGTTTTCTTCCAGGGCGGCGTCAAACTTCTCCGGATTTTCGGCGATGTCGCTTTCAAGCTTTTCGGCATCGAGCCCGGCCCGCATCATCGCCTGGGCCAAGTGGTCTCCCCCATACCAGTCGTCGACGGTGCCGTCCCAAATGATGCGCGACACCTGGTCCAGGAAGCTAAGGCCCTTGCCCTCCATCACCGCCGCCTGGCCTAAGCGCGCCAGGCGGAAAATATAGGGCTGGTCGGGGGCGATTTCGCTGGTCTCCATATTCATCTGGATGGGGTCGGGGATGGGCCGGCGAAAGGGGATGCCTAAACTTTCGGCGAGGCGGTGGCTGTCTTGCGTGTGATAGGGCCGATAAAGCGGATTGGTGTTCTTGAAGAAATCCGGCTGGCGCACGGCGATCGGGTAAATCGGGCGGACCACCACCCCGACGCCATGATCGCGGTTGAGGGCGAGAATGCGGTCCAGCGCCAAATAGCAATAAGGGCTGCGGAAAGACCAAAACAGGTCGAACGATAAAGCCAAGTCAGTCGAGCCCCATTTGTTTGGCGACGGCTTTCATCAATTCCGTCTCAGGCGCGGCGAATTCATCGAGCACGGTAAAGTGGTTGAGGCCGGGGGGGACTTGTTCCTGTAGGTCGCTAAGGCTTTTCCCCCAGGCTTCGGCAAAATCTTTGCTTTGGCGGATGAATTCATCGGTCTCACTGCCGCCGACGACAACGATCATCGGCGCTTTTGTCTTCGGCGTTAGCCCGACCGGCGAATAAGCCGCCACCTGTTCGGCGGTAAAGCCCAAGGTCTCCTGCATGAAGCCCAGGCGGATCGGTTCCAGATCGTAAATGCCGCTGATGGCGGTGCCGCCTTTGATGAGGTCGGCGGGCAGACCGTTCGAAAGTGCCGGCCAGTCAGTCGCCATCATCATCGCCGTCAAGTGGCCGCCGGCGGAATGGCCTGAAACGAAGATGCGATTTTTGTCGCCGCCGAAAGTTTCGGCGTTATCGAACACCCAGGCGACCGACGCCCGGCATTGCTGCACCAGCTCATCCAAGTCGACATCCGGGATCAGCGCGTAATTGACGATTACCAAAATCCCGCCCCTCGCCGCCAGTCCATTGGCCAGCCAACGGAAATCATCCTTGTGGCGGCTGAACCAATAACCGCCGTGAAAGAAGATGTTGATGGGCGCGCCCCCGGGCATTTGAGTTGGATTTTCGGGAAAGAAGATATCGAGGGTTTCCTCTCCACTCAGCCCGTAAGGCACATCAAGGTGGGTCTGGAACTGGCCCAACGCCGCATCGCCTTCGGCTTTGCGGACTTCGTAGATTTCGACGTGGTCGGGCACATGGGCGCGGTTGTTGTATTGGGAGTCCAATTGGCTTTGAGAATAGTCTCTGAAGATAATGGCGTCGGTCATTCCATCGTCACCATGACATGTTCGCGGAAGTGCGGGCGTTCCTGTAATCGTTGGTAATAGGCTTCGAGCCTTGGCAAGTTCGGGCGCTCCACATCCAGCGTGTGCCACCGGTTGACGGCACAGCCCAAGGGAACGTCGCCCATGGTCGGCTCGGCGCCGGTCATAAAATCGGAATTTTCCAGGTGGCCGTCGATCAAGGCCCACAGGTCGGCGGCCTGTTTGGCGGCTTTGTCCATGGCGCTTAAGTCGCGGTCTTCGGGGGCGGTTCTGATGAGGCCTAAGAAGATGACCGTCATCGGCGCGTGTAAGCGGGTTAGATACCAATCCATCCATTGGTTGGCGAGGCCCCGGCCTTCGACGTCGGCCGGATACCAGGGGGCTTTGCCGTATTTTTCGGCCAGATAACGGACAATTGCCTGAGATTCCCAAAGCACGAAATCGCCGTCTTCCAGGATCGGGACCAAGCCGTTGGGATTTTTTGCAAGGTATTCCGGCGTATCGTTGCCGCCGTACTTGCCGCCGATATCGGCCCGCTCGACGTCCAGGCCTAGTTCGGCGGAAAACCACATCACTTTTTGCACATTAATGGACGATGCTCGCCCCAAAACTTTCAGCACTTGATCCCCCCCCGTACATCCCATGGCGGAAATTATTTTACTATTTTATCTATTTTACTTGGACGCTGAATTTATACCCGCAGCCGATAACGGTGGTAATGATTTCTGGTTTTTTTGGATTTTTTTCAATTTTTTTCCGAACCCGGCTGACCAGGACATCAATCAGCCTGTCGGTCGGGGCGTCGGCATCCTGGCTGACGGCGTCCAACAAGTAATCGCGGCTCAATACCCTGTTCGGCGCCCTTGCCAAGGAAGCCAGAAGGTTAAATTCGGCCCGGGTCAACGACACATTTTTATCCTTAGGCCCGGTCAAGCTGTGGCCGCCCGCGTCCAAGGTCCAGCCTTCAAACTTGAAAATTTCCGTCCGTTCTTTCAGGGCTTCGTTGGTGGCGCCCGATTCCGAGCGCCCCAACAGGTTGCGGACCCTGAGCACCAATTCTTCCGGGTCGAAAGGTTTCGTCAGGTAATCATCGGCGCCGATTTCCAAAGCCGCCAGGCGGTCTTTCTGTTCCTTGCGGGCCGTCAACACGATGATCGGCAGCGAAGACCGGGCCCGCACTTGCCGGGCCAGCACCAGACCGTCTTCATCGGGCAATCCCAAATCCAGGAGCACCAGATCGATGGTTTCTGAATCGATGCAGGCGAGCATTTCCTTGCCGGTGGCGGCAAGGCTGACTTTGAAGTCTTCGTTCTGCATATAGGCCGCAAGCAGGGATTGAACGAGTTCATCATCCTCGACGATAAGAAGATGTTTTTTCATTTTTTTACAACTCCTCAAAAAGCCCGGAAACCCGGGGAATTTTTGCGCTTTTCGAAGCCCGATTACCCAATCGTTACATCTATTCACATGATGTTCAAACACCATTCATTCAAGGGCAAAAGCCGTCCTCTAAAAAGATAATTATTGAATGCATGGACAGAGGCTGAAATGACAAAGAAACAAAACAAGTCACCCGTTCCATTCGCGCCGATGGATTTAAGCGCCGGCAACGTCGCCGCCTTAACCGTCATCGCGCCGACCCAGGGAACAACGGCCTATCTGCCGGCCGAGTATCCTTTAAAGCGGGCTTCCTTCATCAGGCGGAAGGCGCATTTGTTTATACAGGCGCCGGAGTCTCCCGAGATCATGGTTCCCCGTTTTTTCTCCGACAGCGGGCAGGCGACGATTGCCACCGAAGACGGCACCGAAATCTCGAGGCACATGGTGTTATTGATGTCGAACCTGTCTTTCCGGGTCGACAAGGTCCTGAGCGCCATGGCTTCTACTTCAAAGGATTAGCTATTTCCCCTGCCGGTTGCTCTCCAGCAATCGTTGATGGATAATTGCCCCAAGATATCCTTTCAGAACCGACGGAGGAGCCCCCAGTGTCTAAGACATACCTCATGGCAATAATTATGGCGGCAATGATTTCATCGCCCGCCGTATTGGCCAATTCCCATAAAGCCCCGGAAACGGAAACGCCTCGGGAAATGATCGAGGAAGCGACCCGTCAAATTCTCAAAGCTTTCGAGATTATGCTGAAGGCCATCCCCCAATACGCGGCGCCTGAAATCCTGGATAACGGCGATATCATCATTCGCCGCAAGCACCCGAAAAAAGATAAACCGTCGCCCAAACCCGGCAACGGGGACCCGACGAAAACCAAGACCTGAACGGAAGGAATATTGTGGGGAATACAAATTCGAATTCGGGGCCGGGTTACGCCAAACATCCCGACCACAAAGTAATCGTGGAGCGTCACCCCGGCCGCCACCGTATCGTCATCAACGGCGAAGTGGTCGCCGACAGCAGTGATACCTTACTGATGAACGAAAGCGGTTATGAGCGGGTTCATTATTTTCCTTGCAAAGATGTCCGCATGGACATGATGCCATCGAATACCCATCACACCTTTTGCCCCTTCAAGGGGGAGGCTTCTTATTGGGACTTCGATGCCAGTGGCGGTCTTGTTGAAAATGCCGCTTGGGGCTATCTCGAACCCTTTGACGAGGTCAGTGAATTAAAGGGCTTCGTTGCCTTCGATACGGAAAAAATCGATGAGATCATTTTTGGCTAGCGATTGCGTGCGCGTAACCTTGAGACAATTTCAGCCAAGATTGATACGGCGATTTCCGCCGGCGTAACGGCGCCGATATCCAGCCCTATGGGCCCGTGAATGCGCGCAAAAGCTTCTTCATCAACGCCCAACTCGACAAGCCGTTCCAGTCGTTTGGCGTGGGTCCGGCGGCTGCCGAGTGCGCCGATATATAAGGCATCGCTTTTCAGCGCTTCCACCAGGGCCGGGTCATCCAGTTTTGGGTCGTGACTGAGGGAAACAACGGCGGTCCTGTGGTCCGGTTTTAGCTCCTGCAGGGCTTCCCGGGGCCAACGCTCGTCAAGGGTGACGGTGGGGAACCGGTCTTTGGTCGCCCAAGCGCCGCGGGGGTCGATTACCGTCACTTGAAAGCCCGTAGCGGCGGCCATAGTGGCCAGGGCTTGGGCGATATGGACGGCGCCGACGATCAACAGCCTTAGGGGCGGATTGAATATCCCGATAAACTGCATTTTATCCGCCGGGCCTTCAACGAGGCGGCTTTTGTCCGTGTCGAATAATTCCGGCGCTTCCTCTTTCGATTTAAGAGTGGGGCTGGCGTCACTCATATCAATGACCAGTGCCGTCGGTCGATTTTCCTGCTGGGCGTCCATCAGCGCCGCCAACGTTTTCCGCCAATCGTTGGACACCCAAGTGACGAAGACTCCGATGCGCCCGCCGCAGGCCAAGCCGACTTGCCAGGCGTCTTCGTCGGTGACGCCGTATTCCAACCGCTTGAAGGTTTTGCCCTTTATAAGCGCCAGCGCCTCGGTGACGACGGCGCCTTCGACGCAGCCACCGGAAACCGAACCCATAAAGCCCCGGTCCTCGTTGATGGCAAGCAGGCTGCCGGCCGGGCAGGGCGATGACCCCCATGTTTCGGTAACAATGGCCAGGGCGGCCTCCTGGCCGTCATCGAGCCAGCGTAGAAGCTGCTCGATCACGCTGATTTCGTTGCTTCCCCCTCGGGGTTCGTTCGGCATCATTTAGCGTCTTTCCTAGCGCAGTAATGGGCCTATACAGTTATCCTCGCTTTTTTGGAGACAATTTCAATATGGAGAAATCCTTTCGGATAGCCGGTATCGTTTTGGCAGCCGGGCTTTCAAAACGGGCGGGGCCGGAAAACAAGCTTCTTGCTGACGTTGGCGGCCGCCCCATGATCGCCCGAGTGATCGAAACGGTAGGCAATTCTGGGCTCGACCCGGTTATCGTCGTTACCGGCCACCAGGCGGTGGAAGTCCGCCGTGTCATTGGCGGCTTAGGGGTGCAGGTGCAAGAAAACCCCGATTATGAACAGGGAATGGGAACGTCCATCAAATGTGGGATCGAGGCGCTGCCCGGGGACATAGACGGCGCCGTCATTTGCTTAGGGGACATGCCGGAGATAAAGCCTGAAACTATCCAGCGCCTGGTCCAGGCATTTGATCCCAATGCGGGGTATGGAATTTGTGTTCCGGTAAAAGACGGACGTCGCGGCAACCCGGTTCTTTTTGGAGTGGAATTTTTTTCAAGCCTCCGCGACCTCGGCGGCGATCATGGCGGCAGGAAAATCATCGCCGCCCATCCGGAGAGAGTCTGTGAAGTTGCAGTGGATGACGAAGGTGTTCTCGTTGACTACGACGCGCCTAAAGAAAATAGATGAAAATACCAATGAGAGAAATAACGAGGGCGCCGATAATCCAGCCAACGGGTAATCCGTCAGAAGGTGCTTCTGCTGGTGCTTCCTCGCTTTCAGTGCCGCTAACCAAAACTGAAAAGGTCTCAAAAAATTCCCCGGCCAGCTTTTTTGAGGTTCCTTCGATCAAGCGGCTTCCGACCTGGGCCAGTTTGCCGCCGACGTCGGCGTCGACTTCGTAACGAAGCACCGTCGCGTTGCCATCTTCCGTCAAAGTCACCTTTGCCTGACCCTTGGCGAAGCCCGCCACGCCGCCTTTGCCTTCGCCCGAAATGGTGTAGCTTTCAGGCGGATTGAGGTCGGACAGCGTGACGTTTCCCTTGAACTTGGCTTTTACCGGCCCGACCTTGGCTTGCACCGTCGCCGTCAATTCCGTTTCGGAAATCCGTTCCAAGTCCTGGCAGCCGGGAATGGCTTTTTTAAGGGTTTCGGTATCATTAAGGGCTGCATAGACCTTATCCCGAGGGGCCTCAATGCGGATTTCGTCAGTCATTTTCATATCTAAAAGCTAGGCCACGGAGGGCGGGGTTTCAATCGCCGAAGCGTGAAATATTTTTTTCCAGGTGTCTTTCTTAACCGGCGGCAAGTGTGTAGGGTTTTTTTTAAGTTTTGCGCCGGTGGGGGCCGGCCTTGGGAGGAAATAGAGACTTAAAAGACCATGGCGAAAGTTTCCTTGACCGTTAACGGTAAAAAGGTCTCGGGGGAAGCTGAAGGGCGGACGCTGCTTGTCCAGTTCATCAGGGAGACCCTGGGCCTGACCGGCACGCACATCGGCTGCGACACCAGCCAATGCGGGGCCTGTGTCGTGCATGTCGATGGCCGGCCGGTCAAAAGCTGCACAATGTTCGCGTTGCAAGCCGACGGCTCAGAGGTCACGACCATCGAAGGCGTAGCCCCCGAAGGCGGCCTCCACCCCATGCAGGAAGCATTTCGTCAGAACCACGGCCTGCAATGCGGTTTTTGTACGCCCGGCATGATCATGGCCTCGCTGGCCTTGGTGAAAGACAATCCCGATCCCAGCGATGCCGATGTCCGCCACGGGCTGGAAGGCAACCTTTGCCGGTGCACCGGTTATCAGAACATCGTCAATGCGGTCTTGGCCGGGGCCAAGGCGATGCGGGGCTGAACGAATGTACGATTTTAAATTCCAACGCCCCGGCGGGCTAGCCGCCGCCTTGGAAGCCTTTCAACAAGCCGACGACGGGCAGTTCCTGGCCGGTGGCCAAACTGTGATCCCGGTGATGAAGCAGCGCTTGGCGATGCCGTCGGACCTTATCGACCTGGGTGCCTTGGATGAGCTTAAGGGCATTACCGTTGCCGGTGGGATCGTTTCCATCGGTTCCATGACCACCCATGCCGAGGTCGCGGCTTCTGAAGACATCCGCCAAGCCATTCCGGCGCTGGCCGACTTGGCGTCAGGCATCGGCGATCCGCATGTGCGCAACCGGGGCACGCTTGGCGGGTCGATTGCCAACAATGACCCGGCTGCCGATTATCCGGCGGCGGTCGTGGCCTTAAGCGCAACCGTTCATACCGACCGGCGCCAAATTTCCGGCGATGATTTTTTCACCGGCATGTTTGAAACGGCGCTCGAAGACGGCGAATTGATTACCAAGGTCGATTTTCCCGTCGCGGAAGCGGCTGCCTACGAAAAATTCGAAAATACGGCTTCCCGATATGCACTCGTTGCCGTCATGGTTTGCCGCCGGGCGGAGAGCGTTCGGGTGACCGTCATTGGCGCCGGACCTTGTGTTTTCCGCGTGCCTGAAATGGAAAAGGCCCTGGAGGCCGAATTCACGTCCGATGCGCTCAAGGATATTGCCGTTTCTTACCCCGACCTCAACACCGACCTTCATGCCTCGGCCTATTACCGGGCGCACTTGATCGGTGTGTTGACGGCGCGCGCCGTCAAGAAAGCGTCTTAGGGGAAGGGAGATCACCATGAACAAACCGAAAATCGGCGATGCCCTGCTAAGGACCGAGGACGAACGTTTTCTGACCGGGCGGGGCCAATACATCGACGATATCAATATGGAAGGCCAGGCCTTTGCGGCGGTCCTGCGCTCGCCCCATGGCCATGCGGTTATCAAAGGAATCGATGCATCGGAAGCCTTGGCCTTGGACGGCGTGCTTTTGGTGGTGACGGCGGAGGATTGGAAGAAAGAAGGTTTCGGCCATATCCCGACGAAATCGGCGGCGCGCAAAAATCGTGACGGCTCAGACCTCTCGGAACCCCCGCGCCATTGTCTGGCCATGGATCGGGCGCGGTATGTCGGCGAACCTGTCGCCCTTGTCGTTGCCGAAACCCCGGTGCTGGCTGCGGATGCCCTGGAACTGATTGATGTCGATTACGACCCCTTGCCGGCGGTCGTCGATCCGGTGGCGGCCCTGGAAGACGGCGCGCCTAAGCTTTGGGACGATATCCCGAACAACCTGTGCCTCGATTTTGAACTCGGCGACGAAGCGGCGACCCAGGCTGCTTTCGATAGGGCAGACCATGTCATCGCCATGGATCTCGTCAACAACCGCGTTACCGCCATTCCTATTGAAACACGGGGCGCCGTCGCAAAGTTTGATGCCGAAACCGACAGCTACCTTCTCTACAACGCCACCCAAAACGTTCACGCCATCCGGGATGTCTTTGCCGAAAACGTGCTGGGCATCGATAAGGAAAAGCTCCATCACATCGCACCCGATGTCGGTGGCGGCTTCGGCGTCAAGAACGGCGCCTACCCGGAACCGGCGCTGATCCTCTATGCCGCCCGGCGACTCGGCCGTCCGGTGAAGTGGATCAACAGCCGTTCCGAAAGTTTCCTGTCCGACACCCATGGCCGCGATCAGTTAAACAAGATCGAATTGGCGTTGACCAAGGACGGCACCTTCCTGGCCCTGCGGACCACGACCATCGGTAATATCGGCGCTTATTGCTGGACCATCGGCCCGTTCACGCCGACGGCGGGCTCGGCTCGAACGCAGGGCGGGCCTTATGCGTTTGAAGCCATGTATTACCGAGCCAAGGCCGTTTTCACCAACACCCAGCCCATGGATCCCTATCGAGGCGCTGGCCGGCCCGAGGCGTCTTTCCAGATTGAGAGGGTGGTCGAGTTGGCGGCCAGGGAACTCGGCTTCGACCCGGTGGAACTGCGGCGCAAGAACCTGATCCCCAGCAGCTCGTTGCCGATGACGTCGCCCATGGGCCTGGATATCGATTGTGGTGATTTCCCCGAAGTCTTCGAGCGCACCCTGAAGCTTTCCGACCGCGAAGGGTTTGCCGACCGTGTTAAGGCGAGCCGGGAAAAAGGGCTTCTTAGAGGATTCGCCATTGCCCCATATATGGAATGCACCGGCGGCGGACCGAAGGAATATGCGGGCGTTACCTTCAACGAAGACGGATCGATTGAACTCGCCGTCGGCAGCCAATCGACGGGCATGGGCCATGAAACCTCGATGCCGCAGATTCTGGCTGCCAACCTGGGGCTTCCCCTTGATGATTTTCGTTACCGCCAAGCCGACACGGACGCGACGCCCATTGGCGGCGGTCACGGCGGATCGCGTAACCTGGAAGTCGGCGGCAACGCCGTTCAGCAGGCGGCGGGCGAGGTGATTGAAAAAGGCAAGAAAATCGCCGCCCATCTGTTAGAGACCACGGCCGATAAAATCGTCTTCGAAGACGGAAGTTTCGTCGTGCCGGGAACAAACCTTAACCTCGGCATGCGGGACGTTATTGATGCTTCTCAGGATCCGTCGAAGCTTCCGGGCGGGATGGAGCCGGGGCATCTCAATACCGGGTCCACATTCGAGCGCGGTGTTATATCCGTCCCCAATGGTTGTCATGCCGCCGAGGTCGAGGTCGATCCCGAAACCGGTAAGATCGACCTTTCCGGGCTTTGGGTTGTCGATGACTTCGGCACCATCATCAACCCCATGCTGGCCGATGGCCAAGTCATGGGCGGCGCCGTCCAAGGTATCGGCCAAGCCCTGATGGAACAAATCGTTTATGATGACTCCGGACAGTTGATCACGGGGTCGTTGGTTGATTACGCCCTTCCCAGGGCCGACGATATTCCGCCTATGACCCTTGAATATTACGAAGGCGCGCCGACGAAAAAGAATCCCTTGGGCGTTAAGGGCGCCGGCGAAGCCGGATGTTGTGGGGCGCCGCCGGCGGTGGTCAATGCCGTGTTGGATGCGCTTAAACATTTGGGCGTTCGGAAAATAGATATGCCCTTGACCCCGGAAAAGGTCTGGCGGGCGATCAATAATCAGTAAAGGTTGAGGCCTGACGGGTTGAGAAGCCCCATGGCCAGAAGAAGCTGGTAAACGGCCAAGCCTTCGTCATAGGAGGCGGACGTAAAGTTGATCTGCGCGTTGTTGACTTCGTTTTCTGCGTCCAACACGTTGATCACCGTTTCCTTGCCGGCTTCCCGCAGCTTTTGCCGCGATGTGAACACTTCAGACGCGATGTTAACGGCGTTTTCCAAAAGCACGAGGCGTTCCTTGGCCGTCAGCAGCGCCTGCCAGGCAAGCTTGGTTTGTTCGATCACCTTGCGGGCCGTGAAGTCATGGGTGTCCTTGGTGGCGCCAAGGTTAAAGGCCGCTTGCGATAACAGATTGCGCGTCGAAAAGCCGGTGAAAAGACCCCACGTCGCGCGCAGTGTTACGGAATAATCGCGCCTGACGCCGAGTGTGCCGCCGGCATGCTTTTCAAAGTTATAGGCGCTATCAAGGTCGATGACCGGATAGTACTCGGAACGGAGCGTTCGCTTGCGTTCTCGGGCGGCTTCGATGGTAACGCTGGAATTTCCCAAGGCCGGGTTGTTGACGATGGCTATATCAAGGGCCCTGTCCAGTTCGCTCGGCACCATTTCAACCGGCGGCACCGGGTCCATCATCGAATTGATGTCCGGGGCATGGTTGAATGTTTGTGTGTAGCGGCTGACGCCATCTTCCAAGGCGCCTTCGAAAGTAACCAGACGTTCCCGGGAAACCTGCAATCGGGACTTCGCCTGCAGCACGTCGACGGCGACGCCGGAACCGCGCTGCACCCTTTCGTCTTCCAGGTTGAGTTGCTGTAGGATGGTCGCTTCGTTTTCGCGCGCCGGTTCGATCAAGCGCTTTTGCTTGAGCACGTTGAGGTAGCCGTTGACCCCTTCGAGCACCGTGTTCTGACGCGTTCCTTCCAACGTCATTCGAGCCAGTTCCTTGTTCAGGCGCGCGGTGCGTACTTGCGATGTGGTCAAAAAACCGTTGAACAAATTTTGCGTAATCGAAAGACTGGCGCTGTGCGGCGTTCGGTTAGACGGCTTGCCCCCCTGACCATCACCCTGATCACGTTCGGATGGGCTGTCGATGCGTTCAATCCCGGTTTCGGTCGTCAGGGTAACCTGAGGATAGTAGTTCGATTTGGTCCGTTTGATTTCCTGGCGCTGGGCTTCGACGGTTTTATCGGCGGCGCGGATATTCGGGTGGTCGAGAAGCAGTCCGGCGAGTTCATCTTCCAAGGTGGCGGCATTCGCAGGGCCCCAAGCCCCAAGGCCGATCACCCCCGCTGCCAGTAGAAATATCGTCCGCCCCATCGAAAAATGATCCCGCCAAAGCCTCGAATCGGTTGAGTCTATCGGCAACGGAATCTGCGGTCAAACTTGAGGCATGAAAAAATGGCGGAAAACAAGGGGTTTTCGGTAAAATGGGCGGAATTTAAGGGTTTTCAGCCTACAATATGAACGAATTTTTTGTCCTTTGACCTACATGATGTAGGGGGCAATAGAGGCGGAAACTGGCTTCGATTCGTTTTTTTGCAAGCCAACTCGCACCCGGATTTAAAGCTTTCCGAACCCACCGCCGCCGGGAGTTTCGATGACGAAGACATCGCCCCGGTTCATGTCGGCGCTGGCGGTCGGTCCTAATTCTTCGACCGTGCCGTCTCGGCGCTCGATCCGATTGATGCCAACGGCCCCCGCTTCCCCGCCGTCAAGTCCGTGGGGCGGCACCAGGCGGTGCTCTGACAAGATCGCCGCCGTCATCTCCTCTTCGAAACGGATACGCCTAACCACGCCGTCGCCGCCCCGGTGACGGCCATGGCCGCCCGACCCCTTGCGGATCGAGAAGCTCTCAAGGATGACGGGGAAGCGCCACTCCAGGACCTCGGGGTCGGTCAACCGGGAATTGGTCATGTGCGTTTGTACGGCATCTGTGCCGTCGAAATCAGGGCCGGCGCCTGAACCGCCGCAGATGGTTTCGTAATATTGATAAGTTTCGTTGCCGAAAGTGAAATTGTTCATGGTGCCCTGTGCCGCGGCCATGACGCCCAAGGCGCCGTAAAGCGCATCCGTCACGCATTGCGAGGTCTCGACATTTCCGGCGACGACGGCGGCGGGGTAGGAAGGGTTCAACATGGAACGTTCGGGGATGACGATATCCAAAGGTTTCAGGCAGCCGCCGTTGAGCGGAATGTCGGCATCAACCAACGTCCGAAAAACGTATAGCACCGCCGCCTTGCAGACCGCCGCCGGCGCATTGAAGTTATTCTTGGTTTGCTTAGACGTGCCGGTGAAATCGATTTTAGCGGTTCGCGCCTTGTCTTGGATGGATATTTTGACTTTGATTTTGGCGCCGTTATCCATGGCGCAGGTAAAGGATCCGTTCTTCAACACGTCGAGGACGCGCCGTACCGATTCTTCGGCATTGTCCTGGACATGGCCCATGTAGGCCCAAATTACGTCGAGGCCGAAGTGATCGACCATCTTTCTCAGCTCCTGGACGCCTTTTTCGTTAGCGGCAATTTGCGCCGCTAGGTCGGCTAAATTCTGTTGTGGGTTGCGGGCCGGATAGGGGCCTTCGCTCAGTAGTTCCAAGAGTTCCTTTTCGCGGAGCCGACCTTCGGCTACGAGCACGAAGTTGTCGATCAGCACCCCTTCCTCGTCAACGGTGGCGCTTTCGGGGGGCATGGACCCCGGTGTGATGCCGCCGATATCGGCGTGGTGGCCGCGCGACCCGACATAGAACAACAACCCCCCCCCATCGCGGTCGAATACCGGTGTGATGACGGTAATGTCCGGCAAGTGGGTGCCGCCGTTGTATGGCGCATTCAGCGCGAATACGTCGCCGGGTTTCATGCTTTCCCTGTTTTCCCGGATCACCACCTGAATGCTTTCGCCCATCGACCCCAGGTGCACAGGCATATGGGGTGCGTTGGCGATCAACCCTCCGTCACGATCGAAAACGGCGCAGGAAAAATCCAGACGCTCTTTGATGTTGACTGAATAGGCTGTATTGGCCAGCGTCGCGCCCATTTGTTCGGCGATGGACATGAACAGGGTGTTGAAGATTTCCAGCATCACCGGATCGGCGTTGGTTCCCACCGCTTGGCGCTTCTGCCGGGGTTCGGTCCGGGTCAGAACCAGATGCCCACGCCTTGTCAGTTCCGCCCGCCAGCCGTCCTCGATGACCGTGGTGGCGTTGGCATCGATGATAATGGCGGGGCCATCGATTGCGTCTTTCGGGAGCAGCGCTTCGCGGTCGTAAACGGGCGTATCCCGCCATCCGCCATCGCAATACATACGAACACCGTCACGGGGCCGGAGCCCGGCGACGCCGGTAATTCCCTCGATTTCATGATCGATCATGGGGTCCGAGGCGCCGATGGCTTCGGCTAAAACCGCCTCGATAACGTAACCCCTCTCAGGTGCCGAAAACCCGAAACGCTTTTTGTGCTGGTTTTCAAAGGCATCAATCATCTCCTGGCGGTCAGCGAAGGGAACCATCAGGGCCGTGTCGGTGCCTTCGTAGCGTAGATGCACCTTTTTAAGAACCTGGATGTTTTCGGGATTTATGCCCTGTCCGGTTATTTCTTCCCGGGCGTCGACCGCAAGCGCTTTCAACCTATCATTTATTTTTTCAATAATGTCATCGTTAAGCGCCTCTTCGATGGCGTGGTCACGGATCGCCCTGACATCGGCCAACCCCATGCCGAAGGCGCTGAGGACGCCGGCGAAGGGATGAATGAAAATGCTGGTCATCCCTAAGGCATCGGCCACCTGGCAGGCGTGTTGGCCGCCGGCGCCGCCGAAGCAATTGAGCGTGTATTCGGTGACATCATAACCGCGCTGAACGGAAATCTGCTTGATGGCGTTGGCCATGTTCTCGACCGCGATTTTAAGGAACCCGTCGGCCACCTCTTCGGGTTTGGGGCTTTTTTTGTTCTTTTTTTCCTCTCCGGTGCTTTCTGCGATTTCATTCGCAAGATCCTGAAACTTTCTTTGAACCAAGGTTGCATCAAGCATCTCATCGGCTTTGGGGCCGAAGACCTGGGGAAAATAAAGAGGCTGAATTCTGCCCAGCATAACGTTGCAGTCGGTGACCGTCAGCGGTCCGCCCAGGCGGTAACACGCCGGCCCCGGATCGGCGCCGGCAGACCCGGGCCCGACCCGAAATCGCTGGCCGTCGAAATCCAGGATCGATCCGCCACCCGCCGCCACCGTGTGGATGCGCATCATCGGGGCTTGTAGGCGCACGCCGGCGACCGTGGTGTCGAAGGTGCGCTCAAACTCGCCGTCATAATGAGAGACATCCGTAGACGTGCCGCCCATGTCGAAGCCGATGACTTTCTCGAACCCTCCCATGGCAGCCGTTTGGGCCATGCCGACGACACCGCCCGCCGGGCCGGAAAGGATGCTGTCCTTGCCCTGGAATAACTTGGCATCGGTCAGCCCGCCATTGGACTGCATGAATTGCAAGCGTGTGGTCCCCTGGGCCCTTTCTCCCTCTCCGGTCGTCAGGGCTAGGGCGATGTTATCCACATAGCGGCGAAGAATGGGCGAAAGGTAGGCGTCCACCACCGTCGTGTCGCCCCGGGACACCAACTTCATCAGCGGACTGGTTTGGTGGGATGTGGAAATTTGGGTGAAGCCGATTTCGCGGGCGATGTCGGCGGCCATCTTCTCGTGCGCGGGATAACGGTAACCATGCATGAAGACGATGGCGACAGACCGTATTCCGTCTTCGAAGATTTCCATCAACTGTGATTTGACGGTGGCCGTAACCGGCGACTTCAGAATGCCGCCCTTGGCATCCATGCGTTCATCGATTTCGATGACCTTCTCGTAAAGCATTTCGGGGAGTCGGATGTGCCGTTCGAAAAGTTTCGGGCGGTTTTGATAGCCGATCCTGAGGGCATCGGCGAAGCCCTTGGTGATGACCAGGGCCGTGCGTTCGCCGGTCCGTTCCAAAAGCGCGTTGGTGGCGACCGTGGTGCCCATGCGGACGACGTCTATGGTATCCGGCGGGATGGGATCAAAAGGGCCTAGGCCCAAAAGATCACGGATGCCCTGCAGGGCCGCGTCCTTGTAACGGCCAGGGTTTTCCGACAGCAGTTTGTGGGTAACAAGCCTGCCGTCCGGGCGCTTGGCCACAAGGTCCGTAAAGGTACCCCCGCGGTCGATCCATATTCGCCAGGTTTTTGCGTTGCCCGCCCCGTCCATTAACCCATCCCCGCTACGACTTAATTATAGGTTGAAGCCGAGGATAGGGAAAACCAGGCCTTTTGGGTTATTGTTCTTGGGCCCATCCGGTGGCTACAACTGAGAAGGTTGAAAAAAGCGCTTATGGCAGAACACGTTAATAATCTGGTCTATTTCGAAAATTGGATGAGGCCCGTTGCCGAGGAAATCCTTGGCGCCCAGAAGGGCATCAATCTGCAATGCCTTAGTTTTGCCGATGATGCGGACGCCAATTGGTCGGCGCTGGAGTCCGCCCATGGTTATCAGTTGCTGGCAAGCACCGAAATGAAGGCGCCGTTTATTCCCAAAAAGGAATTGATAGAACGTTGCCCTAATTTGCTGGCGTTTTCGGTTACCGGCGCCGGCTACGACATGATCGATGTCGATGCCTGTACAAAAGCCGGCATCATGGTGGTCAATCAAGCCGGGGCCAATTCGGAATCCGTGGCCCAACATGTCCTCGGTCTGATGTTGGTGTTATCGAAGCAGATCGTCCAGGGCGACAGGCGCATGCGCCGCCAAGGAAACGATTGGGACCGTTGGGGATATCAGGGAAAGGAATTAACCGGACGGACGCTCGGCATTATCGGGCTTGGAAATGTCGGGCGCCGGGTGGCGGCGCTGGCAGGGCAAATGTTCGCCATGCGTGTCATCGCCTGCGACCCCTATATCGAATCTGAGGATTTCAAGGAACGCGGCGCCTTGGCGGTTTCCATGGACGAGGTTTTCCAGCAGGCAGATTTCGTTTCCGTGAACTGTCCCCTAACCGAAGAAACCAAGGGCATGATCGGGGCCCGGGAATTTGGCCTGATGAAGGAGCAAGCCTTTTTCATCACCACCGCCCGGGGCGGCATCCATGACGAAGCGGCGCTGGTGGAAGTTTTAGCCGGTGGCGGCATTGCCGGCGCCGGGTTGGATGTTTTTGAACAGGAACCACCGCCCTTCGATCACCCCGTATTCGAATTCGAAAACGTCATCGTCAGCCCCCATGTGGCGGGGATCACAGACGATTGCCTGCATAATATGTCTGAATATGCCGCCAGCCAGTGGCTGACTATTTTTAAGGGCGCTCGTCCACCGCGCTTGATCAATACGGAAGTCTGGCCCAAATACCGGGAACGCTATGAAAGTATTTTCGGCGTCCCGCCCGAAGAATAACGGAGGGTCAACCAATGGCCGAAAAGATAGGCGGTAGCCCTTTTGATGGACGCCGCCATGCTCGTCATGAAGTGGACCAGAACCTTCGCGCCACGATCAAAGATGAAGAAGGCAATGAACACGAAGTCATAGTCCAGGATATTTCGGCCGGCGGCGCCGGGCTGTTGGTTGATGGGTCTTTTGGCAACGACGCCTTTGTCGAACTTCACATGGAAGGGGTGGGTAAAATTCCGGCTAAGGTCGCCCGCGATTTCGTCAATGGCATCGGCGTCGAGTTTCAATTGGAAGATTCGAAAAAAGAAGAAATGAAAGAAGAGATCAAGAAGTTCCGGTTAGCAGTCGCCCGCGAGAAATCTTGATCTTAATTCCCCGAAGCCTACGCCCTAACCCCCAATAGCCCCGCGACATGATCGGCGATCGCCATCGACGATGTCAGGCCGGGTGAATCAATTCCGAATAAATTAACCAGCCCGTCGATCCCGTGGGTTTCGGGGCCGTGGATGGTGAAATCGGCAGGCATTTGTCCCTTCGGCGCCAGTTTCGGCCGCACCCCGGCATAGCCGGGTTGTAGGGCGTCGTCGGGCAGGTCCGGCCAGTACCGGCGGATGGCCTTGTAGAACTTTTCCGCCCTGGCCGGATTGACGTTGTAGTCGGGTTTATCAATCCATTCGACGTCAGGCCCGAATTTACACTGACCACCAAGATCGATCGTAAAATGAACGCCCAGCCCTACCGGACCCGGCACCGGATAGATAGGGCGATCAAAGGGCGCTTTGCCCGTCAGCATAAAATAGTTTCCCTTGGCGTAATAAAGGGGAGGGACGAATTCGGCGGGCAACCCTTGAAGCCCGCCGGCAACCGTTTGTGCGCTTAGGCCCGCGGCATTGATAAAATGGCGGCAGCGAATTTCCGTCGGTTCCGCGCCGCCGACGCGAACGATGATGCCGTTTCCATCCAGGGTCCCGCCCGCAAAGGGGCTGGATAACGCCACCACCGCGCCCGCGGCCTCGGCGTCGCCCTGCAGGGCCAGCATAAGCCCGTGGGAATCGACGATCCCCGTCGACGGCGACAACAATGCTCCCGCGCAATGCACTTGCGGCTCGATCTCCTTGGCCTCGTCGGCGCTCAGGCGGATCAGGTCGTGAACGCCATTAGCCTTGGCCTTGATCTCGATGGCGTCCAGGGCCGCCAACTCGTCTTCCTCGACGGCAACAACCAACTTCCCCGATCGACGGAAGGAAACGCTGTGGGACTGGCAAAATTCATAAAGCATTTCCTTGCCGGGGACACATAGCCGGGCTCTCATACTTCCTTCCCCGTAATGGATACCGGCATGAATGACTTCCGAATTTCGGGAACTGATACCGGTGCCGATGGCGTTTTCGGCTTCCAGCAAAACAACTTCCTGCCCCGCCAAGGCTAATCTGCGGGCGATGGCCAGGCCGATAACGCCTGCGCCGGCGATGATGGTGTCCACGGTGTCGGTCATGTTGGCGACTATAATTAAAACAAAAGACCTAAACGTAAACATTTTTGTGTTTTGCCAAGGTCGGCTTTCCCAATTACAGTTCGGCCCTTGGAATAAAACGGATATGCTTGATGGCGAAGCCGCAGCGAAAGAAGAGCAAAGGATTGTTGATCCTGCTTTCTGTGTTGGCGGTAGGTGCCATGATAGGATTTGGGAAACATTCTGTAATGGCTGATTGGCGAACAGCAAGTCGCGAACCCACCGGGATCGCGCCTGATCCGGCGACCACACCCGAAGCCGTGGCCCAGGTTTATGTCGCCCGCGCCTTTAACTGGCGCGGTATTTTCGGGGTGCATTCGTGGATCGCCGTCAAGCCGACAAAGGCCAAGAGCTTTACCGTTTACGAGCTTATCGGATGGCGCGTCTATCACGGCGGCGGTTCGGGACTGACCATCCATAATGTTCCCCCCGACCGCCGCTGGTTCGGGTCTGAACCAAAGGTCATCGCCGATATTCGCGGGCCTAAGGTCGATGCGATCATCAAGCGTATTGACGCCGCCGCCCGCACCTATCCCCACGCCAAGGAATACCGGGTATGGCCCGGCCCGAATTCCAACACCTTTACCGCCTATGTCGCCCGCGCCGTGCCGGAAATGAAAATCGACCTGCCGCCGACCGCCATCGGCAAGGATTACATCCCCGGTGGCGGGTTGTTTGCCGGAACCCCCAGCGGCACCGGCTATCAGTTTTCCTTGTTCGGGCTTTTGGGGGTGTTGGCGGCCGCCGAGGAGGGCCTGGAAATCAATCTCTTAGGGCTGACGTTCGGCATCGATCCCCTTGATTTCGCATTGAAACTTCCAATGGCGGGTCGGGTCGGGTTCCAAGAACCTTGATCCCCAGATGAGTATTTGGGGAAAAGTCATTGGCGGCGTCACCGGGTTTGCCATGGGTGGGCCGTTGGGCGCGATCATCGGCACCGCCGCCGGTCATGCCTATGACAAGATGAAGGCCGAAGACGCCGGACGTTTCGATGACAATGCCACTCGCCAAGTCGCGTTCACCACGGCGGTCATCGTTCTCAGCGCCAAAATGGCCAAGGCCGATGGCAAAGTCACCCGCGAAGAAGTCGATGCCTTCAAGGAACTGTTCGACATCCCGCCCAATGAAATGAAGGATGTCGGGCTTCTGTTCGACGAAGCCAAACAAGACGCCCAGGGGTTCGAGCCTTACGCCGAACAGATCGCCCGGATGTTTGCTCACCAGCCGACGGTGTTGGAAGAACTTCTGGGCGGGCTTATTCATATCGCCCGTGCCGATGGCGTTATCCACCCGGAAGAAGTCAAGTTCCTGCGCAAGACGGCGATGATCTTCGGCTTTTCCGAACTGCAATTCGAGCGTCTGAAATCCATCCATATGGGCGGCGGACAAGCAAGGGGCGGGGCAGCCCCCGGCGCGCCTGACCCTTATCAGGTGCTTGGCCTGGACCGTAAAGCAAGCGATGCGGAAATAAAGAAAACGTACCGTCAATTAATTCGCGAAAATCATCCTGACACCTTGATCGCCCAAGGCATGCCACAGGAATTTATCGATGTCGCGAACGAGAAAATGGCCGCTATCAACGCCGCTTATGACCAAGTCGAAAAGGAACGGGGCCTCAAGTAATGGCACCCCAGAGGCACTCCCCCAACTTCGATGACCGCCCACCGGCCACGCCTATCGACATGGTGGTCATCCATTACACCGGCATGGAAAGTGCCGAAGCGGCGCTGGCAAGACTTTGCGACGCAGAAGCAAAAGTCAGTGCCCATTATGTGATCGGCGAAGACGGTGCGGTAACAAGCTTGGTGGAAGAAAAGCATCGCGCCTGGCATGCGGGCGAAGCTTTTTGGCGCGGCCACACCGACATCAATGCACGCTCCATCGGCATCGAACTGGTCAACCCCGGACACGAATTCGGCTACCGCGATTTTTCCGAGGCCCAAATGTCGGCGCTGGAGGACTTGGCGAAGGGCGTTCTCGACCGCCATCCCATTCCCGCCCGCAACGTCGTCGGCCATTCGGACGTCGCGCCTTCGCGCAAGACCGACCCCGGCGAGCGTTTCGATTGGGCCGGGCTGGCGGCGGCGGGGATCGGGTTGTGGCCGGAAGGGGGTGAAGGCGATGCCGACAAGGTGGGGGAAATGCTTTCTGCTTTCGGTTACGACACCCGCGATCTGGCCGCCGCCGTTAGCGCTTTTCAACGGCATTTCAGCCCGGAAAGCCTCGGCAGCCCGGTTGATGGGGCCTTGGCGGATCGTCTCAAGGCGCTGCTTGATCGGTGCAATACTTGACCTTGCCGTCCGCAGGACTAATTTAGGCCCTGCCAGACGGTCGGATGGTCGCCTCTTGCTATGGGGAAACCTACAAGGGGAGGAAAGTCCGGGCTCCATGGAAACACGGTGCCGGTTAACGGCCGGCGGGGGCAACCCCAGGGAAAGTGCCGCAGAAAGTAAACCGCCTAACGGGCTCCGGTCCGTGGCAAGGGTGAAAGGGTGCGGTAAGAGC
>JABMOY010000148.1 GCA_013203955.1 Rhodospirillales bacterium | reverse complement strand
GGATTCCCGCCTTCGCGGGAATGACGTTAGGGGGCGCGGGGAGTGAGGTTAGGGCGCGCGGGAGTGAGGAGGGGGTCTTTGTTGCTTCTCTGTGCCTCTGTGCTCTCAGGGGCTCCTTTCCCTTAATTGTGCCCGCTCCCTCTTTCTGTCATTCCCGCCCCCGCCTTCGCGAGGGCAGGCTCCGGCGGGAATCCAGTTCCTTTGGGAATGACGGGGAAGGTTTTTTTTCTTCCCTTAGTGGTTATCTTTTTAAAATCTTCAGCGCTTCCCCGACGCGCCCGATGACATCCGACCATTCGCCTTTTTGCCCTTGCCGGAACAATCTGATCGACGGGTGCCACGGGCAATCGTCCCGGTCCAGCATCCACACCGGCAGCGGCAGGGTGTTCAACATCACCCAGGTCGGAACGCCCAAGGCGCCGGCGAAGTGAACGGTGGTGTTGGAAACGGATATCACCAAATCCATGGCTGCGATCTGGGCGGCGAAGGCGTCCAAGTCCTTCATCTGATTGACCCCGTCATCGTGCATGACGGCGACGCCCGTTTGTTTTTCAAACTCGGCGCGCTCCGATGAGGTGTCGCCGTATTGAAGGTCGATGAAGCGGATACCGGGTAAGCCGGCCAGCGGTCGCCAGTCCATCAGCGACATGGATTTTTCCTTGCCGATGTCGGGGTTGGTGCTGTGCCAAGCGATGCCGACCAATAAATCGTCGGTGCCGTCCTGATACTGGTTTTTGAGGGCTGCTGTCCGCGCTCCATCGGCAATGAGGTAGCTTTCCTTATCCGGGAAGGAGTCAAAATCGGGACGGAGATAGCCGCCCAAATCCCCCGACGGAATTTGAAAATCGATATCGCTTGTGATTTCCGCCGCCGCAGGCGTCTCGCGGGCGACGCAGGCCGCTTGCGTGAATGAGCGCTCAAACAACGCCACCAGCCGGCGGTCGCATTCGAGCACGATGGCGGCGCCTTGGCCGATCAGGTCGGGCACCATGGCGGCGAAGTGGACCTCGTCGCCGACGCCTTGCTCACCCCAGACCAGAAGCGTCTTGCCGCTTATATCTTCGCCGTTCCAGATCGGCGACGGGAAGCTGCGTTTTTCCGAGGGGAAATCCTTGGCCTTCCAGCGCCACCGGGATTCCGCCCAGCCTTCCGCCAAATGTCCGCCTAACAGCAATACATGGGATAAGTTGCGATGCGCCTCGGCATAATCCGGACGGATGTCGAGCGCCCGGCGGTAGGTGGCCATGGCATCATCGAGGCGGGCTTCTTTGTGGTAAAGGGTGCCCAAGTTGTTGAGTGTCTCGGCGTTGTCGGGGTCGGCTTCGAGGGCGCGCTCAAACGATTTCGTGGCATTCTCGGCGTCGCCTTGGGTCTGCAGGGCGATGGCAAGCCCGTTCAAGGCGTCGACAAAATCGGGTTTGAGTTCAACGGCGCGCTGGTAGGCGGCAACAGCAACGACGGTTTGCTCCATCTCCTGCAACGCGGTGGCGAAGGCGAAATGTATTTCGGGGCTATCGGGGTTTATCTTGATCGCCTGCTTGTAGGCGTCGAGGGCTTCTTCCAACTTCCCCTGGCCCTGAAGCACGACGCCCAAGTTAACGTTGGCTTCGAAAAAATCAGGAGCGCCTTTCAGGATTTTACCATAAGCCGCCTCGGCTTCGGCCAAGCGGCCCGCTTGATGAAGGCCCCAGGCATTCTGGAACGCTGCATCCGGCGACTTCTGAGCCAGCTTTTTTTGTCGCCGGCGTTCTTTTCTGTTTCCTTGATCGGCCATTCAATATTTTAGCGTCTCATGACGATGGTTTGCCAGCCGTCGATGGTCAGGCGGCGGGCCAGATGCAGGCCAAACGCCTGATGCGCCGCGATCACCCTGGGGCCGTCCCGTTCCAGCAGGCCCGATAATACCAAAATACCGCCCTTCTGAAGATGCCCGGCGGCATCCCCGGCCATCCGGCACAGCGGCCGGGCTAAGATATTGGCGACGATCAGGTCATAAGGCCCGGCCCTTTTGACGGCCGGCGAATGGTATCCGGGGGCGCAGGTTGTTTTGATCAGCGGCCCCGCCCCATTATTTCGAGCGTTTTTCCGGGTAACGCGAACGGCCTCGTCATCGATGTCGCAGGCCATCACGGGCGCGCCCCAAGTCTTGGCCATGGCCAGCGCTAAAATTCCCGACCCACAACCCATGTCCAAAAGGTTACGGAACCGCCGGCTTTTGGCGAGGCCGTCCAGCACCATCAGGCAGCCCGCCGTCGATGCGTGTTCGCCGGAACCGAACGCGGCCCCGGAATCGAGCTTTAAAGCGATCAAGCCTGTCGGCGGGGTTCCGGGTAAGTGCGATCCGTGAATGAAATAACGCTTCACCCGGACGGGCGGAAAATCGGCAAGGTTTTCCGCCACCCAGTCGCGGGGCGCCACCAATTGAAAGGTCGCCTTGGGCGGCGTAATGCCGAGCCGTTCCGCGGTCTTGGCGAAACGTTTGGCGAAGGCTTCCTTGTCGGGCTCGGCGCCGGTGTAGCCTTCGATGCGCCAAAGGCCGTCTTCTTCGTCCGCATTTTCCATGAGGGCCGAAACCGCCAGGCAATGGAACTCCAGCGTTTCCTCGAAGGCGGCGACGGCCCCGGCAGGGACTTTGAGTTCGATACGCCAGATGAAGGTGGCCGTTGGCATCGCCCCGTTAATCCTCTAGCGGGCTGCTGAAAAAGTGGATTTGTGGCGGCAATCCTTCGATACGCTCGCTCGCGCTCGCTGCTCAGGATGAGGCGTTTTAATACTTTCTGCCTCACCCTGAGGAGGACCGGAGGT
>JABMOY010000147.1 GCA_013203955.1 Rhodospirillales bacterium | reverse complement strand
ATTCCAGTCTTTCGGGCTGCCGGTCAAAGCCGACGTTATTGAAGGTTTCGCCGGGCCGTTGGCCGGCGTGCTGACGGGCATGGAATGGGCGGCGGAGAATTATCCAGATGCGCGCTGGCTGGCGTCGTTTGCCACGGATGCCCCGTTTGTGCCCGATGATCTGGTGGCGCGGATGATGGCGGCGGTTGAGGAAAGCAGCGCCGATATGGCGTGCGCGACGTCGGCGGGGCGGACGCATCCCGTATTCGGGTTATGGCCGGTGGCCCTGGCGGGCGAACTGCGCCGCGCCATGATGGACGAAGCGATGCGCAAGATCGACCATTGGACGGCACGCTACAATTTAATCGAGGTAAGCTTTGCCGACGATCCGTTTGATCCTTTCTTCAACGTCAACGAGCCCGACAATCTGGCCGAGGCTGAACGATTGATCAGGGCCGAGAGGGGAGCCGCATGAGCGCCAAAGTGCCGAACCGCGAATGCATTGATATCGGCATCGTCGTGGAGCGACGCGAGGTCGATAACCCGTGGGAGGATCACACCTGGGTGCCGGTCGCCATCATCCCCGGCGCCCAAGCCATGGACCCGTCGGGTGAGTGGCTGGTACTGCAAAAGGGCGAGGGCTGGGTTCATTATCATGCCGGCACCCTGACCCTGGAACTGTTCCCCGGCGAGACCGAAGGCTATCGGTCCAACCTCGCCGGCGAATGGCCTTTTGTCTATATCGTGCTCAATCCGGGCGAAGAGGCGGACGAACCCGAGCTCGTGCCGTTCCTGGCCACGGCCTGCCCCTATGAGGCGGAAAGCTATACCGAAGACAGCGAACAAATTGTCGAAGGCGTGCCTATGCCGCCGGGGATGGCCGCCTGGGTGCAGGATTTCATCGACCGCCATCATGTTGATGTGGCGTTCCAGAAGCGCAAAAAGAAAAAGGCCTATGACCCCCGCAAGGGTGGCTTCGGTGACCAGAGCCGTCCGAAAATCGAGACGCCAAAAGGAACCCGACAATGAGCGGCGAAGAAAGCAGGCTGTCGCGTTGGGCCAAGCGCAAGGAAGAAGACAAGGCCGGTGTTGCTGAAGAAGAGGCATCTATAAAGAGAGGCAGCGCGGCTCCCCAGGTTGCCCTGTCAGAGCGGGGCTTTGTTAAACCCATGCCGCCGCTGGCGGAACCGGAAGATGGCGAGTTGCCCTATGAGGCCGCGCCGGTGGATTCGATGCCGTCGGCTGAGGAAGCTGACCAGGCAGCGTTGGAAACCTTTCCGATTAATCCTGAAGATGAAAGCCGGGCGCTGACGCCTGAGGAGGAAGAAGCCGTCAAAGACCTGCCACCCATCGAAAGCCTGAAAAAGGAATCGGATTTCACGCCATTTTTTGCCGACGGTATTCCCGATTTTCTCAAACGCCAAGCCTATAAGGCGCTGTGGATGAGCAGCCCGTTTTTCGCCTTTCGCGACGGATTGGACGATTATGACGAAAATTTCCGCATCATCGACAAGCTGATAACGGCCGCCGGCAGCGACTATAAACCCGGAAAAGGCTATGGCCTTGACGACGATGAAGAAGGCGACGGCGAGGACGATATGATCGGGGAAGGCGAAGAAGAGGTCGCCGAGGTCCAGGCGAGCGATGCGGAAAATGAAGCGGATAACAAAGAAGAAGGCGAGGAAAAGGGCGTGGCGGATAGTGATGATAAAAAGCGCAAGGAACCCCGCCCGAGCGACGTACGGCCACCCGATAACGCGGCCAAGCGATAACCGGCGGTCTTCTCAGGAGCGAACGCATGAGTGCCACCCGTAAAAAGAGAACACATAATATACTTTTTTCGAATATTAGTTATCCACAATTCTTCAAAATGACGCCAAAGGCGTTCTTCTAAGACCATGATCTATATAAGGTTTTTTGAATGCATGCTATTGGCTATCGGTTGATAAATCCGTTGACATCTGTCCTTTAAAGGCTGGATACTATGGACACAAGCGGGCTCCGTTTAGTGGCGTAAAAGATGTGTCACTAAAATTCTGATATGCCAAAGACCACGCCGTAAAACTATCGGCCGGGTCGACATCAGGAGGGGCCTTGGGAGGGTTCCGCGAAACGTAGAAATACGGGGCGCGCGGCAATAAAAGGAAAACATCCAGGTGGAGGTATCTCCGGCTATGGGGAGTGACGGAGAAGACGGCCGTAAAGGGTCGGAACTCCCCGATAATCTGACAGAAAATAGCGACCGCGCCATTGCCCCAGAGGACATGCAGCGCGCGCATCTTTACGCCTTGTTGGCGCGCAGCCTTGCGGAACCGATGAGCGAAGAGACGCTGGCGATTGTCCGTAGTCTCGACGGGCAAGGCGATGACAGCGAATTGGGCCAGGCCCTGTCGGCATTGGGCGCGGTCGGTTCGCGCACGGCCCGCAGCGTTGCCGAAGAAGAATACACAGTACTGTTTTTCGGCCTTGGCGCCGGCGGCGAGATGCACCCTTATGCGTCGCAGTACCTGACCGGGTTTGTTTATGAAAAGCCTTTGGCCAACCTGCGCAAGGATATGGCGGCGCTGGGCATCGCTGCGTCTGGCAATTCCTATGAACCGGAAGACCACATTGCCTATCTTTGTGAAATCATGCATGGCCTGATTACGGGGACGTTCGGCGAGCCGGCGTCCTTGGAAACGCAAGCCAAATTTTTCGAGACCCACATGGCGCCGTGGGCGGGACAGTTTTTCACTGACCTGGAAGGTGCCGAGTCGGCCGCGCTCTATATGCCGGTCGGAACCATCGGTCGTCTGTTTTTGGCGATTGAGGCCGATGCGTTCGGAATGGCGGCATAGCGAGCCGCGACGAAAGAAACCGGTGGCCAACAAGTGGCTGCTAATTGGGGAAACTGTCTAGGAGAAGATGATGGATAAAACAAAAAAATCACTTCCCCGCCGTGACTTCTTGAAGGCTGCCGGTATTACCGGCGGCGCCGCCGGTGTGGCGGCCATTGCTTTGACGTCGAAGTCAGTTAAGGCGGCGGCACCCGAAAGCGGGAAAAGTTCCGGCTATCGGGAGACCGAGCATGTGAAAAAATATTACGAATTGGCGAGGTTTTAACTAACTCAACAGGAGACATCCAATGCTCACCAAAAAGAGCGACGGGGTTGCGAATGGCCCCCGT
>JABMOY010000146.1 GCA_013203955.1 Rhodospirillales bacterium | reverse complement strand
GCTCAAGCTTCGGCGCTCGGAAGACGCCTTCGTCGACGAGGTTTTCGCCGACGCCCCCGGTCACGGGGCGCCCCTGCTGTGCGCGCGCTTCCCCAGGGCCTATGTCGACGCCAACCGGGAAGCTTTCGAGCTCGACCCCGCCATGTTCGAAGACACGCTTCCCGTTTACGTCAACACGTCGTCGCCCCGGATTGCCGCAGGGCTAGGCACCATTGCCCGCATCGTCACCGACGGCGAAGATATTTACGAAGCGCCGCTTACCTTCAAAGAGGCCGAACGCCGCATCGAGGCCCTTTACCGGCCCTATCATGGCGCGCTCATCGGCTTGCTGGAAAAGACGAAAGCAAGGTTCGGCGGATGTTTTTTGGTCGATTGCCATTCGATGCCGTCCAACGCCGGGAATCCGGGCGGCAAACCCGGTCTTAACGTCGATGTGGTGTTGGGCGATTGCCACGGCACGGCGTGCCATGGCGCCATAACCGACTTTGCTGAAAAGGCCTTCGAGGACTTGGGCTTCAGGGTCGCCCGCAACAAGCCTTATGCCGGCGGCTTCACAACGCGCCATTACGGCCGCCCCAAGGACGGCGTGCATGTGCTTCAGGTCGAAATCAACCGGGCCCTTTATATGGATGAAAAACGAGTCAAACGCACCGACGGCTTGGCGGTGTTGAGGCAACGCATCGGCCGCTTGATCGAAGCCTTGGTCGCCATCGACCCGGCCATCCTCAAAGCCCCCTGACCATGGCCGACGGTATCGAGATCCGCGACGTCACCGACAGTGACATGCCGGCGATCCAGGAAATTTACACCCACCACGTTCTGGAAGGCCTTGCCAGTTTCGAGGAAATTCCGCCCGATCTCGCCGAAATGACGCGCCGCCGGGACGCCATTGTCGCCCAGGGTTATCCCTACCGGGTCGCCGTTCAGGCAGGCCGCATCAAGGGCTACGCCTATGCCTCGTCCTACCGGCCACGCCCGGCCTACAAATACACCGTCGAAGATTCCGTTTATGTCGATGTCGGAACCCACCGCCAGGGAATCGGGCAGATGCTTCTGGAAAACCTGATCGACCTTTGCACGGCAAAGGGATACCGCCAGATGATCGCCGTCATCGGCGATTCCGCAAACAACCCGTCCATCGGGCTGCATGAAAAACTTGGCTTCGAGAAGGCCGGCGCCCTTAATTCCGTCGGCTTCAAGTTCGGGCGTTGGGTCGATTCGCTGATCATGCAGCGGAAATTGGGCCCCGGCGACGATACCCTGCCGGAAGGCTGAGCCGCCCTTCCCGGCAAGCCTTAAAGACCCGGGCAAAAAGAAACGGGCCGCGCGGGGGGGCGCGGCCCGAGTATTTGGGAGGAAACATCCAAAAAACACAGCTTCGAAAGGACCCCGATCATTGCCGGGCTTTCTTGACTGTGTGACGAAGATATATCCTCACAATACTTGCGTCAATTATAAATTCACTTTTGTGAATATGTTAGTTCCTCCCTATTAATACATTGAATTTATTAAATACTGGCTCCGGCCCCGGGTTGGCCCCGAGTTGGCATGGGCATTGCGTTGATAAAACCAGGAAACAAGGGTTTTGGAGCGAGTGACGTGCAATCACAATTCCGCATACTATCAGCTTTAGCCGCCGTTTGGGCCGTGACGGGGCCTGTTCCGGCATCGGCGAAAATCATGCAAGCCTTTGATAGTGCTTGGCAATTATGTGAACAAGAGACCGCCAAGGCGGAACGGCGGACGGGCGTTCCGAAGAACCTTCTGAAGGCGATTTCTCAGGCCGAATCAGGCCGTTGGGACGCGCAAAACCAGGAAAATATTGCCTGGCCGTGGACCGTGACGTCGGGTGGCCAGGGGCAATTTTTCGACACCAAGGCCGAAGCCATGGCCGAGGTCGAGTTCCTGATGACCGAAGGCGTACGCAACATCGATGTCGGGTGCATGCAGGTCAATCTGCATTACCACGGAGAAGCCTTCGAAACCCTGGACGAAGCCTTTGAGCCGCAGGCCAACGCGGCCTATGCGGCTTCTTACCTGAAAAACATGTACGCGCTCACCGGCAATTGGCCCGAGGCGGCGGGCTATTACCATTCCATGACGCCCGACCGCAACGGCCCCTACAAAGAAAAAGTCCTGGCATTCTGGCGCCGCAATGGCGGCAATCCCCCAGCCAAATCGCCCAACTCGCCCAGCATTTCCCAATACGCGCCCGTCGATCATATCCGCATGGCGCGGCTGAACGACCGCTTCAAGGCCCGAACGCTTGCCCAGCGCGACCCCACCAACGGCGTCCCCGGAAAAAATGCCCTTGAGATCACCCGTTCCCGGCAGTTGCAAGCATGGCGCGATGCCAATTCAAAGGGCCTGGGCTCTCAGCATATGATCGCCATGCGCCAGGCGGAAACGACACTGAAACGAAAGCGCGAAATGGACCGGTTGACCAACGGCGACCCTAAGACCCGCTTCAAAGAAAAGCGCGCCAAACAGCTCAGCGAATGGCGGGACCGCGTTGCCGGTCGGACATCCTTAAGCGCCCATGATCGCCTCAAAGGACTGCAGAGGGCCAAGGCCTTCCCGGCGACAAGCATCGCCGCAGCCGCGGCCGGCGCCGCACTCCGCTAAGACCGGGTAACCCCGTTAATTACGGCTATTTTACCTTTTCGCTGTTCGAGCGGACGTTTTCGGCAAGGATTTGAAGCAGCTTGCCGATGAACAGGTTGACGCCCGAGAGCTTAATCTGGAACTGTCCGCGGGTTATGATGAAGACCTCGACATTGCCGACGGCGCGGGCCGTGGCCATGCGCAGTTCATCATCGATCAGCGCCATTTCGCCGAACATGGACCCCGATTCCAGAATGCCCAGGGTGACTTCCCGGGGGTCTTTGCCTTCTTCGTTGAAGCTTTTGAAGATTTCGACCTTGCCCGATTTCACGATGAAGGCCTGATCGCCGGTTTCGTGTTCGCGGAAAATGAAGGCCCCTTCGTGATAAGACTTGACCTCGCCGGGGTGCGATTCTTTCCTGCGGTCGGCATCTTCAGACATTTTCTAAAACCCTTATTAACATATCGAATACAGGCGGAAGAATACCATCCACCAGATTACGCGTCGGTGGCGTTTCGTTTCAAATTATTTCGATATTTCCAGCATTTACATAAAATCGTATTCACGCCGCCACGAATTCCGCTTCCGCCGTCATCGCCGGGCGGCCTTCGTGGTCGAGCGCCCACAGCGAAGCTTTGTTTGCTTCCCCAGACGGTTCTCCGGCGACGGTGAACGGACCCAAGTCGAAGACCGGCGCCTTAGCCCGGTAATCGAACCGGGTCAGGCGGGCGTCGGGATTTTCACGCCTGAACAGATCCATCAGCAGCGTCGCGATCAACGGCCCGTGGACAATGAGGCCGGGATAGCCTTCTTGCCTCGTCACGTAATCGCGGTCGTAATGAATGCGGTGGCCGTTGAAGATCAGCGCCGAATATCGGAACAGCAGCACCGGGTCGGGGTCGATGACGCGCCGCCACGGTGCATCGGCGGACTTATCGGCCAGGGACGGAGGCGGAGCCTTCGCCGTCGGGCTAGGCGCTTCACCTCGATAGACAATGTCGTGTTCTTCGATAATGGCCGAACCATCAGGCCCGGAAATTTCGTGGCGCACCAGCACAAACACCAAGGGCCCGCTTTTGCCGTCCTTGGTGGTGACGTCGACGACTTCGGAATGCTTGGTGATAGCGTCGCCGACGCGCAGCGGCTTTAAGAATTTTATGCGCCCGCCCGCCCACATGCGCCGCTCGAACGGCACCGGCGGCAGGAAACCGCCTTTCTTGGCGTGGCCGTTGGCATCCAGGTCCGATTGGCGGGCCGGTTCCAGGAAATAGAGCCAATGTGCGCCCGGCGGCACCGCGTCGCCGTTTTGAGGTGCGGGGTCGTCACGGTCCAGCGTCGCCGCCAGGCACGCCAGGGGCGCCGCCGTCGCCACGTCGCTCACATCTTCGCTGCGACCGATCCATTGGCGCAGATGATCGATATCGATCCCCATGCAAGGAACTCCCCCCTTCCCTTAAAAATCTTTCCGCTTCATTTAGCACCGGGAAACCGAAAAGCGCTATCCTTTCGGTGATATTACGGGAGGCAGCCCATGGACTACGGCTTGTGGGCCGATGTCATCGGCGTCGTTCACGCGTGCATCGTAATCTTCATCGTTGGCGGGCAGGCGTTGATCCTGGCCGGATGGGGACTGCATTGGGTTTGGACCCGGGGCCGAGTCTTCCGATATGCGCATCTTTCCGCCATCGGCTTTGTCGTCCTTCAACAGTGGCTGGGGCGTTTTTGCCCATTGACCTTATGGGAAAGCGATTTGCGCCAGAAAGCCGGAGCCGAGGGCATGGAACAGGGGTTCATTGCCTACTGGCTTGAACGCCTTCTTTATTATTCTTTTCCGTCCTGGGTGTTCACGGTGGCCTATACCACCTTCGCACTGCTAGTTTTTGCCACCTTCGTCCTTTACCGCCCAGGAAACAGGAACGGAGACGAGACCTAAAACGACCGGGGCAAGCCGAGAACGTGCTCGGCGATATAGCTGAGGATCAGGTTGGTGGATATGGGCGCCACCTGGAAAAGCCGGGTTTCGCGGAATTTGCGTTCGATGTCGTATTCTTCGGCGAAGCCGAAGCCGCCGTGGGTTTGTAGGCACATGTCGGCAGCCGCCCAGGAGGCATCGGCGGCCAGCAACTTCGCCATGTTGGCTTGCGGCCCGCAAGGCTTACCGGCATCAAACAACTTGATCGCTTGTTTGAGCATCAGATCGGCGGCTTCGGTCTGGGCGTGGGCGCGGGCAATGGGGAACTGTATGCCTTGGTTTTGCCCGATAGGGCGGTCGAAGACGATGCGCTCATTAGAGTAATTACACGCTTTTTCTATGAACCAGCGCGCATCACCGATGGCTTCGGCGGAAATCAAGATACGCTCGGCATTCAAGCCATCCAACAGATAACGGAAACCTTTTCCTTCTTCGCCCACCATATTACGTGCTGATACACGTAAATTATCGAAGAAAATCTCCGTCGTGGCGTGATTGATCATGGCCCTGAGCGGCTTGATGGTGAGCCCCGATTTCTGAGCCTCCTGCATGTCGATGATGAAGACGGACATGCCGTCATGGGGCTTGGCCCCGTCGTCGCCCCCGTCATCCCGAGGTGATGTGCGGGCCAAAACAAGCATCAAGTCCGAATGTTCGGCCCGTGACGTCCAAACCTTTTGGCCGGTGATGACATAATCATCGCCGTCCTTTTCAGCCGTCGTGCGGATACGGCTGGTGTCGGTGCCGCTGGTCGGCTCGGTCACGCCGAAAGCCTGTAAGCGCAATTCACCGGCGGCAATCTTTGGCAAAATTTCCCGCTTTTGGTCGTCCGAGCCATGCCGGAGCACGGTGCCCATGATGTACATCTGGGCGTGACAGGCACCGCCGTTGCCACCGGATTGATGGATTTCGCCCAAGATTGCGGCAGCTTCGGAAATGCCGAGGCCGCTACCCCCGAATTCCTCTGGAATAAGGACGGCCAAGAACCCCGCATCCGTCAACGCCTTGACGAATTCGGTGGGATAAGTCCGCTCGCGATCAAGGGCGCGCCAATAGTCGCCGGCAAAGCCTTTGCACAAGGCACGGACGGCATCGCGGATCTCCGGGTGGGACTCCTCACTCATGCCCTAACGATACCCGCCCCGGGAAACCAGGTACAGTGTCTAGCGCGGCCCCGGGCCGCCGACGGCGATATATAACGCCAGCGACTGCGCCGCCACCGTAAGCCCCCGGCCAAATCCGGCAAACCGTTCTTCCAGCCGCTCAGCCATGGTGCGGGCGAAGTTCAAAAACCCCTCTTCGATCCGGCGCCGCAGTTGCGCCCTCGAAGCCGCCAGACTTGCCCCCATGCCGAGGGCGACCTCGTGGCCTTCCTCGTGCAGGCGCATGTAAACATCCCGGTCTGCAAGCGAAAATTCGGGGTGAAAGTGGAAAGCCGTCAACGCCTTGTTGGCGCCCTGATAGCAGGTGAACGCCATAACTTCATCCGGTCGCAGGTCGAACTTCTTGATCACCAAAGGCGTCGCATCAAGGCCGCGTTTGGTGACTTGGTAGCCGTCATCGTAATCGTGGACGAACTCGATCAGCCATTCATAGTCGTTATCCGTCATAGGTTATCTCCCTGTTACGAACACAAGCAGCCCGTGGTTATCCACGGACTTTTGTTTCCCAGATTTCTTAGAGAATGCCTCTCATCGCCGTATGGTTGGCCGTTGGTTCGGCCATTATTTCCCGGCTTAAGGCGGACGTGCCCACGGCCCCGCCGGAATTGCTGCGTGATGCATATAATAAAGGGTTGAACCCTGACAACTAGAATATATTCTCCCTATACCATATGGCCGTATGTTTAAAAGTGTGGTGCGTTTTTTTCGTTTGATTTCAGGAGGTTTCCTTTGGCCTTTGTCATCGCCCCACCGTCCGCCCCCGCCGTCGCCGTCGCCGGTTCGGATGATTTGTTTCCCGTCCACCGGGTCTATTGCGTCGGCCGCAATTACGCCGACCATGCCCGGGAAATGGGCCACGACCCCGACCGCGAGGCGCCGTTCTTTTTCCAGAAATCCCCGGACAACCTTTTGCCCTCAGGCCCCGAAGACGATGCCGCCTTCCCCTATCCGCCGAAGTCCGAGAACGTCCATCACGAGATCGAACTCGTCGCCGCCCTTTCGGGCGGCGGCACCGACATCGCCCCGGCCAAGGCGCTTGATCTGGTCTGGGGCTACGGCGTCGGGCTGGACATGACGCGCCGCGATCTTCAGGGCGAAGCCAAGAAGGCCGGACGGCCTTGGGATTCCGGCAAAGCCTTCGAAAATTCGGCGCCCATCGGCCCCATCCACCCCGTCACCGCCACCGGGCACCCCTCCGAAGGCCGGGTTTGGCTAGACGTCAACGGAGAAACCCGCCAGGACGGCAACATCAACCAGCTGATCTGGTCTCTGCCGGAGATCATTGCCCACCTGTCGGGGTTGTTTGAGCTTAAAGGCGGCGATTTGATCTTCACCGGCACGCCGGCCGGCGTCGGCGCCGTGGAGCGCGGCGACGTCTTGGAAGGCGGCGTCGAAGGCATCGGCGAAATCAAGATTAAGGTGACTTAAAGCGCCTTGTAATCGACGGCCTTGCCCTTGTCCAAACGGTTATTCATCGGCGGCATCGGCGATTTCAGCCCGGAAGCCGAATTAAAAACAAGCACCCGGTCACCGGCACTGACCCGGCCCGATTTAATTTCCTGTTCCAGCGCCACTACGCAAGCCGCCCCTTCGGGGCAGAGGTGTAAGCCTTCCTCGGCACACACCTGGGCCCGGGCGGATACGACGGCATCATCGTCAACAGCGGTGCCGAAGCCGTTCGAATCGTAAAGCACATCCAACACCAGGCGCCCGCCAAGGGGATTGGGCACGCGCACGCCGTGGATATTCGTGGTCACGTCGGGCCACGTTTCGACATCCCTTTTTCCTTCGTCGAAGGCCTTGACGATGGGCCCACAACCCGTCGATTGGACCGCCACCATGCGCGGCAGAGGACCCTCGAGCCAGCCGATTTCCTTCAATTCCTTAAAAACCTTCCACATGGCGATCAGGCAGACGCCGCCGCCGGTCGGAAAAAAGATAACGTCGGGCAATGTCCAGCCGTATTGCTCGGCCATTTCCAGGCCCATGGTCTTTTTACCCTCAACCCGATAGGGCTCCTTCAGGGTCGTCAGGTCGAACCAACCCATTTCATCAACCCCGTCGGCGACGACTTTCGCACAATCGCCGACGAGCCCGTCGACCATCCAGGCATGGGCGCCGTGAAAGGCGATTTCGCTGGCCGTTACCTCGGGCGTATCGGACGGCGTAAAGACAAACGATTCGATCCCCGCCCGGCTCGCGTAAGCGGCCAACCCCGAGCCCGCATTACCCGCCGTCGGGATGGCCATACGTTTGATGCCGAGCGCCTTGGCCATGGTCACCGCCACCGCCATCCCCCGGCCCTTGAACGACCCGGTCGGCAGCCGGCCTTCGTCCTTGACCACGACCTCACCGGCGCCGAGCCGGGCCGCCGTCTTGGGAACGGCAATCAGCGGCGTCATATTTTCGCCGAGGCTGACGGGCTCAATATCGGGGGGGATCGGAAGGAATTCCCGGTAACGCCACATGTCGGGCGGGCGTTTGGCGATGTCCTCTTTGGTTACGGCCTTGGCCAAAGCCTCCAGGTCATAGTGCGCCAACAACGGCGCGCCCGCCTGGGACAACCCATGCAGGATGCCCGCCGGGTGGTGCTCGCCGGTTTCGGAGCATTCAAGGTGGGTAACGAAAGAAGGGCTGAGCGCGGTCATGCCGGATATCTCCTACTGGGTTGGAAAACATCACAACAATGCCACATTTCCAACAAGCCAAGGCCATTTTGATTGCGTTTTATAGCATTCGCCGATGAGCGCCGGACAATAAAACGATTAACGGACAGGAGACGAAAATGAGACGGTTCGAAATTTGGCTACGTGGCGTCGCACAGCTACTGGGGTTCGGCCTGAGGCGCCGGGTCGTCGCCGTCCAACGTATCCGACCCCATCACATCAGGTGACAACAGATAAACGTCATTCACAAAACTCTCCCCCACACAAAAACCTAGGGCCGCCAACGCGGCCCTTTTTTTGGGCATTCGGAAGGGAAATTAATCAAGAAGCGGTGGCGGTCTTAAGTTTTGCCCTTTAGCATATCGTCGATGTAAAAGCCCTGGAACACGGTAATGCCGAGATCTTGGCCGACCCGGACTCCGGTTTCATCGTCAAGCCGGGCGATGACGAAAATAATCCCGGCTTTCCGCATTTTCATGATTTCCGCCGCCTGCGCCGGCAATGATTCTTCGGCGCCCGGACGCCAGAAAATCTTGGCGAAAGTGGCCCCCAGCTTATCCAGGTTCACAAGGCCGACAGTTTCCGGAAAAATGGCATCAACAGCGATAACCCCGCCCTTGGATTTAATCAGGTTGGCGGCGATTTGAAATTCATCAAATTGTTGCAGAATATTGTCCTGGCGAAATTCAAAAACGATGTTGGCAAGGGCGGATTCGCCGCCTTTATTTATAAATTCCTCGAATGACTTGGTGAAAACACTTTCGACGTTCATGTTAATGGAACACGCCTTGCGCCCAGGGTTGATGTCGTCAAAGGCCTGCACCAAAACCTTGTCCAGTGTGATCGTCAATTGATTGAACAGGTTGCCGGTGCCACGAAGTTCGACATTGGGAAAAACGTGCTTTTTCAGCGCCCCCATGGAAATGAAGTATTCCCGCATCAACTCTTCGGGCTCCTGGTCGGGTTTGATGTCAGCCATCATTTGACTTTGCACAAAAATTTCCTTGAATTTTTGCGGCCCGACCTTGCGGTTGACATCGAGGACCAATTTGATGTCCTCGTCCTGAAGGCCACGCATCTCCATCGCCTTTTCGCCGGTCTTGCCGGGTTGGTTTTCGTAGCGTTCGAGGAACTTGATGGCGTTGGGCAGTCTGAAGCCAAGCTCGATGGTGCGCAGCAGGCGGGCCTGGTCGACCATGCCGAAATTTTCGGGAAAATATTGCTGAATCAAACGCAAAGTCGAAACCTTAAGGTCCGAGATCATCCCGACCTCTGTGTGTTCGGTCATCTTGATCAGGATCGCGCGATCGGGCAGCGAAAGCTCATACAGCTCGCCGTCGTAGCGGGTTTTGTAATCAAGGAGAAATTCGTCCAATTCCTCCCAGAACTCCTCATCGACGGTGGATGTCGGCAAAACGCTGAGTGAAATCAGCATCAGCGCCAGCCCCGCGGGGGGCTTTCCTTCCATAGAATGAAGGCGCTTCAACAATACCGCGCCGGGAGGGGACTTATGCCTAGCCATGCCTAAACGAAACCTTTTTCCCACAGGCCGTCAATGGCCTGCGGGGGAAATATTTTAATCCGTTGCCGCCCCAGGCTTCGCCCCGAATCGACAATTTAACGACCTACCATAATAGGCACCAAATACGGTTAAAGAGCAGTTAAAAAACGCATAACCCACTTTCAACGCTCATCATTTCCGGCAATCGATGGAAACGCTGAAAGCGCGGGCCAAATCGCCGGCCACAGCTGGGGTCAGGATTTTGACCGCTTCGGCCTTCGGGTAAGCAACGCCCTGGCTATCGAGAAACGCCTTCACCACCTGCGCGTTGATGGCGAAATCGACGGTTTCGGGGATACCGCCCGCGTCCGCCGCCGTCAGGCCGGCCATCATCAGGGCCTCCGCCTTGGTCAGGATAACGCCGACGACGTTACCTTTGAGATCAAGAAGCGGCGCACCCCCCAATCCCGGCTGAATGGGCGCGGTGACTTCGATCATCCTGTTATCGCTGCCGGGCCCCGACAGGACGTTGACGATGCCCGTCGATACACTCAAGTCCACATCCTTGTCCCCGTCTGCCGGATAACCGGCAACGACGATGGTATCCCCCTTGCCGACGCCGTCGTCTGAACGAAACGCCGCCACCTGGATCGGATTTTTGCGGACCTGGAAAAGCGCAAGGTTGCGGATAGGGTCGCTGGCCACCAGGCGCGCCTGCGCCCCGGAGAAACGCAGCAAACGGCAGCCCTTGACCAAGTGGTTGGTGGTGACGATATGGCCTTGGCGGGTGACGAAAAAACCGAATCCGGTTATTCTTTTTTGCTGTTGCCCTTGCCCCGCCTTTTGACGCGGCCCGACGCCGTTGAACCACGCCTTCCAACTGTCGAACCTCGACGAAATCGTTTGCAGGTCCGCTTCGGCGAAGGATGAGCCGCGCCACTTGCGCCGGACCAGGAAAAGATCTTTGGCCCCGCCGATGATCTTCATCATGGTGAACGACCCGTAATCCTGTCCTTTATGTTTTGAGCAGGCATAGAAACTTTCGACCGTCAGCATCTTGTCCAGGCGGCTATGTTTCGGGTCACCATGGTAGCCGCCTTCACACCCGGCGATGACTTGGCGGATGAAGGCTTCGTAAAGCCGATCAGGGGCGGGAAGTCCGCGTTGGCGCCAGCGGTCGACCACAATCAATTCCGACCAGTTCTCGCCCGTCTTGCCATCGGGAAGATAGAGCGTCCTTGTCGGCGCAAAGTTCGGCAAGCCGTCGGTTGCGGCCAATTCCGCCTTGCCCAATTGTCCGGGTTCGGCTGGATTCCATCCGGCGGGAACGGGGATATCCAACCCGCCACCGGTTTCCTTCTGCCGGTTTCGGGTGCGGGGCTTCCGCCGCCGCGAAGTTGGTTCGGACTTTTTCTTGGGCCTCAACCGTTCTTCACGGAGCCTCTGCAATTCCGCCTGCTGGCGTTTGTCGACCTTGGCCCGGCGGACGACCGTGGGGTGGTCGCGCTCGAACCTGCGAACGGCCTTGATGGCGAAGGCATAATCCTGCTCAGCCGCCTGCCGGTACCAGCGATAGGCCTGGGCATAATCCTTAGGCACGCCCCGACCATTTTCGTAAAGGGCGCCTATATTAAACTGGGCGACGGCGTCCCCGGCGCTGGCCAGCGGTTCCCATTCCAGATAAGCGGCGGTGAAATCGCCCCGTTTATAGGCATCAAACCCGGCCAGAAAATCGGCCTGGACGGGCAACCCGGTTATTAGGATCAGCAGAAGGCTAAAGACGACACGTTTCATGCTACCGATGTTAACAGATCAGGCCTTTGTGCGCCCACCCTTCGGATCATAAAGGGGTTTCAGCGACGCTTGGGCCGCAAAGCGGACGCCGGCGACTTCAATTTCGTAAGCCCCGGCTTTGATGAAATCCGCATCGACGCCGCCTTCGTTGCCGACATAGCCGAGCCCGATGGCAGCGCCCAGGGTATGGCCGTACATGGCCGACGAAACATAACCGCATATGTCGCCCGAGCGATAGATGGGCTCCTTGCCGTAAAGCAGCGGTTCGGGATCATCGAGGGCGAACTGCACCAGCCGCCGCTTGACGCCCGCCTCGCGCTGAGCCAACAGCGCATCGCGGCCGATAAAGTCGCCCGCTTTGTCCCAAGCGACGGCGAAATCGAGCCCGGCTTCCAGGGCGGTGTCCTGGTCGCCGATGTCGTGGCCCCAGGCCCGATAGGCTTTCTCTATCCTGAGCGACTGCATGGCGTGCATGCCCACTAGGGAAATGCCCCCAGAGGCACCCCCAGAAACGATAGCGTCATAGACTTGGACCGCGTCTTGGACAGAGACATAAAGCTCCCACCCCAGTTCACCGATATAGGAAACGCGTGACGCTCGCACCCGTTGGCCGCCGAGTTCGATTTCTTGGGAACTTTGATAGGGAAAAGCGGCATTCGACAAATCATCTTCCGTCAGCCCCTGCAAAAGCGCTCTTGATTCCGGCCCCATGATGCCTAGGACGGCAAAGTCTTCCGTCACGTCTTTGATTTCGGCATCTGAGCCTTCGGGGATATTCCGCCTGAGCCATTCTGCGTCGCGGACTTGCGACTGTGCCCCGGTGACGATCAAGTAGCGGTCTTCGGTGAGGCGGGTGACGGTCAGGTCGGCCTCGATGCCGCCCTGCTCATTCAGCCATTGCGTATAGACGACGCGACCGGGCTCGACGGCGACGTCATTGGCGCAAATAGTGTTGAGAACTTTTTCGGCGTCCCTACCCCGAAGCTCGATCTTGGCGAACGATGTCTGATCGAAAAGCCCGACCTTTTCGCGCACCGCTTTGTGTTCGGCGGCCGAATGTTTGAACCAGTTCTGGCGGTCGTAGCTATAGACGTATTCCGGCTCGACACCCTCGGGCGCATACCAGTTTGGCCGCTCCCAGCCTTGAGATTCCCCGAAGCACGCGCCTTTTTGCGCCAATCGATCGTGCAGCGGCGAGGTGCGCACACCCCTGGCCGTGCGGAATTGGTAAAACGGCCAGTGCACGGCGTAAAGCCGACCCAGGGTTTCCGATACCCTTTGCCGCAGATATTCCGGGTCGCCTTGAAACGGCAGGGCGCGGCGAATGTCGACGGTCCAAAGGTCCATGGACGCATGACCGTCCCGCATCCACTCGGCGACGACCTTGCCGACACCGCCCGCCGACTGGATGCCGATGGAATTCATCCCGGCGGCGACGAACAGGCCGTCCAGCCCCGGCGCCGGGCCAAGGTAATATCGGTTGTCCGGGGTGAAGCTTTCCGGCCCGTTGAAAAAAGTCTGGATCCCGGCATGCTCCAACGCCGGCATGCGGCGAAGGGCGGCTTCCAGGATCGGCTCGAAGTGATCGAAATCGTCGGGCAACTGGTCGAAGCAAAAATCCTCGGGGATTCCGTCCATGCCCCAGGGCTTGGCTTCGGGCTCGAAGGCGCCCAACAGCATCCGCCCGGCGTCTTCCTTGTAATAGGCCTGAGAATCGTAATCGCGGAACACCGGCAGGTCGGGCGTCACGCCGTCGAAGGGTTCGGTGACGATGTAGAAATGTTCGCACGCGTGCAGCGGCACCGTGACGCCGACGGTGGCGGCGAATTCCCGTGTCCACATGCCGGCCGCCAGCACCACATAGGGCGCCTCGATGGCGCCCCGTTCGGTGTTGACCCCGCTGACGCGCCCGTCCGAATGATTGAGGCTTAAGACTTTGCAATCTTCGAAGATTTCGGCGCCGCCGGCGCGCGCGCCCTTGGCCAGCGCCATGGTGATATCGGTGGGATTGGCCTGGCCGTCGGACGGCACGAAGATGCCGCCCAAAACGTCATCGACGGTGATCAGCGGGTAAATTTCCCGGCATGCCTCGGCTGTCAGCACATCGACCTTGAGCCCGAAGACCTTGGCCATGTCGGCGCGCCGCTTCAGGTCTTCCAGGCGGCCTTCGGTGGTGGCGATGGACAGCGAGCCGTTCTGCTTGAAGCCCGTGGCCTGCCCGGTTTCGGCCTCCAGCCCCGCATAAAGCTCGGCCGTGTACTTGGCCAGCTTGGTCATGTCCGGGTTGTCGCGCAATTGCCCGATCAGCCCGGCGGCGTGCCGTGGTGCCCGACGTCAGTTTTTGGCGCTCGACCAGCACCACTTCCGACCAGCCGATCTTGGTCAGGTGGTAGGCGATGGAACAGCCGATGACGCCGCCGCCGATGATGACGGCCTTCGCTTTTTTAGGCAGATCTTTCGCCAAGGGGCTTTTCTCCAACTGCATACGCGGGACTGCAATAGAAACGCGGATGACGGGCCGGTTGCAACCGTTATAATCGCCGCCCATGTTCGAACTGTGGATTCCGCTGACCATCGCCGCCGCTTTTTTCCAGAATCTGCGCTCGGCGTTGCAGAAACACCTGAAAGCCCGCCTGTCGACGGCGGGGGCGACTTATGTGCGATTTTTCTACGCCTGGCCGTTCGCCGTGCTTTATTGCTGGGGGCTGGCCGAATTCGGCGGCTTCAAGGTGCCCGCCATCACCGGCAAATTCCTGGTTTACTGCTTGGCTGGCGGATTGTCGCAGATCATCTTCACGTTGTTGCTGATCTGGTTGTTTTCGTTCCGCAATTTCGCCATCGGCACGACGTATTCAAAGACCGAGACCGTACAGGTCGCCCTGCTCGGCTTTTTGATCCTCGGCGATTCGATGAGCTGGGCCGCCGCCGCCGCCATCGCCATCAGCCTCATCGGCGTGATGGTGATGTCGGTGGCGCAGACCAAGATCACCTTCGCCAACCTGTTCACCAGCCTGACCGAAAAGCCGACGCTGATCGGGCTTCTCTGCGGCGCCTTTTTGGGAGCGTCGGTGGTGTTGTTCCGGGGCGGCGCGCTGGCCTTAGGCGGCGACGGCTTCATCATGCAGGCGGCGTTTACCTTGGCCGTATCGGTGGTCCTGCAAACGCTGATGATGGGTGTCTATCTGGCCTTTCGCGAACGCGATCAATTAAAAGCCGTGCTGGTACACTGGCGGCCGTCGTTATCGGTGGGGGTGGCGGGCGTCTTGGCCTCGATCGGCTGGTTTTCGGCGTTCACCTTACAGAACGCCGCTTACGTCCGGGCGCTCGGCCAAGTCGAACTGGTCTTCACCTTCCTGGTGTCGGCGCTGATCTTCCGGGAAAAGATCAACCGCCTGGAATTCATCGGCATCGTCCTGGTTGCCGGGGGAATTCTGGTTCTGGTGCTGGCTGCTTAGAAAACTTAACTCTCGTTTGAATCCATCCAGATCGTCGCCGGGCCGTCGTTGACGAGGCTGACCGCCATGTGGGAACGGAATTTTCCGGTCTTCACCGGCACCCCTTCGCCGGCCAGTTGCTCACAAAAATATTCGTAATGCTTCTCGGCCATGTCGGGGGCGGCGGCGGCGGAAAAACCGGGCCGGTTGCCCTTGCGCCAGACGGCGGCCAGGGTGAACTGGCTGATGACCAGGGCCTCGCCGCCGACATCCAACAGCGACAAGTTAGTCTTGCCGTCGGCATCGGCGAACAGCCGCATGTTGGCGATCTTGCGGGCGAAGAAATCGGCGTCCGCAGCTGAGTCTTCTTTTTCGGTGCAGACCAGAACCACCAACCCCGGCCCGATGGCCGATAAAACGTCGCCTTCAAGGCTGACGGAAGCTTCTGTGACCCGTTGCAGCAGCGCCTTCACTATTTCCCGCCGATGATTTTCCGAAGGATTTCAACCATTTGGTCGATGTGTTCCTTCTCGGCGACGAACGACGGCGCGATAATGCCGGTGTCGGCGGTGAATTTCACGTGCAGGCCGTTCCAGAAAAGATCCTTCTGCAATTGCGTGCCGCGTTGCCCCGGCTTGTCGCCGGGCGCCAGATCGATGCCGGCGATCATGCCGTAACCCCGGATATCGGTGATGGCGTCCATGTCTTGCAGAGAAAACACCCGGTCGAGGAAATAAGGCGACAATTCGGCGGCGCGCTCGAACAGGTTTTCTTTTTCGTAAATCTCCAACGCCGCCAGCCCCGCCGCGCACGCCGTCGGGTGGCCGGAATAGGTATAGCCGTGGAACAGCTCGATGGCGTTTTCCGGCGCCGCATTGACGATGGTCTCGTAGATTTTGTCCTGAACGGCGACGGCGGCCATGGGAACGGCGCCGTTGGTCAGCGCTTTGGCCATGGTGATGATGTCAGGGCTAACGTCGAAGGATTGCGCGGCGAATGCCTTGCCGGTGCGCCCGAAGCCGCAGATGACCTCATCAAATACCAGCAAGATTCCGTGGGCGTCGCAAATCTCGCGGAGCCGTTCCAGGTATCCCTTGGGCGGCACCAAACACCCGGTGGAGCCGGCGATTGGCTCGACGAAGCAGGCCGCGATGGTCGTCCCGCCATAGGTCTCGGCGATCCGTTGCAGGTCGTCGGCGAGGTAAGCCCCCGTTTCCGGCTGGCCCTGGGTGAAGCGGTTTTCTTCCAACCAGGTGTGGCGCATGTGGACGACGCCGGGCATGACGCCGGAAAAGGTCTCGCGGTTCTTGACCATGCCGCCCAAAGAGGTGCCGCCGATGTTGACGCCGTGATAGGCCCGCTCGCGGGAAACGAAGCGCGTACGCTGTCCTTCGCCCCGTGTCCGGTGATAGGCCATGGCGATCTTCAAGGCGGTGTCGACGGCTTCCGAGCCGGAATTGGTGAAAAAGACATGATCCATGCCGTCCGGCGTCAGGCGGCAGACTTTCTGCGCCAACTCGAACGCCCCCGGATGACCGTTCTGGAAGGGGGGCGCGAAGTCGTTTTCCTGAAGCTGCTTGTAAACCGCCTCGGCGATTTCCGGGCGGCAATGACCGGCGGCGGTGCAGAACATCCCCGACGAGCCGTCCAAGATTTTGCCGCCCTTTTGGTCCCAGTAATAGACGCCTTCGCCCTTGACCATCATCCGGGGGTCGGCCTTGAAATCCCGATTGCCGGTAAACGGCATCCAGTGGTTTTCCAGCGAATTCGCCGTGTATTGCATGGCTTTCCTCCGAGCACGGGATAGGTTTTGATTATGACAATTATGACAGGCTCCGGCCTTGTCTGCACCCGCTAAACCCCCTAGTCTCTGTCTCAAATTCTGTGATATTCTGTCTCAAATTTTACGATGCTGGGAGGTATCCGATATGAAAATGACGACCGAAGAGGCCTTTGTGAAGGTCTTGCAAATGCATGGCATTGAGCACGCGTTTGGAATTATCGGCTCAGCCTTCATGCCGATTTCGGATCTTTTCCCGAAAGCCGGTATCAAATTCTGGGATGTCGCGCACGAAACAAACGGCGGATTGATTTGTGACGGCTATACGCGCACGACCGGCAAAATCGCCATGGCCATCGCCCAAAATGGGCCCGGCATTACCGGCTTTGTGACGCCGATCAAGACCGCCTATTGGAACCACACACCGATGCTGTTGGTGACGCCTCAGGCCGCCAACAAAACAATCGGCCAAGGCGGTTTCCAGGAAGTCGAGCAAATGGCGCTGTTTAGGGACATGGTTTGTTACCAGGAAGAAGTGCGCGATGCGTCGCGGATGGCCGAAGTCCTTAACCGCGTCATCGAAAAAGCCATCCGTGGCTCGGCGCCCGCGCAAATCAATGTGCCCCGCGATTTCTGGACGCAAGTGATCGACATCGAATTGCCCCAGATCGTCCGCATTGAGCGGCCCGCGGGCGGTGCGGCGGCGATTGCCGAGGCCGCCAAGCTTCTGTCTGGCGCCAAGTTCCCGGTGATCCTGTCCGGCGCCGGCGTCGTCATCGGCGGCGCCATTCAAGACTGCGTGGCCTTGGCCGAGCGTCTGGATGCCGCCGTTTGCAACGGCTACCAGCACAATGACAGCTTCCCGGGCAGCCACCCTTGGCCTGCGGACCCTTGGGCTACAACGGCTCCAAAGCCGCCATGGAATTGATCGCCAAGGCCGATGTGGTTCTGGCGTTGGGAACAAGGCTTAATCCGTTCTCAACCCTGCCCGGCTATGGCATCGATTATTGGCCGAAAAAGGCGGCCATCATCCAGGTCGATATCAATTCCGACCGCATTGGCTTGACCAAAAAGGTCACCGTGGGGATTTGCGGCGACGCCAAACAGGTGGCGCAGCAGATTTTAGAGCAGCTATCGTCCGACGCCGGTGACAAAGGGCGCGAAGACCGCAAGGCGCTGATCCATCAGACCAAGTCGGCCTGGCTGCAAACACTTTCCAGCCTGGATCACGAAGAAGATGATCCCGGAACGACCTGGAACGCCGATAGCCGCAATCGGGAGCCTGACCTGATGTCACCCCGCCAGGCGTGGCGCGCCATCCAGGACGGCCTGCCCAAGGACGCCATCATTTCCAGCGATATCGGCAACAACTGCGCCATCGGAATGC
>JABMOY010000145.1 GCA_013203955.1 Rhodospirillales bacterium | reverse complement strand
TATCCTGGAATTCACTCGCGGTGAAATAGGGGGTGCGGCCGAATTCGGTCATGTTGGCCATTTTCGGGCCGGGAACGGCTTTGGCGAAGGCGCGAAAATCTTCTTCCGACGGCAGGGCGTCGGGGAAAATGATATCGGCGCGGAATGAGGCGGTGAAGAAACTGCGGGGGCTTTTGGGCGGCTGAGGGCAGGCAACCCGCCGCTTGTGACCCAAAGCGGCCCTTCGAATTTGGTTACGCCATCGTCACTTCTGTGATCCAGTGGCTTTCGCCTGCCGTCGCAGCGCTTGGTATTCGGCTTCCGTCTGCCGATAGAAATTCAACCTATTCATGATGCTGGTGGCGGCGCCGGTAATCCGGTCCGCCCGAAAATGCGAATCATCGCCCAGGAGGCCGCGAATGTATTCTTCAAGGTTGTCAACCGCAAGCCCGGCTCTGGGGTATGAGACCGGTGCAACTTGCCCGGCCCACGAATAGGCCTCTTTCTCGGGTAACGACAGCCCAGTGTAGTAAAGGGTGGCTTTAAGCGGTCGCCCCAGGGGGCTGGTCCCCCTCCGGAGCCATTGTTCGGCGGCCCGGCGTTGTTCTTCGTCCGTGGCGTCGTGCGCGGCCTTCCGATGCTTCTCGATGGTATCTATCCATTTCTGGATATTCGGGTTGACTTTGGTTGCCCGTGCCAGCGTCCGCCGGGCCTGCTCGATCTCCCCAGCCCTAGTCAGCGCATAGGCCACAGAATTGAAGGCGTCGTCTCTTAGACTGCTCCCGGCGTCGAGCGTTTCAACGAATCGTAGGGCCCCCTGCACGTCCCCCGTTCGGACCCAAAGGGTCAGGAGGGGCGAAAAAATGTTTCCTCTATGCGATTTCTTTGGGCTTATAGCGGTCGCCGCCCGCTTGGCCTTCGTCACCATTGTCTTGGCCCCCTCGATATCCCCGTTTTCAAGAAGGCGATCTCCGATTCGGGAATAAGCCTCGGATTGCGCCGACATGATCGAATTTCGTTCGGACTCGGTATTTCCTGTAAGGGATTCGATTTGAGCGGCGGACTCCATGGCCCCTCTTACGTCACCCCCCATGGCCTGCCATCCGGCGATGTTTCCGTAAATGCTCGCATAAAAGCCCCGGTTCTTGACAAGTTTAGCCGTATTCCTGGCGTCCGAGAACTTCCCTGCTATCGCCAGGTAGGTGGCAATGGTGTAATAGGCCCCTTCGCGGTAACGTTCCTCCAGTTCGTTTTCCACGATTGCCTGGGCGGACGTCATGTCACCGTTCATGGCATGGGCGGCGGCGACGGCTTTAAGTGCCCCCGACCGTTCATAGATTCCGACCGGAAATTCTTTAGCCATTTTTTCCGCCACGTCGATCAATTTCACGACGACTCCCTTCATTTTTTCTGTCAGTTCCGAGATGCGCTTTCGAATCCGTTCCGCGTTCCTGGAATTCGGGGCGACGGCCAGGAAGGCTCGATAAAAGGCGATGGCGGCGAAATCCCGGCCGCCCACCGAGTCGTAGGCGAGGGCCAGGTTGAACAAAATCTGCGGGGTGTGGCGAGCCTCCTCGCGGGCCTTATCGAAGTGTTTGATCGCCGCCTTCCAGTCCTTCCGTTTGCCCGCCTCCAGGCCCAGCCGCATGGCCTCTTTCACCGTCGCGGACGGGGCGTCCGCAACAACCGTACTCCCTGCACCCATGCCCAAGAAAAGAGCCAAGGCGAAAGGAACAATTGTCCACTGCTTGCGACGGGACCGGCTGAGGTAATTCATGGTTTCGCCCTTGAGTTGATCTCCAAGAATCAATGTTGCTCGGGATCAGATGTCAGTTCTTGCGCAAACGATTTTTCCAAAAGGCGGCCTTTTTCTGAAACTGCCTCAGGCTACGCATGATGTTCGCGATAGCGCCGCCCAGTTCCGTGACAATGCCGTCGCGGTTTGAAACTGGGGAATCGGATTCCTTGCCTTCGAGGGCGTGGATGTATTTCCTGAAGTCCTCGTTGATGCGGTAATTAGAAACTGCACTATAGGTCCAATCTAGGGCCTCGGCTCGGCTGAACGTTCGTTTTCCGATAGGTTTAAAGACCCTGAGCCAGACTTGGGCATTTTCACGTTCTTTCCTGTTAGAGGAAGTTTCCAAATCCTTTTTGGCTTTTCGGTAGCTCTTGATTGTACTGATGGGGCCCTCGCGGCGATGAGAGCCCCTGCTTATCATGTCCAAGGCCTTCTCGGCCTCCTCGATCTCACCGGCGGAGGCGTAAACCTGTGCAATATTACCGTAGGCAAAATCCAGATCTTCTTTGTTGGGTTTGGCCAGGGCCGCCACCTCCCAGGCCTTTTTGACGTTACCGATCTTCATCCAAAGACCGGACAGATGGGCATAGGCGGAATATTTTTTATTCACCGACGAGTCGAACTTGTCCGCCGTTTCCTTAGCCAGGGTCAAAAAGGGCTTCGCCGCTTTAAAGTCCCATTCCACATCATTTCCTTGAATAAGGGTACTGGCAATTTCGATATAGGCGTCTGTTTGTGCTTCCAATGCATATTTCCGATTGTTTTTTCCAGGCTCGGCTATGGTGGCGATTTGTTTCGCCGTCTCCAGAACGCCTTTTGTATCCCCCACTTTCGCCTGTTCAATGGCAATATTTCCGTAGGCTCCGAGTAAAGTGATGTTATATCTTTTTTTTATTTTACGGCAGGTTTGCTTGGCGCCAGAGAAATCGCCCGATTTGGCCTGGGTATGGGCGATTATCGAATAGGCTGCGGCGATAGAACTCAACTTCGGGACCAGGGCAATCGCCTGTTCTACGTCGCCAACTTCGGCGCGGGCGATGGCAACGGCATAATAGCCATTCCTGCCCGCGTAAGAATCAGGCGGAAACTCAGCGGCAAAACTTTCCATCAGCTTCAGGAGCTTTCTGGCGTTTCCCGCGATCTTGACTTCCAACTCGCCAATCCGCTTCATGATGGCTTTTGCGTTCCTGGCGTCCGGGACTTTGGCGAGATAAGCACGGTAATAGCCGATGGCGGCGAATTCACGCCCCCCCAGCTTGTCGTTGGCGAATCCGGCATTGAACAAAAGCCTGGCGGGCGGTTTGTAACTGGCGGCATAAACAGCTTTTTTAAAGTGTTCGATAGCCGCTCGCCAATTTTTCTGTTTGGCCTCTTTCATTCCGAGGTCAATGAATTTCTTGACCTCTTTATTTTCATTTGCCGCAGCAACCTGGGTGGTTTTTGCGTTGGCTTGCCGGGCCGAGGCCGCCTGAAAGCCGGTGATGGCCAGAACAACGAAGAGCCCGGCGAATAAGCGCGCCACGAAATGGCCGTTCGTGAAGGGAAAAATATTTTTCATGGAGCCGTTTATTTCTTTTTGCCCTGTTGGGCGTGATAAAGCCCTTCGGTGTAGTTCATGACATCGCGGATATTTGCGTCATTTGGGCGTTGTTTATGGAGGGCGCTGAAGATTTTGTAGGCAGTGGCAAAATCCTCGCGTCCGACCGCGTCCAGCCCCTTGTGGGACATCATGGTGATTTTCTGTTCCATCATTTTCTTGCCGGTCGGCTGAGGCTGCTGTTCCTCGGCGATCATTTCTAGCATTTCCTTGGTGCTTAACCTGCCTTTGATGTCCTGGGGCCGGGGGGGCAGCGGATCGTTAGCGATCATATCCATGATTTCCTTGGCGTCGATCTTGTCCTGGATGTGCTGGGGCCAGGGCGGCAGCGGATCGTTGGTGAACAATTCCATGATTTCCGCCTCGGATGGCTCGTCCAGGACAGACTGCGGCGGAAATTGGAGCTCGGAAACCTTCGCTTCTTCCACGGTGTAGGGATCCTTGAAACCTCTCGATCTTTGATAAGCGTAAACCCCCCGGGTGTAGATCAGGGCCTCGCGTACGTAGGGGTTGGCAGGGGCCTTGTATTTCATTCCTTCCAGGTATCTAAGGCTGGCGGTCCAATCGCCTTCTCCGGCGCTCAGGGCATCAAGGACGATGTCCGCCTTGGGCGACGGTGAATTGGTTTTGCCGCCCCCACCCGTCAGGGCTTTTGCCGCTTTCATCCCTTTGACATAGGCCGCGGCCTGTTTAAGGCCGGAATCCCGCGGTTGGGCGTGCCGTGCTTTTTCCAGATGTTTTAGAGCACCTTCGTAATCCCCTTTGCTGGCCAGATAAGAACTGATGGAAATGGACGCCTCGGCGTTCTTCTTCTTGTCCGTTTCCGAAATCCCAGAGCCAAGCACACCCGTAGGGGCGTTGGGTGCGGTGATGGGGACGGCCTGCTTGGGGTCGATGGCGGCGGTCGAAACAGGGTCCGCCTTGTCATAGCGTGCTTCTCCCATACGAACGGGCTGGGCCGGGCTGTCCAGGGTTCCTCCGCGACCGCCGTCCCAGGCCGATTCGCCGCCAAGAGCTTTGATAATCTTTTTCTCGACTTCATCGAGCCGGGCACCGACCCGTGCCTTGGCTTCGGCAATTTGAGGATTGTTTTTTTTGGGTTCGTCAAATTCCAATAACTGCAACCCGGCCTCGGATTGATCGCTTAGGTCCAGGTCTTTCGAAAAGGATGCCAGCTTTTGATCAATACGCCCCAAGGCCGCTTCCATCTTCCTTTTTTCTTCCGCCTTTTTGCGGAGTCGCTCGCGCGCATAACCCCGCCGTGAAATGGCACGTTCGAGGTTTTCACGGATGACCTTGCTGCCCGGATTGTATTGAGACGCACGGCGGAAATAGGCTACGGCATTGTCGTAATTCTCGTTGCGCTCCATACGAATTGCAAGATCGTTCAGGGCGGTGGAAAAGTTATCCTCGATGACCCGGTCGCCGGGCGTGAGTTGAAGCGCCGCTTCGTAATAGCGGACGGCGCTTTCCAGATCGCCACTTTTCTTCGCGTCGACGCCTTTGTTGTTGAGGGCGGTTGCCCGGTTCGACGGGGACATCCCGCTCATGAAGCCTTTCAGGAAGGCCCCGAAGGCGGTTGCCGCAGCGCCGGCATAGGGGTTGTAGCTGCCGCCGCTGCTACTTCTTCCACCACCCCTGCGCCCGCTGCTTCCGCCGCCAGTGCCGCAATTGGCGACGCAGCCGCTCGGTCCCACGTCCGGGGCTTGGGCGGTGGCGGCGAGAGGCCACGCCAAAAGCGAGGCGGTAACGACTGCTAGGAAACGCCGGGGCACATGACGGGTGCTGGAACGCCGAAGGAGTGCTTTGCACATGGCTCCAAACCTCCTCTCAATCGTGAGGCCGAAACAACGGGATTTCTGGTGCCGGCCCTTAAAGACCCAACAAGTTGTAATGTTATACCAATCCGCCGGTTTTATAAACCGATTCGGTATCCACCGAACCGGCCTTCAAGATCGACCGCCATCCTAAGATCCGTTTGTGTCTAATCGGCGATATAGACAACTGCACATTCCCGTTTATGGGTATTCGACCTATTCCCCCGGCGTCTCCGGCATTTATTCTCCGGGCGCCTCCGGCACCACCGTCTTGGCGATGCCCTTATCCAGCGCCTCGTAATCGTAATAGCCGATGGTCTCGTAAAGCTCGGCGCGGGTGGGCATTTTGCCGAGCAGGGCTTGTGCTCCGCCGTTTTCGCGGATGTGGGTATAAAGCTCCGTCATGGCGCCGGCGGCGATGCGCATGGATGTCGCCGGCCAGATGACGATGTCGTAGCCCATATCCTGGAATTCACTCGCGGTGAAATAGGGGGTGCGGCCGAATTCGGTCATGTTGGCCATTTTCGGGCCGGGAACGGCTTTGGCGAAGGCGCGAAAATCTTCTTCCGACGGCAGGGCGTCGGGGAAAATGATATCGGCGC
>JABMOY010000144.1 GCA_013203955.1 Rhodospirillales bacterium | reverse complement strand
CCACCAGATACGACAGCGGGTTTATCTTGTAGGTGATGACGCAAGGCGTTTTTGCCATTGCCAGTTCCAGCGATACGGTTCCCGACGCCGCCAGCGCCACGTTGGCGGCTGCAAAGGCGTCGTATTTTTCCGGGTCGCCTTCGACCACCAGCGTCGGTACTGGCCAGGCCGATGTTATTCGGCGCACAGCCCCGGCGACCGTATCCGTGGTCGGAATGACGGCCCTTAAATTGGGGTGATTTTTCTTCAGCAAAAACAAGGTTTCCCCGAACACTTTACCCAAGCGGGAAACCTCTCCCAAACGGCTGCCGGGAAGAACGGCGATCAATTTATCGTCTGCATCGATGCCGTGGCGCCGGCGGAATTCCGGCCCCCTACCAGCGCCGGCATCTGATTCCATTATGGAATGTCCGACAAAGGTCGCAGGCAACCCCTGGGCCTCGAAGAAAGGCGGCTCGAACGGCAGCAGGCACAATAAATGATCGAGAAAGCCGGCGATTTTTTTTGCCCGTCCCGACCGCCAGGCCCAGACCGATGGAGCGACGTAATGAATGAGCGGTATTGCCTTGCCCTTTAAGCGTTTGGCGACGCGAAAACAAAAATCCGGGGCATCGATGGTGATCAGCGCGCTGGGCCTTAGTTTTTCGATGGCGGCGGCGGTTTCGGAGATACGGGCCAGGAGCCGGGGAATTTTCGGGATGATCTCGGCCGCCCCCATGACCGATAATTCGGCCATGGGGAACAGGCTTTTCAGGCCCTGTTCTTCCATCCGGGTGCCGCCGATGCCGGTGAAAGAAATTTTTCCCTTGGTTTGTTTTTTCAAGGCGTCCATCAGGCGGGCGCCCAACAGGTCGCCGGACGGTTCGCCTGCGATAAGGTAGATCATGGGAACGGCGGCTGCCTTGCCGGGGGTGAGTTTCTTTTCCGGAACCTGAATGCCGATAACGAACATCCCGGCCTGGTCAGCGGCAAGACCGACGGCTTTGGGGTCGATGACAAGCGCACCGCCGGTTTGTACGGCAATGCCGCGAAGCCCCGCCTTGGAAGCTTCTTCAACGGTGGTGACGCCGATGGTCGGTAAATCGACGCGGTGTTCCTGGCCGGGTTTTTTGACCTTGACCAAAACCCCCCCGGGACCATCGAGGCGGCATTTTCGGGCGTTATTCAAAAGAACATTGGTTCCTTTTTCGTCCTCAACGGCCAGGACTTGTCCCATTTGGGCGACTGCGCCTTGGGCGATATCCTGGCGGCCAATATCGAGGGCGGCATCAAGCGCGCATTCGATATCAGCTTCGGCCTGCCAATCGGGTTCGATCTTGCCATAGGCGCCCTTTTTGGCGAGAAGGTCCGGCAGCAGGCTGTCGATGCCGATAATTTTAAAACCTTCACTAACTTCCAGCGCCTGAACCAGGGCTTTCAAAAGGTTGCCATCGCCGAGGTTGCGCATGCCATATTTTGCGACAAACTGCGCCGTCCATTTATCGGGGATAATTGAAGAAAAAGACGGCCTGGTTACGGAGCCGGCCATGACCAGTTCCGTGCAACCGGCTTCGCGCAGATGAGCAATGGAGGTTCCGACAGCGCCGATGCGGACCCAAACATGGGGCAGGTCGTCAAAAGCGTCCGGGTCGGCTTCGTCTTCGAAGGCGACGACGAAAAAATCCCGCTTTTCTCGCTGGCAGGCCTGAATAATCAGGACCGGAAGCCGCCCGCCTCCTGCAAGAATGCCGAGCTTAGGCAGCATCATCCATTTTTTTTGGTTGGCAGATGGAGCGCGATGTTTCGGCCTGGATAAAATTGACGATTTCCATCACCGGCTCGTTTTCTGGAAATAATTCGGAGACATCCTGAATGCGTTCCGTAAACGTGCCTTCCTCGGCGAAAATTAACCGGTAGGCTTTGCGGATGTCGTGAATGACGTCTCTTGAGAAATTCCGGCGTTTCAGCCCCAACAGGTTAAGGCCGGACAAGCGCGCCCGGTTGCCGGTAACGGAGCCATAAGGAATGACATCGTCGGTAACGCCGGTTTTGCCGCCGATCATGGAATGTTTGCCGATTCGGACGAATTGATGAATGGCGGAAAGGCCGCCGATGATGGCCCATTCGCCGATTTGCACATGACCGGCGAGGGTGGCGTTGTTGACCAAGATGACATTGTCTTCGATT
>JABMOY010000143.1 GCA_013203955.1 Rhodospirillales bacterium | reverse complement strand
GCGCATTTACGAAGGCCAGCTCAGCGTTTTGGGCCAAAGCGCCTGCGGCCCGGTGTTGGAACGCATGGCCGAACAGGAACGCCGCCACTTGGATACCTTCAACAAGATGATCCCCGAACGCCGGGTCCGGCCGACGGCGCTGCTGCCGCTCTGGCATATAGCGGGCTTCGCCTTGGGCGCCGGCACGGCGGTGCTGGGGGAAAAGGCGGCGCATGCCTGCACGGTCGCCGTCGAGGAAGTCATCGACGAACATTACGCCGAACAGGTCGCGACACTGGACGCTGAAGGCGGCGATAAAAAACTTCGCGACACGTGCGAAGAATTCCGCCTGGAAGAAGTCGAGCACAAAGAAACCAGCCTCGCCCTCGGCGCCGAAGATGCGCCGGGCTACGAAGCGCTGACCGGGCTCATCAAGGCGGGCTCGCGTCTGGCCATCTGGCTGTCGACGCGGATTTAGCCTTTTCGCCCAATATCGTCAGGCGCGCCACCCGTCAATGGGTGATCGGAATGTGTTTTTCCTTTGCCTTGGCTTCCTTGGTCTTCGGCAGGACCACCGTCAGCGTGCCGTTCTTGAAGGTCGCCTTGATCTTGCCGTCATCGACGCCATCGCCGAAGGGCAGCAGGCGGCGGAACGAACCACGGGCGCATTCACGCAGGCAATAGCGTTTGTCTTCGTCTTTCTTTTCGGTTTCGGTTTTCCGTTCGCCCTGGATCGTCAGTACGCCGTCGGCATAGACGACATCGACGTCCTTTTCCTCCATGCCCGGCAACTCAGCCGTGACCTGGAATTCCTTGTCGGTTTCGCTGACATCAACTTTGGGATTGAAAAAGGCCATCCCGCCGTTGCCGTCACCGCCGAAGATCGGCACATCAAAGCCTTTCCAGGCGTCTTCGAACATCCGGGTCATTTCCCGTTGCATGGCGTGGAAGGGGTCGAGCCTCCGGCGTTCGCCCGCCAAGGGCGGCGCGGGGGCAAAGGGGATTAAGTCTCGGAGCAACATGACATTCGCCTCCTTTCGTTTCAAAAAGAGTGCGACGCACGCCGGCACGCGAACCGGCGCGCACCGCCTGACGGCGAAACCGGACCCCGGACAGGGCATCCATCGCCGTCCCTGTTTATTTAGTTTGTGGGAGGCCCCTGTCAAGGGGATTAACTAATTGAAATTAAAAAATAAAATTTCTCATGGCGGCGATGTCGGGGTCACTTTTTTCGCCGGGTCGAGAGGCTGGTAACGACACCGCGCAGGGTGCGGACTTCCTGTTCCGTCAATCCGGCACGTTGCAGCATGTTGCGGATTTGGCGGGACATCACCGGGCGTTTTTCGGCGACGTGGAAAAAGCCCGAGCGCTCCAGCTCATCCTCCAGGTGCTCGAACAGGCGCAGCAATTCCGCCTTGTCGGCGGGGCGCGTTTCCTTCGGGATCGCCAGTTCACTCGGCAGGCTATCATCCGTTATTTTGAACCATTCGTGGCCGACCGAGAACACGGCCTGCGCCAGGTTGAGCGAGCTGAAGGCCGGGTTCACCGGCACCATGATTAAGGTGTCGGCCAAGGCTAGGTCGTCGTTCTTGAGGCCCTTGGCTTCCGGCCCGAAGACAACGCCGCAAGCGCCTTCACCCGTTAAGAAATCCCGAATTTCCAAGGCCGCCTGGGTGGGGGTGACGATGCGGTTGGTCATGTCGCGCGACCGCGCCGTGGTCGCATAAACCAATTGCAGGTCGGCGACGGCGTCGGCTGTGGTGTCGAACAATTTAGCCGTTTCGATCACCTGATCAGCACCGGATGACGCCTTCAGCGCGTCTTCGTTGGGCCAGCCGTCGCGGGGCCTGACCAGGCGCAAATCGGTGAGCGAACAATTGAGCATGGCGCGCGCCGCCATGCCGATGTTTTCCCCCAACTGCGGCTCGATCAAGATGATCGCGGGTCCGGCAACAGGCGATTGGGATTTGGTGGAATCGGTTCCGGCCATCAGGCTTAAGAATGGCTGTCGGCGACGCCGTCCCGATGCAGTTTGTAGATGATCGAGTCGCGAAGCGCGTTATAGGACGCATCGATGATGTTGGCGGAAACACCGACCGTCGACCAGTGGGCGCCGTCTTTGTCGGCGGATTCGATCATCACTCGCGTCACCGCCCCGGTGCCGGCGCCCGGCGTCAGGATGCGGACCTTGTAGTCGACCAGCTTCAGGTCTTCCAACTGCGGATAAATACTCGTCAGCACCTTGCGTAACGCATCGTCCAAGGCATTGACCGGGCCGTTGCCTTCGGCCACCGACATGTAGTCCTCGTCGCCGACATTGAGCTTCACCGTCGCTTCGGAAATGGTGATCAGGTCGCCTTTGGCGTTCCAGCGCCTTTCGTCCAACACCCGGAAACTGGTGCAGTGGAAATAATCGGGCACCGCACCAAGCGCCCGGCGGGCCAGTAATTCGAAACTCGCTTCGGCGCCGTCATAGGCATAACCGTCGTATTCGCGTTCCTTCACGGTTTCCACGAGCTTTGCCACCTTGCCGTCATTGGGGTCGATGTCGATACCGATGTCGCGGAACCGGGCCAGCAAATTGGCGCGCCCTGATTGGTCGGAAACGACGATGTGGCGATGGTTGCCGATGATCTCAGGTTCGATGTGCTCATACGTCGCCGGGTCTTTTTCGACCGCCGACGCATGGACGCCGCCCTTGTGGGCGAAGGCCGACTCGCCGACATAAGGTGCCGAGCGGTCAGGCGCCCGGTTGAGGTGCTCGTCCAGCAGCCTCGACACACGGGTCAACTGCGCCATGCGGTCCTTGGTGACGCCGGTCTCGAACCCCATCTTTAAGCTCAGCGACGGGATGATGGATATTAGGTTGGCGTTGCCGCAGCGCTCGCCCAGGCCGTTGAGCGTACCTTGGACTTGTCGGGCGCCGGCGCGCACAGCAGCCAAGCTGTTGGCGACCGCGTTGCCGGTATCGTCGTGGCAATGGATTCCTAAGTTGCTGCCGGGGATGTGTTTGGCGACTTCGGTAACGATGCGCTCGATCTCGTCCGGCAAGGTGCCGCCGTTGGTGTCGCACAGCACCACCCATCGGGCGCCGGCCTCAAAGGCAGCCATGCAGCAACTGAGCGCGTATTCCGGGTTCGCCTTGTAGCCGTCGAAAAAATGTTCGGCGTCGAACATCACTTCATCGGCCTTGGTGCAGGAATGTTCGATGGTGTCGGCAATCATCTTGACGTTTTCGTCGAGGTCGACCCCCAACGCCACGTCGGCCTGGAAGTCCCAGGTCTTGCCGAAAATGCAGATGGTTTTAGCCGGTGTCGACAGCACCGCCGTCAGGCCGGGGTCGTTGTCGGCGCTGCGCCCGGCGCGCCGCGTCATGCCGAAGGCCGTCAGCTTAGCAAAGTTGAGTTTCGGTGGATTGGCGAAGAAGGCGTCGTCGGTACCGTTGGCGCCGGGCCAGCCGCCTTCGATGTAGTCGATTCCCAACTTGTCCAATTCCTCGGCGATCACGCCCTTGTCGGACGTGTTGAAATCGACGCCCTGCGTCTGGGCGCCGTCGCGCAGAGTGGAATCATATAAATAAACGCGTTTGTCGCTCATCAATCGGCCCGTTTGTCTTGTGATTCGCCGGAGAATGCAGAATTTAAGCCCTTTTCTCAAGGATTTACGAAAAACCTTCTGAACCCGGCTTGATCATCTCCATTGAACCGGGACTTGGTTCTAGGGTATTTAACCCTTATTATCTCTATAGTTAATACAACTGTATGCAGATTATTGAGAGATTGGGGCGCCTTAACGGCGCCTTATTTAAATCGATGAACAAAACCGCCCCCACCCCTTCGGACCCCGCTTCCGCCGATGACGGATTCCCGGCCATGCAACAGAAGGTCAAAGGAACAAATATCGACGAGACGACGCTCCTGGCGACGGATTACCTGAATCATTTCAACGAGATCGTCATGCTGCTGGAAATGGTTGCCGACATGCCGGAGATCCTGGACGACGTCAAGGAATGGCAGCCCAAGTCCTACATAGACCACTTTGCCGCCAGCACCATCGCCGAAAAGGACCTGGCTATCGAGGCCTACGATTTCGTTCCCGCCATCTACCGGGAGCCTTTCGAGCAGACCGTCGAGCAGATAAATTCGATGATCACGTCCACCGTCGAGCGCCTTGAGAAAAATCTTGCCGCCGGTGAAATGGATGTCCTTCAGGCCAACGCCCAGACCCGATCCCGGTTGATTCAAAGGCTGATGGACACGGCATCGGCCATCATCCACGGCAGCGCCAAGACCATGGACCAGTCGGAAATCGATAATTTGATGGGTTGATGTTTTACGAGCAGACTGGATTCCCGCCTACGCGGGAATGACGGAAAGGGGCGGGGGTTTAAAATTCCGCTCTCTCCTCACGTCAATTACATTCTCTTCTTTTGTCATTCCCGCATTCCCTTCTTCGTCATTCCCGTGTAGGCGGGAATCCAGCTTTAGCGAAGGACTTTTTTTCAAGAACGGTTAAGCTCTCTCCGCCGCCAAATGGACGGGCCGGTTCTTGGTCAGCAGCTTGACGAAATCATCCGCCGGCATCGGTTTCGAGAAAAGATAACCCTGTCCCACGTTGCACCCCAGCGCGTGCAGGAAGCTGACTTGGCTGTCGGTCTCAACACCTTCGGCGACGAGGTTTAGGTTTAGGTTTTTGGCCAAGGAAACGATGGCGCGGACGATGGCGGCGGCATCGCCGTCATCGGGCAGATTAAGAACGAAAGCGCGGTCGATCTTCAGAGTGTCGATCGGAAAACGGGTTAGGTAACTAAGCGACGAATACCCGGTGCCGAAATCGTCGATGGAAACCGATGTGCCCATGGCCTTCAGACGGTTGAGGGTTTCGATGGTTTCTTCGGGGTTGGCAACCAAGATGCTTTCCGTCAGTTCCAAATCGAGAAGGTTGGCCGGCAGACTGGAGTCGGCCAAAATTTCCCCGATCATTTCATGCAAGTCCCCGTGCAGGAATTGCAAGGCCGACAGGTTAACCCCGACATGAACAGGGTCGGCGATCAGCTTGGTCCAGGTTGCGGCTTGTCGGCAGGCTTCCTTAAGCACCCATTCCCCGATCGGCACGATCAGGCCGCTTGCTTCGGCGACGGGAATGAACTCAAACGGCGATATTTGTCCCAGGTCGGGCGATTCCCATCGGAGCAACGCTTCGGCGCCGGTGATTTTGCGCGTGCCCAAGTCGACCTTGGCTTGATAGTGCAGTGACAATTGATTGTTTTCGAGTGCCCGCCTGAGCCCGATTTCGATTTCGAGCCGTCGTTGTACTTCGGCGCTCAACCGTTCCGAATAAAATTGGAACTGATCCCGGCCCTGTTCCTTGGCGTGGTAGGCGGCGGTATCGACGTTGCGCATCAATTCCCCAAGGCCGTCGGCGCTGTCCGGGTAAAGGACGATACCGATGGATGCGGTGGTGAAGATTTCTTTGCCATCGATGATAAAAGGTTGGGACAGTAGGCTCAGAATTTCCGCGGATTTCGCCTCGGCCTCCGCCCGGTCATTAATGCCGTCCAGGATGATGGGAAACTCGTCGCCGCTGAGATGCGCCACGGTGTCATCTTCGCCGACGCATTCTTCCAGCCGTTCGCCGACGGCCTGCAGGACCATGTCGCCGGTGACGTGGCCCATGGCGTCGTTGATGTTTTTGAAATGATCCAGGTCGATGAACAGCACGGCGAATCTGCTATCTTTTTCGTCCGCCCTCTCGATGGCCTGTTCAAGCCGTTCGTTGAATAGCCTGCGGTTTGGCATGCGGGTCAACGGGTCGCGGGTGGCCAGGTAAATGAGCCGTTCTTCTTGTTCCTTGCGCTCGGTGATGTCGCGAAGGGCGCCGATGTAAACCTGCCTGGGGCCGTCCCGGAACATGCCGACGGCGATTTCGATGGGGAATTTTGATCCGTCCTGGCGCCGGCCTTCGACTTCGTAGTCGGTGCCGATGATGCGGGTGCGATCGGAATCCGCATCGTCCAGCACATAACCGGCATGCTCGGCGGCCAGCGGTTCGTCCATCAGGATGCGGACGTTGCGGCCGATCAGGTCGCCCTTGTTATAGCCGAAGATTTTCTCGGTCGCCGGGTTGACCGTTTCGATGACACCCCGGCGGTCATAGGTGATGATGCCGTCGACCACGGTGTCCATGATTTTCCTGATATGGTGTTCGCGGCCGGCCGCCACCTTGAGCGCCCGGTTGCGTTCGCTGACATCGCGGGCCATCAACATCACCGCCTTGCCCTTGGTTTCCTGCTCGTCCTCGTAGGGCATGGCCGCGACCTCGACCTCGATGTTGCGTCCGTCGGGCCCGAGCAGAAGCATCGGCATGCGCATTTTTTCAGCCATCAGCTTGTCCAGCCAACTGCCGAAAATATCCTTGAAATCGGTGTGTACGAAATTGGAAAACATGCGCCCGATCAGCGTGTCGGGGGGCCAGGCGCCGAGCATGTCGGCGCCGGCGGGGTTGATCATGACAATGACGCCGTCCCGGCAGATGCAGACCATGTCCGGCGCCAGGTTGATGATGTGGCGGAAATCCTTTTCCTGTTCCTTGAAATCTTCGAAACGGCCCATGTCCAGCATGTCGTTGATGATGGTCAGCATGTTGCGGCCGGCATGGTTGATGTCGCTGACGTATTCCCGGTACTGGGGTTCGTTGATGGAGCCCAGCGTCTCGCTCTCCATCATGTCGGCAAAACCGATGATGGTGTTCAGCGGTGTGCGCAGGTCGTGGCTAAGCGTTTCCAAAAGCGCCTTGTTGGCGTTGCCGAGCGATTCCAGCTGTTCCAGCGCTTCTTCCAGGCGCCCAGGCGGAAGCGGCGCGTTTTTTCTTTCTTCGCTCATGCCAGCACGTCCAGCTTTTCTTCGCGCAGATCGACAAACCGTTTCACCCGCGTGAAATTACCGGTTTTGCCGTCAAGCGATCCTTCGGCGCCGATGTCGCCGGTGGGTGAGGTGCCGATGGCGCCGTTGATCAGGCCGAGCACGCCGATGCGGTGCGTCTTGGCGGAACCTTGGCCCCCGGAGTCCTTCCCGGGGCTCCGTACGTAGTCCTGAACCTGGATCAATGCGTGTCCGGCCAGCGCCTTGTTGCAATCGACGCGCATGTTAATCAGCTGCGTGATCGCGTCGGCGTCAAGTTCCAAGGCCTCGTTCAAGGCCGCCACCGTTTTTTTGATTGGGTCGGCCAACCGCCTGTCCCCTCGATTCCCAGATATCCCGAACCTAACCCTTAAGGTCCGGGCGCAAAAAAACACCGGTGGAGGATACGACATCCCCCTGCCGGTGTTAATGCGTGATTTTTTTACTGTTGGGCGCGAAAGTCAAGGGTGGATTGGGCCTGCTTTAAGGTTTTCAGGCGCCCGGCAATCCGTCGGCTACCCGTTTCGGCGCTAAAATGCTACGGTTTACCCATGCTAGAGGAAATCATCCTGCTGACCGGGGAAGTCGAAGGTCCGCATTTTCGCGTCATTCTGGAAAGCGTAAATCCGGGCCTGACGGTCGTTCATGCCGAGACCTTGGGTGCGCTTGAGGCGGCTTGTGCCAGACCGCCCATCGGCGGCGGCAAGCGTCGGCTGATCGCTTTCTCGACGCCGGTGATCGTGCCGGCGGCGGTGCTCGCCGGCCTCGACGGGCCCGCCTATAACTTCCATCCCGGCTCGCCCGCCTATCCCGGCAGCCATGCCGCCAGCTTCGCCATCTATGAAGGCGCCGAACATTTCGGGGCGACGGCGCACGTCATGGAGCCCAAGGTCGATTGCGGGCCCATCGTCGCCGTCGAATGGTTTGTGATGCCGGAAAACATCCGCTTCATGGATTTGGAGCTCAAGACCTATGAGGTGTTGTTGAAGATGTTTTCAAGCTTGGCACCGCATCTGGCGACATCGGACAAGCCGCTGCCCGAAACCGACGACCAATGGTCGGGGCCGAAACGCACCAACGCCCAGTTCGAGGCGATGAAGGAACTCGTCGCCGACATGGACGAAGCCGAGGTCATGCTGAGGTTTCGGGCGTTCGGCTAGGCTCAACCCCGCTTCCAGGTGGTGCCGCCTGCGCCGTCTTCCAGAAGAACTCCTGCCGCCGCCAGCTCGTCGCGGATGCGATCAGCTTCGGCGAAGTCCTTGTTCGCCTTGGCTTGCGCACGCGCAGCGATCTGGGCGTCGATGGCCGCGTCGTCGAGACCGCCTTCTTTTGCTTCGCCCTTGAACCAGTCTTCGGGGTCTTGTTGGAGAAGACCGAGTGTCTTTCCAGCCGACAGTAGCCGACAAAAGGCATCGGGCACGAGTTCGCCTTCGGCTTTGTTGAGTTCCCCAGCCAACTCGTGAAGATGACTGAGCGCCAGGGGGGTGTTCAAATCGTCAGATAGTGCCTCGATAATGGCGGGCGTTTCTGCCTCTATAGAGCGATCACCATCGGCGCTCCTCAGCGCCCCATAAAACCCGTTCAACTCCCGCTTCGCCTCGGCGATGCCAGACTTAGTGAAATCCAGGGGCTGGCGGTAGTGGGTCTTGAGCAGCGCCAGCCGAATCGCTTCGCCGGGAAACTCATCCAGTAGATCATGCACGGTGTAGAAGTTGCCCAAGGACTTCGACATCTTCTCGCCCTCGGCCATCAGATAGCCGTTGTGCATCCAGTACTTGGCGAAGCCGCTGTTGCCCATGCAGGTTGATTGGGCGATTTCGTTTTCATGGTGGGGAAAAATAAGATCCTGGCCGCCGCCGTGGATGTCGAATTCGGGGCCGAGGAACTTCTCACTCATGACGCTGCATTCCAAGTGCCAGCCCGGCCGCCCCCGTCCCCAGGGGCTGTCCCAACCGGGCAAGTCGTCGGTGGGGGACGGTTTCCACAAAACAAAATCGGCGGAGTCTTTTTTATAGGGCGCGACCTCGACGCGGGCGCCGGCGACCAATTCTTTGCGGTTCAAGTTCGATAGTTTCCCGTAGTCCGGCATGGATGGCACGCTGAACAGGACATGACCTTCCGCCTCATAAGCGTTGCCGCTGGCGAGGAGCTTTTTCACCAGCTCGATCATGCCTTCGATGTGTTCGGTCGCTTTGGGTTCGTGATCGGGATTGAGCGCGCCCAAGGCGGCCATGTCGTCGTGAAACAGCTTCGTCGTCCGCTCGGTGATATCGCCGATGGATTGGCCGGTTTCCTTGGCGGCTGCGTTAATCTTGTCGTCGACGTCGGTGATGTTGCGGACGTAGGTGACTTTTGGGTAGAGGCTTTTCAACAGCCTATACAGCACGTCGAAGACGACCACCGGGCGGGCGTTGCCGATATGGGCGAAGTCATAGACCGTCGGCCCGCAGACGTACATGCGCACGTTGGCCTCGTCGCGCGGCTCGAAGGCGACTTTCTTACGGCTTAGCGTGTCGTGAATCTTAAGCGTCATCGGTCATTGTTTCTTCTTTAAGGCGAATGTGACCCGCACCCGGACATTATAAGTAACCTCGCCGGGGGCGATGGCGGCGGACGTTAACGCCCTTTCCATCATCAGCGGGACGGGGCCGTTGCCGGCCCCTTCCGAGATCGACAGGACTTGGCCTAAGGCCAAGCCGGCTTCGGATGCCAAAACCCCCGCCGCCCGCCGTGCGTCCTGCATAGCTTTGCGTCGGGCCTGGTCGGTGAAGGCGCGGGTGTCGTCGACATAAAGTCGGATGCCGCCGATTTGGTTGGCGCCGGCGGTGGTCAGGCCGTCCAGCAGCTTGCCCAAGCCTGCGATGTCGGCGGAGGCCAGCTTGTGGTCGAGCCTGGCCCGGTAGCCGGTGATGCGGGGCGGGGCGGGGGGCTGGTTGCGATTTTGGCGGTCATAGACCGGGTCGAGCGAAATGCCCTTGGTCTGAATGTCTTTGGCCGCGATGCCGTGCTTGCGGGCGGCGCCCAGGATATTTTCGGAAAGGGCGGAAGCCGCTTTCATGGCCGCATCGGCGCCGGGCCGTTCGGCGGTGACGCCGGCCCGGATTTCCGCCCGGTCGGGAGCCCCGGCCACGGCGCCTGTTCCGGTGACGGTAATGGCGGGGGCTTTTGTTTCGGCCCAGGTTTCAGTAGCGCCGAGCATGGCCGAAAGCGTGAAAAAGATGATGGCGGCGGTTATTTTAAAAGGCAATGGAGTCTCCTTATTAGAGTCCTGCAACCCGCTTATACCTTGCCGGTGAAGCGGTTGGTCAAGGGATAACGGCGGTCGCGGCCGAAGGCGCGGCGCGTGATCTTGACCCCCGGGGGCGCTTGCCGGCGTTTGTATTCGGCGCGGTCGAGCATGTGCCAGACCCGGTCCGCGGTGGCGGCATCCAACCCCCTGGCGGCGATGTCGTCCAAGGATAATTCTTCTTCGATCAGGCATTTGAGGATGGCGTCCAGCTCATCATAGGGCGGCAGCGTGTCCTGGTCGGTCTGATTGGGTTTCAATTCAGCCGTCGGCGGCTTGGTGATAACGCGCTCGGGGATGACCTCGCCGGATGGGCCCTTGGCGTCCTTGGGACAGGTTGCGTTGCGCCAGCGGGAGAGCGCGACAACGGTGGTCTTGTAGACGTCTTTCAACACCGAATAACCGCCGCACATGTCGCCGTAAAGCGTCGCGTAGCCGAACGACATTTCCGATTTGTTGCCGGTCGACACGACCATGTGGCCCAACTTGTTGGACAGCGCCAT
>JABMOY010000142.1 GCA_013203955.1 Rhodospirillales bacterium | reverse complement strand
CTACGATGAGCCAGAAATCCTCCCTTATGCAATCCCGCTAATTTGTTCCATAGGCGCTGACGTTAGACAGCCGAGCGCCGAGCCTTCGGTCCGTTCTTGGGGAATCCGTGAAAATTCCTGCAACAGGGAAAGTGCTTGGCGGGCCTTGGCAAAGGGCTCGCCCATTTGGGCCAGCTTGATAATCGGCCCCAGCCCCCGGGCGGCCAGGATGTTGGCGCCGATCATGCCGCCGACGTCCAACTGGCCGCGGACGACCAGGATGGCGCCGGTGGTGATAACGGCGACCCCCATCAGGCCTTGGGCGCTGGCGCTGATGGTCTGCACCAAACCTTGGCGCCCGGTGACGGCGCGGAGAAGCCGCTGGAACAGGCCGGTTTCTTCCCGCCATTGGCGGCGGATGAAGTTTTGCGCGTTGAACGCGCGCACCGTATCGCCCGAAGAAATCGCCGAACTGATCAAGGCGTTCCGCCGCCCCCCGGCCGCCGTCATGTCGCGGGTGGGGCCGCGCAGCGATGATAGCGTCAACAAGGCGATGGAGAACACGGCGCCCAAGAATATCAAGACGATCACCGCCAAGGTCGGGCTCAACAGAAACAGCGCGAAAACGAAGACCATCGCGAACGGCACATCAAAAAGGGCCGCCACATTTGGCGCCGAAAAGGCGGCCTGTACCGTGTCGGCGCCGTTGATGATCTGCTGGCGCAACCCCGGCTGCAGGGCATCGGCGGCGGCCGATTTGGCGCCGGTCAGGACTTTAAAGGCGGAATGGGTCAATCCTTCGTCAAAAGGCTTGTTGACGAAGGTCGCCAGCCGCAGGCGGACCTGACGAAAGCCGAATTCAAGGGCAATGGCGATGACGGTGCCGATCGCCAAGGTCGCCAGCGTCGCGTCGACCCCGTGGGCGACATAGCGGTTCAACACCTGGATGACGAACAGCGGCGACGCCAACGCCAATATGTTGGCGAGCAGAGACGCAGCCGTCATCTCGGCGAAGACCGCGGGCCGTGTCATCAGGCGTGCGAAAAGCTCTTTCATGGCCGTCTATGTTTCCAGGGGCCGGAGCATAACACAACCGAACCGAAAATATATAGGATTACCAAGCACCTACGGCGGGTCAGCCCAATTAATAGCGGGCTTTAGACGATACTCAGGTCTTGGTCGCTGACGATCGTGCCGCCGTCGGCAAGCCCAGGTTTTTAAAGGATCGAGACGTTAAGTTCGGTAACCAGGGAATCGACGACGGCCAAAAGATCGAGCTCGGCGGCGTCTACGGTCGCATCCCCGTTGCCGTCGGTGAAGGCGTATATCCCGGAAGTAGTACCACCCGAGCGGACGGCGAAGATGGCTTTATCGCCGGATGTGTTGCCGGTGATGGCGCCGATGGCGCCGACGACGTTGGCCAAGACGCTAAGGTCCGCGGCCGTGGAATTGTCGATGTAATAAACACCGTTTCCCGACCCCAAATTGACGGTGCCGCTGTTGGCGGCGATGTTCCCCGTACCGGCCAGGGAAATGGCGCCGTTGACGATTTGTATGAGGTCATTCGCCGAATCGAACTGGTTGATAGTGTCGGCGTTGGCGGCGGTCAGGTCCGTGGCGCCTTCGTTGAGCGCCCTGTACTGGACAATATCGCTGGCGTTGTCGGACGCCCCCAAATTGATGGTATCGGCGCCTTGAAACCCGGTGATGGTGTCCTGGCCGCTGGTGCCGTTCAGCGTGCGCCCCCCGGTATCGTTGAAGTCGCTGAGCACCCCGCCGGTCGAAAGGGATGCGTCCATGGTCAAGGTGGTGACCGCTGAAGTGCCGTCGGTGAGGGTCAACGAAGCGCCGGATAGATCGATGCCCCCGGTGCCTTCTAAGACCACGCCCGATGCGCCCGCGGCGATGACAACGGACGTAAAGGCGCTGTAAAAAGTGCCCGGTGCGTTCACCGTCGTGCTGGCTTCCTGAATAGTGAGTTGTTCGAAATTCTGGATAACGGTTTGCTGCAGGTTGAAGGTATTGCCGCTTGATGCACTGCCGAGTTGCAGGATGTCCGCGGTGCCGTCGTCGACGCCGTCGGCGGCGCCGCCATTGAAGGATCCGGTCAAGCTCGATGCATCCGTGCCCGTTACGTTCAAGATGACCTTATCGTTGCCGTCGCTGCCGAAAACGATGTCGCCGTCATCGCCGCCGCTGCCGGTGGCAATGGTGTCATTGCCGATGCCGCCGTAAAGGATATCGGATGCATTGCCGCCGGTGATCGTATCGTCACCACCGGCCCCCATGATAACGCTGCCGAAAATACGGTCCGTAGCGTCGAAAAAATCAGGCCCGGTGGCATCGACCTTGACCGTGGTGCCGTTGGTGCCGCCGCCGGTATAGGTGAAACTCGACAGCCCGCTATAGGTAGCGCCACCTGTACTACCGGGACCGTTGAGCAGATTGGTGGTGTCGGTGGAGAGAAGCGTATCGTTGGCGGTGCCGCCGACGATGATGTAGCCGAAGCCGGTGCCGTGGGCGAGTTCAAGCGGGAAGCGCACGCGCGCCAGGTCGCCGTCATCGATAAATAACTGTTCGATGGAACTCATGGTGACCTGGCCGGTAATGGAGCCCCCGACATTGGAATAACTGACCACGCCGCCCCCTGCGTTGGCGGCGGCATCGAAGATGATGGCGGTGTTTGAGAGTTGTTTGAAGGCAAGCTCGTCGGTGCCGCCACTGCCGGAAACGGAATCGGTGCCGCCCAGCGTCACCGGGCCGCCGAGCGCGTCGCCAATCATGGTGAAGCGCGTGTTGCCCTCGCCGCCTGACCTGGATTCCCCGCTGGTGGTGAAATTGGAAACGAAATCGTCGAAGGCGCTGGCGGTGACGAAGGCGGTTTCGCCTTCTTCCAGGAAGAACAGGCTTTCATCGAAGCCCAGGATGCCGTCGTCGAGAGTGAGCCCGGAAAAGGCTTCGAACAGAAAATCCTCGAAACCGAAATTGAAGGCTTCCTCGAAAATATCCTTGTTGAAGATATCGAAGGGATCTTTGAAGCCGAGTTCGGTTACGTCCAATCCGCCATCATCAGGTCCAAAGTCCAGAAAATCGCCGAAAAGGCCGCCGACCAAATCGTCAAGTCCATTATTGGTGAAATGGTCGATGCCGTCTTCGAAGAAGGAATTGGAAAAGCTGTCATGGCCGGGGCCGCCGCCGGTGCCGGCGCCGACCATATCGATATGCCCGGTGACGCCGAGGAAAAAATTGTCGACCACATTGTCGAGGACGGATTTTCCGGCAAGTTCGGTTCCGAAGAATTCCGGATTGTCCGCCAAGACGGCTTTGAGCCCGGTTTCGGTGGCCGCCCCTTGGGCGGCGTTCATGGCGGCGTCCAAATCGCCACCCTGGGCCAGGATCTGCTCGAAGGCATCCTGGGCCGCCTGATCGCCATCGCCGGGGGCGGCATCGCTGGTTGGACCGCCTGCATTCCCCGCGGCACCACCATCGTCGCCCGGTTGGGTGGCGGGGATCGCCCGGGGCGCCACGACCGCCGCCTTGGCGTAAAAACTCCGCATTGCCGCGGCCGGCAGCACTACCGGCCGCGTCGGCGGCACGTAGGCGCTGGCGATTTGGCAGGTCTGGTTGGGCGTGTTCATGGTTTGCGCGCCGCCCTGGGTGGTGATGGTCATTTCGCCGGTGCCGCCGCCGGGATCCTGGAACATGGAAAACGTGTTGTTGGTGCCTTCCGCCGCCGCCTTGCCGCCGCCGGCGGTGCCGCGGATGCCGATCACCGCCACCGGTGTGGTGATGGTCATGGCGTCGACGCCGGTCTTAGCAATTTGCCCGGAAACGAAGGTAAACACCCCTTCGGCGACGCTGAGCGCCGATTTGCCGGTCTGCGCACTGGGGTCGTAGACCATTTCATCGATGACCATGGAGCCGCTGTCGGCGAGCGCGAAGGTGCTGTCATCGGCAAAGGTGATGCCGACGGCGCCGTCGCCGCCGGTCTCGATCACGTCGCCCTGGAAAATCGGCGTGCCGGCGGCGGCTTGGACTTTGGCGCCGTCCGCATGGGTGACGGTGACGGCGCCCTGGACCGAGCTGATTTTGCCAATGGACACGGCCCCGCCGGAACTCGTCTGGGCGAGTTCGACGTTTACGGGTTCAACCGTATTAGGGGCTATGCTGCCTGTTTCGCCGGGGGAAGCCATAATCTTACTCCCAAGTATTTATTAATTTTTCCGTCCCGAGATTATACCCGATTCGGGGCGGGAACGATATTATGGCAAATTAGATAATATCGGCTTCCAGCTTGCCCATAATGTTAATGAGCCGGAAGACATCCAACATGACGTCCGTTTCCGCCGCCGTGGCGTCGCTGTTGGAATTGATCAGCGCCGTTTCACCGGCCAGCACATCAATCAGCGACCGGTTGCCCAATTGCCGTTCGCGGCGGGCCAGTTCCAGGAACTCGGCCGCGATGTCGGCTTGGTTCTTCAGGAACTCCGCGTTCAGCCGGTCCCTTTCGAAGTTGCTCCACAGGTCCCGGGCCTGTTGTTCGAAGGAAGCGCGGGCGTCGATATAACGTTCGGTGGCGGCGAGATGGTCTTGTTTCGATGCCTTGAGCGTATTGACGCCGGTCAGGCCTAAGTTCAGGGAATAGGACAGTTCGACCTTGAATAATTGTTCGGTCGATTGGCCGATGGTGCCGCCGACATCCATCTTGCGCTTAGTTTCAGCGGTGGCATTAAGGGTCGGAAATAACTCATCGGCCCGCGTCTTCTTGATGGTTTCATTAAGGATATCGGCATCAAGCTTCGAAACTTTCAGGCCCGGGTTTGATTCCTGCATGGCTCCGATAAGGGCGTCCAGGGTCTTCGGCACCATTTCATACGGCACCCGCGGTAGTCGCAGGGTTTCGACCTTGCCGGGCTCCTTGCCGAAGAACCGGCGGTAGGCATTGATGGCGTTCCTCAAGCCCCCGGCGAAGTTGTTGCGCCGGGCTTCGGAACCCGCCAGTTGGGTTTTCGCCTGCAGGACATCGGTGGTGAAGCCGGAGCCGCGCTGCACGCGGGCATCTTCAAGTTTGGCCTGGCGGCGGATGTTGTCGACCGAGCCCTTGGCGAAGCCCAGGATCTTGTTGGCCCGCATCAGGTTCAGGTGCGCCTCGATGCCTTGCAGGATCAGCGCCTGGCGGGTGGAAACCAAATTCAACCGCGCCCGGGTAAGGCTCAACTTTGCCGAACGGATGGAAGCGTTCGACGACCCGAAATCCCAGAGTTGCTGGGTAATCGAGACATCCAGTTCGCGGGGGACTTCCTCGGTATCGAGGGTGTCGGTGGTCTTGTTCTGCTTTTCCTTGCCGTAGCTGCCGGTCACGCCCAGGGTCGGATACCAATCCCCCCACGCCGCTTCGGCGCGTTCTTTCGCGGCATCGACATCGGCTTCGGCGGCCTTGATCTGCTTTTGGATCTTGACCAGCGAGGCCAGGGATTCCGACAACGTTTCAGCCGCAACCGGTGGCGCGACGGCAACCAAAAAGGCGGCAGCGACGGCAGCGCCAGCGAAAAAATTTGAAATTTTCTGCACGATGACTCCTAAAGTTCCATTATCGAATAAACATCGTTCCCAGGAACTCAATTTTGAGTCTTAAATTTTGCCGTGTTAGGAATCTTATACCCGCCCCGCCGTGATCCATACAAGGGAAATAAATGATTTTAGGGGGTTTTTTAAGGGCGTTATGTGCTTAAAACGGCATGCCGGCAATGATTCGGCATTTTTCGCCTCCCGGCGGAAAATTCCACTCGGAATCGCCAACCCGATAAAAAATAATATACTTATTTTTCAATAAGTTAATACGAATTTCACGCCTTGAATCCGTTTGGCATGGGTTTTGCAAAACCTCTGGTGGGACGAGATTAGCTCGAACCGACTTTTAACAGGAGAAAACCAATGATTTCGGATTTTGAACCGAGAAGCGATTTCGAGAATTTCCTGTCGGCGGAATTCAACGCAATGAGTGGCGCTCCGGCTCCGGCGCATGACCGTTTTGAAGCCGGGTTGCTGATCGTCAACGCGCTTTCCGAAGATCTGGCACTGGACATGGCGGAAATCGACCTCGACGATCTTTACGAATAGTCGGGCTTTACGAATAGTCGGGTTATAGAAATTCCGTTGTTTTAACGCCGTGACGCGAACCCGGATTTCATCCCGCTTCGCGGGACTTATCCGGTTTTCATCCCGCTTCGCGGGATTGGGCATCGACAACGGCAAGGGCGCTCATATTGACGATGCCGCGCGCCGTCACCGACGGCGTCAGAATATGCGCCGGTTGGGCGCAGCCGATCAGGATCGGCCCGACCGGTAGACCGTCCCCCAAAGATTTCATCAAATTAAAAGTACTGTTGGCGGTATTGAGGTCGGGCATGATCAGCAGATTGGCCTGACCTTTAAGCCTTGATTCCGGGAAAATCCGGTTTCGCAGTTCCTCGTTGAGCGCGATGTCGGCCTGCATTTCGCCTTCGACCTCCAAATCCGGGGCGCGTTCTCTCAACATCTGAACGGCGGCCCGCATTTTCTGTGCTGATGGCGAATTGGAACTGCCGAAATTGGAATGGGAAATCATCGCGACTTTCGGGACCTCGCCGAAGCGGCGCACGGATTCGGCGGACAAAAGGGTCATTTCCACCAGTTCTTCCGGAGTCGGGTCGTAAGTCACGTGGGTGTCGCAAAAGAAGAACGTGCCGTTGGGCAGGACAAGGGTGGACAGGGCGGAAACGTCCAAAACCCCTTCCGCCTTGCCGATAATATCGATGACGTGGCCCAAGTGGTCTTCGTATAGGCCATAGGTGCCGCAGATCATGGCGTCGGCTTCGCCTCTTTTAAGCATCATCGATGCGATTACCGTGGTGTTGGTGCGGATGATGGTGCGCGCCACGTCGGGCGAAACGCCGCTGCGTTTCATCAATTCGTGGTAGCCGCGCCAGTAATCTTCGTAACGGGGGTCGTTTTCGGGGTTGACGACCTCGATGCCTTCACCGATCTCGAGCCTTAGGCCTAAGCTTTCGAGCCGCTTGGCGATGACGCTCGGCCGCCCGATCAGAATCGGCCGGGCCAGATTATCGTCGACCAAGACCTGAGCCGCGCGCAGCACCCGTTCGTCCTCACCCTCGGCCAGGACCAGGCGTTTGGGGTTTTGGCGGGCGGTCTCGAACACCGGCTTCATCAACATGCCCGAGCGGAACATAAACTGCTCCAGTTGTTGATGATAGGCGTCGAAATCCTTGATCGGGTTGGTGGCGACGCCGGAATCCATGGCCGCTTTCGCAACCGCCGGGGCGATTTCGACGATCAGGCGCAAATCGAACGGTTTCGGAATCAGGTATTCGGGTCCGAATTTCAAATCCTCGCCGCCATAGGCCTTGGCGACAATTTCAGAACTTTCCGCCATCGCCAGACCGGCCAAGGCTTTGACGGCGGCCATTTTCATTTCCTCGTTGATGGTGGTGGCGCCGACGTCGAGCGCGCCTCGAAAAATGAACGGGAAACACAGCACGTTGTTGACTTGGTTGGGATAATCCGATCGACCGGTGGCGACAATGGCGTCGGGGTTCGCCTTTTTCGCGTCGTCGGGGGAAATTTCCGGATCCGGGTTGGCCAACGCCAGGATGAACGGCTTGGCGTCCATCTTCTTGACCATCGCCGGCGTCAGGATGCCGGGGGCGGAAAGCCCCAAAAAGACATCCGCCCCTTTGATGACGTCATCCAAGGTGCGGGCGTCGGTTTTTTGGGCGTAGCGCGCCTTTTCGGGGTTCATTTCTTCCTTGCGGCCCTGGTAAACGACGCCGGCGATATCAACGAGGGTGATGTTTTTTATTTGCATGCCCATGCTGACCAGCAAGTTCAGACACGCAATGCCGGCGGCGCCGCCGCCGGTGGAAACCATCTTCACATCCTCAATTTTCTTATCGACGACGCGAAGCCCGTTGATCAGCGCCGCCGCGGCGACGATCGCCGTGCCGTGCTGGTCGTCATGAAAAACGGGAATGTTCATGCGTTCCCTGAGCTTGCTTTCGACAATGAAGCAATCCGGGGATTTGATGTCTTCCAGGTTGATGGCGCCGAAGGTCGGCTCCAGACCGGCGATGATGTCGACCAGCTTTTCCGGGTCTTTTTCGTCGATTTCAATATCGAAGACATCGATGCCGGCGAATTTCTTGAACAGGACCGCTTTACCCTCCATGACCGGCTTGGCTGCCAGGGCGCCGATATTGCCGAGTCCCAATACGGCGGTCCCGTTGGTGATGACGCCGACCAGGTTTTGCCGGATCGTCAGGTTCGCCGCTTGCGAAGGGTCCTCGGTGATGGCGTCACAGGCCGCGGCGACACCCGGCGAATAAGCCAGCGCCAAGTCGCGCTGGTTGCCCAACGGCTTGGTGGCGGTGATCGTAAGTTTCCCGGGCTTGGGGAAACGGTGGTAATGCAGCGCCATTTCCCGGAGCGTTTCATCGGCCATGGTTTTTTCCGTTTACTAAGGTTACGCCAGGGAGGGTCCTTGGCGCCACGTCCATTATCCTACCCTACTGGTGTGATGATTGGTAACATGTGAACAATGATCAATCCCAACAAATCCCTTATGCTTGGCGTCATCGGCCATCGGGGGGCTGCCGGACACGCCCCGGAAAACACCCTGGCATCGCTTGCCAAGGCGGCGGAGTTGGGTGTCCGGTGGGTTGAATTCGATGTCATGCTGACCGCCGACAAGGCCGTGGTTCTGTTTCACGACGACAAGCTTGACCGGATCACCTTGACGCCGGGGACGTTGGATGAAACCCCCTTGGCCGTTCTGCGGACGCTTGACGCGGGCGCTTGGTTTGATGCGGCCTTTGCCGGGGAAAAGGTGCCGACGTTGGAAGAGGCCGTCGAAACCCTGGCGCGGTTGGACCTCGGCGCCAACGTCGAAATCAAGCCAAGCCCCGGCCGGGAAACGGAAACCGGCAAGGCCGTCGGCGAAGCCCTGTTGTCCCTGTGGCCGGGGAAACTCCCGTCGCCGGTGATTTCCAGCTTCGAGGCCGCCGCCCTCGCCGCCGCCCGCGACGCCGCGCCGGCCCTGGACCGCGCCTTGAATGTTTTCAAAATTCCCCGGAATTGGAAGAAACAGCTGCAGCAATTGGACTGTAGCGCTTTGCATTGTCGGGAAGGGGAGCTGACGGCTGCTAAGGCTCGCGCCGTTCTTGATGCGGGATATTGTCTTCGCGCCTTTACAGTCAATGATCGGGCCCGTGCGAAAACGCTTTTCGGTTGGGGCGTCGAAGCGGTGTTCAGCGATTTTCCCGATCGATTAATGTATGATCCTGTTCCATAGATTCTTAGACCTTCGGAATTTCACTTGAACGCTATTTTCTTCGCCATTGTACTGATTTCCTTTGTTATCGCCGGAATCCGCCAGGTGACCTGGGCGCCGCCGATCTCCAGTGTCGGCAGCGCCGTCCCATCACAAGGCCCGATGCAGGATTTGGCCGTCGCCATGATCGATGGGGCCACCGGTTCCGTGACCCTGGCGATCGGGTTGGTCGGGGTCATGGCCTTGTTCTTAGGGTTGATGAAGGTCGCCGAGGAAGGCGGGCTTTTGGTGATTATCGCCCGCACCGTCCGCCCGTTGATGATCCGCCTGTTTCCCGAAGTCCCGGCCGACCACCCGGCCATGGGATCGATGATCCTCAACATGGCGGCCAATGCGCTGGGGCTTGGCAATGCGGCGACGCCGTTCGGCATCCGCGCCATGCAGCAGTTGGATTCCCTCAACCCCGTCAAGGGCACGGCATCAAACGCCATGGTCCTGTTCCTGGCCATCAACACGTCCAGCGTCACCATATTGCCGACCGGCGTCATCGCCCTTCGCGCCGCCGCCGGTTCCGTTGATGCGGCGGGGATCGTGCCGACGACATTGTTCGCGACCATCTGTTCGACCGCCGTGGCGATCATCATGGCCAAGCTGTGCCAGGCCCATTGGCCATTGCCGTCGGAACAAATCGCCGCCGCCGATTGGCAAAAAACTCTTGTCCAGGCCAGCGACGGCGTCATCGATACGGCCCCGGAGGAAGAGGCCCCCCTAGCCCCGAACATGGACGAAGGAGGGGCCTATCCGGTTTGGGTGTCGTTTATCGTCTTGGCCGGAATCGTCGCCTTGATCCCCTTGACCGTCTTTTACGGCCGCACCATCGCGCCTTGGATCATTCCGGGGCTGATGGTTGGCCTATTGGGGTTCGGCGCGTTTCGCCGGGTTCGCGTCTACGAAGCTTTTGTCGAAGGCGCCAAGGACGGATTTCAGGTAGCGCTCAGGATCATTCCCTATCTGGTGGCGATCCTGGTGGCCGTCGCTATGTTCCGATCATCCGGGGCCATGGAAATGTTGGTCGGGCCCTTAGGCGCGGTCACCGGCCTGATCGGACTTCCGGCCGATGCGCTTCCGATGGCGTTATTGAGGCCGCTCAGCGGATCGGGGGCCTATGGAATCCTGGCGTCGATCATCCAAAACCCGGCCATCGGACCGGACAGTTATACGGGTTACCTTGTTTCTACATTTCAAGGGTCCACCGAAACCACGTTTTACGTTCTTGCCGTCTATTTCGGCGCCGTTCATATCCGGCGGATTCGTCATGCCCTGGTTGTCGCCCTCGCCGCCGACCTTGCAGGAATCCTTGGCGCCGTCGCCATCGTTTCCTATCTGTATGGTTGATGACCGTTAGGCCCCCGACTGTTAGGCCCGAGAGCCAATCCATCGCCGCCGGCCGGGGCATTGCCTTCATGCTTCTGGGCGGCGCGTTGTTGACGATGAATGATGCTGTCTTGAAGTGGCTGACCGGCGATTATCCGGTCGGCCAGATCATGTTCATGCGGGGGCTTTTCGTTTTCCTGCCGATTTCCATCCTGGTTTATCATTCCGGCGGACTTTCGGCCCTTCGCATCAACAGCTTTAGAAACCAAGCGCTGCGCGGTGGGCTGATGGTAACGGGTACTTTCCTGTTCATCACCGGGCTCGGGCATTTGCCGTTGGGCGAAGCCATCGCCATTACCTTTGCCGGGCCCTTGTTCATTACCTTGTTAGCGCCGGTTTTGTTGGGGGAACATGTCGGTTGGCGGCGTTGGGCGGCGGTGCTGGTCGGGTTCTCGGGCATTTTGGTGATGACTCGGCCCGGTTCCGAAGCCGTCCAATGGGCGGCGATGTTTCCGCTCTCAGCCAGCATGTTCGGCGCCCTTCGGGACCTGATGACGCGCAAGCTTTCGACCAGCGAAACGTCGATTTCGATGTTGTGTTTCTCGACCGCCATTGTCGTCTTGGGCGGCCTTGCGACGTTGCCGTTTGGCTGGGCGCCCTTGACCCCCCGGGACGTCGGCCTGATGGCGCTCAGCGGCATGCTGGTCGGCAGCGCTCATTTTCTGTTGATCGAATGTTTCCGCCTTGCCGAAGCGGCCCTGGTGGCGCCGTTCAAGTATTTCAATATGGTGTGGGCCGTGCTTTTCGGTTTTATCATCTGGGGGGACATCCCCGATACATGGACGATTACCGGCGCTGGGTTCGTGATTTGCAGCGTGCTGTATATTATGCGCCGCGAGGCCCAACGAAAAAAACGGCGCTAAACAGAAATCAGGATTTGATGACGGCCAGATGAGGTTTGGCGGGGATCGTCCGTTCCGGCGGGAAGCGGACAGTGGCCGTGGTTCCTTCTCCGGGGGTGCTTTCAAGGGTCAAAGATCCGCCATAAAGTGCGGCCAAAGACTTCGCCAACGGCAAACCCAACCCCGTTCCCTCGTGAGTCCGGGAGTAGATGTCGCCGACCTGCTCGAAGGGTTCAAGGATTTTTTCAATGTCCTTGGCTTCAATGCCGACGCCGGTATCTTGGACGGCGATCTGAATGCCCTGGTCGGGGCTTAAGGAAACCTCAAGGGATATCTGGCCCCCCTGCGGCGTGAACTTGACGGCGTTTGAAACAAGGTTGATGACGATTTGCTTAATGTGCCGGGGGTCGGCTTGAAGCATGGGGCAAACATGGGGCAAGGAACTTGAAAGAACGACGCCTTGGTTATCGGCCCGTTCCTTGAGCATGACAAAGGCCTGATCGACCAATTCCGGAAGGTCGATGTCGTCTTCGGCGATCACTGCCTCGCCGGCTTCGATTTTGGAAATATCGAGGATGTCCGTAATCACCTCGAGAAGATGTGTGCCCGAGGCATTGATGTCTGCGGCGTATTCCTTGTACTTGGGGTTTCCGATGGGCCCGAACATTTGGGTCTTCAAGGTTTCGGAAAAACCGATGATCGAATTCAATGGCGTCCTCAGTTCGAGGCTCATGTTGGCCAGGAACACGGACTT
>JABMOY010000141.1 GCA_013203955.1 Rhodospirillales bacterium | reverse complement strand
TCCCTTAAGCCTGGGCGCCGAGGGCAGGTGTCAGATCGGCGGCAATCTTTCGCCCACTGCCGGCGGGGGCCAAGTCCTGCGCTATGGCAATGCCCGCGACCTGACCTTAGGCGTGGAGGTCGTGTTGCCCGACGGGCAGATCTGGGACGGACTTCGGGGCTTGCGCAAGGACAACACCGGATATGATTTGAAAAATCTATTCATCGGCGCCGAGGGAACGCTGGGGGTGATTACCGCCGCCGTCTTGAAGTTGTTTCCCCTGCCCCATCAACGCCAGACCGCAGTAGCCGCGATGGCCGGGGCGGAGCAGGCCCTGGCGCTGTTCCAACTTGCCCAAGGGAAAGCCGGCGATGCACTGACGGCGTTTGAATACATCAACCGCCAAAGCGTCGAGCTGGCCTGCGCCCATGTCGAGGGCGTTTCCGATCCTTTTACCGGCCCCCCCGGCCCCCATGGCTGCTACGTCTTGATCGAGCTTTCCGGCGTCGGTGCGGACGTTATGGAAGACGTGTTGGGCGCGGCCCTGGAAGAAGGCGTCATCGAAGACGCCGTCATCGCCGCCAGCGACGCCCAGGCGCAAGCGTTGTGGCGACTCCGCGAAGCCATCCCAGAGGCTCAGCCCCTGGCCGGGGCCAGCATAAAACACGATGTATCGGTGCCGGTGTCCAAGGTGCCGGAATTCCTATCCAAGGCTTGCAAGCTGGTCGAAAATAAAATGGCTGGAATACGTGTCTGCGCCTTCGGCCACCTGGGCGACGGCAACATCCACTTTAATTTGAGCCAGCCCGTCGGCATGGATGGACAAGCCTTCCTGGCCGAATGGGAACGCTTTAACCGGCTGGTCCACGATTTGGTCAACGATCTTGGCGGCAGTTTCAGCGCCGAGCACGGCATCGGCACGCTAAAGAGAGACGACCTCGTGCGTTACAAGTCTGAAACCGAACTGGATTTGATGAGGTCCATCAAAAACGCCATCGACCCCAAGGGCATCATGAACCCGGGAAAAGTATTGTAAGCCCATAAACGGCACCCATTTTCAAAGGCCGGGCGCATTCAAGGCAACTTGAGGGAGAGAAAAGCTTGAGAGAGGGCGAAGATATCACGGGGGCGACCGTTGTCGTGAGCGCCGCGGTGATTGGCTTCGTTGCCTTGCTGGCGGGAGTGGTTTGGGGATTGTTCTGGTTTTTCGGGTGAGCTGGCCGCCTTTTACGTCATTCCCGCGAAAGCGGGAATGACGGGGAAAGCGGGAATGACGGGGAAGGATGGAAGGATTGTCGCTGCCTAGCCGCCGCTTAGAAGATTTTTCTGTTCATCCTTGAAACCGACGATGATGCGGCCCGAGACTTCGAACACCGGGCGCTTGATCAATGCCGGATGCGCCGCCATTAGGGCCGCCGCGTTTGATGGGCCTACCCCGTCCTTTTCGCTGTCGGCCAGCCCGCGCCAGGTGGTGCCGCGTTTGTTTAACAGCGTTTCCCAGCCGACGGCGTCAGCCCACTTTTCAATGGCCTTGGCGTCGATCCCATGTTTTCGGAAATCATGGAAACGATGTTCGAGGTTTTTCCCAGCCAGCCATTTTAGGGCCTTGCGGCAGGTATCGCAGTTTTTCAGGCCATAGACGGCAATCATCGCTAAAACCCCTTTTAGATGGACACATTAGTATCTATTTTTAAGAGACATGCAGCCCCTTCATCAAGACGGACCCCTAACAAAATGCTTACCGTAATCTCCCCCGCCAAGAAGCTGGATTTCGAAACAGAACCGCAATCGGACAAATTCACCCAACCGGAATTTCTGGACGAAACGGAAATCCTGGTGGCGAGTGCGCGCCGCCTCACCCGACGCGACTTGGCCCAAACCATGAAACTTTCGGACAAGTTGGCGGACCTTAACTTTGAGCGCTTCAAAGCCTTCTCCACGCCCTTCACGCTGGCCAACGCCAAGCAGGCGGCGCATGTGTTCAACGGCGACACCTACATCGGGCTCGACGCCAAGACCTTGAACAAAAAAGACATGGATTTCGCCCAGGATCACCTGCGCATTCTGTCCGGCTTGTACGGGTTGCTGAGGCCGCTTGACCTGATTCAACCCTATCGGCTGGAAATGGGGGCCAAATTCCAGCCGCCACGGGGCGAGAACCTATACGGGTTCTGGGATGGCCGCTTAACGGATGCGATTAACCAGGGCATAGCCAAGCAAACCGATCCCAGTGTCATCAACCTGGCCTCAAACGAATATTTCAAGGCGGTCCACGTAGACGGCTTGACGGGGGCGGTGATTACGCCGGTCTTCAAGGAAGTCAAAGACGGCGTCGCTAAGGTTTTAGGCATGTTCGCCAAGCGGGCGCGCGGCGCCATGGCGCGCTACATCATCAAGAACCGGATCGAGGCGCCGGAAAAATTGAAATCTTTTACCGACGGCGGTTATGCTTTCCAGCCGAATTTATCCGACGACGCGACCTGGGTCTTTAGCCGCGAACAACCCCCGCCCGCTGCATAAGCGTGTCGGCATTTCACTTGCCCACGCGCCATGTTTTTTTGTATGATTTTCCTGTCGGGCCCGTGGCAGACGCCCGGCAACGCCAAGGCGGCCACGTGAAAACGCCGTCCAAGTTCTGCCCTTTTATTCACCGGCCCCCGACGGGCCGTGGAAAGGAGGGGTAGACGTGGGCGAAGAAAATAATTCCAAACAGCAACACGTATCTTTTGCAGACGCCGCACGGTTCTGGATTAAACTCGGCTTTATCAGTTTCGGCGGACCGGCCGGCCAGATCGCCATCATGCAAACCGAATGCGTCGATAAGCGGCGCTGGATCGATCAGGGCGCGTTCCTGCGCGGGCTCAATTACTGCATGTTGTTGCCGGGGCCTGAGGCCCAGCAGCTCGCCGCTTACATCGGTTGGCGGTTGCACGGCGTCAAAGGCGCCATTGTCGCCGGCACCGCCTTTGTTGTCCCCGGCGTTTTCCTGATCGTGTTTCTGGCCTGGATGGCGGCGGCGCATGGCGATAACACACTGATCAAGGCGGCCTTCCTCGGCATCAAACCGGTGGTGATGGCCATAGTCCTGCAGGCGCTGTGGCGGATCGGGCGGCGCACATGCAACACCATGGCCGGGGTCATCATGGCGGTCGCCGCCTTCGTTGCCCTTTATTTTCTGGGCGTTCCGTTCCCCGCCGTTGTCCTCGGCGCCGGTGTTATCGGTATCGCTGCCGCCCGGATTCCGTCGATCCGGTTTTCCACCGGCGGCCACGGTCATGACTGGGTTCCCGAAGCAACCACCAAGACGCGGAGCGCCGGCGGTGAGTTAAGGCGATTGGCCAAAATCATCGTTGTATTCGCAGTCCTGTGGGCGCTTCCGGTCATCGCCGTCGTCCTATTATTGGGGTCCCAGCCCTTCGCCGACGTGGCGCGGTTGTTTACCACCGCCGCATTCGTCACCTTCGGCGGCGCCTATGCGGTGCTGCCCTATATCGCCGATGCCGGTGTTAACGTTTATGGCTGGATGACGCCGGGTGAGATGATTAACGGCCTGGCGCTGGCGGAAACGACACCGGGACCGCTGATCCTGGTGACCACGTATGTCGGTTATTTCGGAGGCTGGAACGGAAGTGCTGAGGGATTATCACCGCAAGCCGCCGGGTTTATCGCGGCGCTTTTGACGACCTATGTCACCTTCCTACCGTCGTTTCTGTTCATCATCGCCGGCGCACCATTCGTCGAGCGCCTTCAGACCTTGGCTTGGGCGAAAAACGCGCTCGAGGCGATCACTGCAGCCGTCGTCGGCGTCATTCTTAATCTGACCGTGTTCTTAGGGCAGGCCGTGCTTATTCCCGGCGGCGCCGTCGACTGGACAGCCGTCGCCGCCGGCGCCGTGGCGTTCGGATTGCTGGCGTCGGGGCGGATCTCGGTGCCATGGCTGGTCGTCATCGGCGCCGTTTTTGGGCTCGCCCGAGTCCTTGTATTTTGAGTAAAGGGAAACCGCATCATGCAAACATCCATTACGCCTAAGGAACTGGCTGACCTGAGCGACATCACCATTCTCGATGTCCGCAAGAAGCCGGCCTATGACGAAGACACCGTCGTCATCCCCGGGGCGACTTGGCGCGACCCGGGGATGTTCGAAGAATGGGGCCCCAAATTGGCCAACGGTGGCCCTGTTATCTGCTACTGCGTCCACGGCCATGAAGTCAGCCAGGGCGCGGCGGCGGCCCTTCGCGATCTCGGCATCGAGGCGCGCTATCTGGAAGGCGGCATCGAGGGCTGGAAGGCAACCGGGGGCCGGCTGGCACCGAGGCCGTAACGTCTCCTTTTCACTCTGTCTTTCACGCCCTGGACAGCGCCGGGCGATTGGTGTTGATTGGGCGTGATCTCCCCTGTTAAACGATCCTGAACGAAAGAATGGAAGGAAGAAATAAAATGAAACGTGGTCTTATTTTTGGCGGGCTCGGCGTTGTCGCCGTTATCGCCGGGGTCGCCTTTTTCTTGCTCTCCAACCTCGACTCCCTGATCAAGGAGGCCGTCGAACGGGTCGGCGGCGAAGCGACGCTGGCGCGGGTCAGCCTGAGCAAAGTGGAAATTTCACTTCAATCCGGATCCGGTTCCCTCAGCGGCCTGACGGTGGGCAACCCCAAGGGCTTCAAGACGCCCAGTTCCTTCGAATTGGGCAGCATCTCGGTGACCCTGGATACCGGGTCCATCGGCAAGGACCCCATCGTCATCAAGGAAATCACCATTTCCAAACCGCAAGTGACCTACGAAGTCGGGAGTGGCGGCTCTAACATCGACGCCATTAAGAAAAACGTCGACGCTTATGCCAAGAAATTTTCTTCCGGCGGTGGATCGAAGGCCGAAAGCGAAGGCCCCAAACTGGTGATTGAAAACCTCTACATCCGAGGCGGGCAGATCAATGTCAGCGCCGCCTTTCTACAGGGGAAATCCTTATCGACGCCGCTGCCGAACGTCCACCTGAAGGATATCGGCAAGAAGAAAAAGGGCGCCAGCCCCGCCGAAGTCGCCAACAAAATCATTAGCTCCATGACCAAGGGGGCGGGCTCCGCCGTCGGTGCGCTCAACCTGGACAAGATGATGGAAGGTGCAACCAAAGGCGCCAAAGATGCCGCCAAGGCGGTGCAGGAAGGGGCTTCCGACGCCGGCAAGGTCCTGGAAAAGGGTTTAGGTGATGCCGGCAGCGGGCTGAAGAAGCTGTTCAGTAAATGACCAGGAGCGGCCAGCCATGACCGACTACCAAGCGCCGATCAAGGATATGCGGTTCGTGATTAACGAACTGGCGGGCCTGGATGACATCGCCGCCTTGCCGGGCTTCGAGGACGTGACGCCCGATTTGGTCGATGCCATCCTGGAAGAAGCGGGCAAGCTGGGCTCGGAAGTCTTTGCGCCGTTGAACCGGAGCGGCGATATCGAGGGCTGCGTCCTTGAAAACGGGGTCGTGCGAACGCCCAAGGGTTTCCCGGATGCATACAAGCGCTTCATCGACGGCGGCTGGAACGGCGTTCCCTTCGACCCCGAATACGGGGGACAAGGCCTGCCATGGTTGTTGCAGACGGCGACGTTCGAGATTTGGAATGCCGCCAACGTGTCCTTGGCCTTGTGCCCGATGTTGACTCAAGCCGCGATTGAGCTTCTGTCCGTTCACGGCTCGGACGACCTTAAACAAACCTACATGGCCAAATTGATATCGGGACAATGGACCGGCACCATGAACATGACCGAGCCGCAAGCCGGATCCGATTTGGCCCAGGTCAGAACCAAATCTGTTCGTGACGGTGACCATTACCGCATCACCGGCCAAAAGATTTTCATCACCCACGGCGAACACGATTTCACCGAAAACATCATTCACATGGTGCTGGCCCGGTCGCCGGACGGCCCCGAAGGAATCAAAGGGCTGTCGCTGTTCGTGGTGCCTAAAATTCTGGTCAAGGAAGACGGCACCCTGGGCGATCGCAACGATCTCAGGTGCGTTTCCATCGAGCACAAATTGGGAATTAACGGCAGCCCGACCTGCGTAATGTCCTATGGCGATGACGGCGGGGCCGTTGGATATCTGGTCGGCGAGGAAAATAAGGGCATCGAATATATGTTCACGATGATGAACAACGCGCGCCTCGCCATCGGGTTGGAAGGCGTCGGCGTCGGTGAACGCGCCTATCAACATGCCAACGCCTATGCAAAGGAGCGCGTGCAAAGCCGGGCCATCGGGGACAAATCCCCCGAACCCGTTGCCATCAACCGCCACCCGGATGTCAGGCGTATGCTGATTTCCATGCGCGCCCAAACCGAAGCGACCCGGGCGCTGGCCTATTACGCCGCCGCCTGCCTGGACACCGCCAAGCGCCACCCTGACGAGGCGATGCGAAAGGAAAAGCAGGCGCTGGTCGACCTGCTGACCCCTGTCGTCAAGGCCTGGAGTTCCGACACCGGTATCGACGTCGCCAACACCGGTATTCAGATTCACGGCGGCGCCGGTTTCATCGAGGAATCAGGCGCACCGCAATTCCTTCGCGACGCCCGCATCGCCGCCATTTACGAAGGCACCAACGGCATTCAGGCCAATGATTTGATCCATCGCAAGGTAGCGCGCGAAGACGGCGTCACCGCCAAGGCGCTGATCGCAACCATGAGAGAATTTGATGAAACCCTTGGCGCCAGCGTCAATGAGGATGTGGCCGCCATCCGCCAAGCCTTGGCTGAAGGGGTTAACGCCCTTGAAGAAGCCACCGATTGGGTCGTCGCCACCCACGGCGATAACAGCCAAGCCGTCGCCGCCGGCGCCGTTCCGTATCTCAAGCTTTTGGGTGTCGTTGCCGGCGGCTGGCTGATGGCGCGCGCCGGCTTAACGGTCGAACAAGATCTGGAGTCCGGCACCGGGGATAGGGAATTTTGCCAAGGAAAATTGGTGTCGGTGCGGTTTTACGCCGATCAAATCCTGGTCCAGGCCCCATCTCTGGCGGCCACGGTTACCCGCGGGTGGGCCGCCGTCGGGCGGTTTCAGGACAGCGGCATTTAAGAACAGCTTAAGCCGGCCCATGAAAAAATCCCTGAAAATTATCGCCGTCAACGGAGGCTTTATCTTCACCGGTTTGGTGGTGGCGGAACTTATTTTCGGCAGCTGGATTTTCGGGCCCGATTACAGCGTCCTCAACATTCCACGCAACACGACACGCCATTTCGACGTATCCGAGGTTTACCCGTCGGATGGTCTTGTCACCTACACCCGCGACGAGCACGGGTTGCGCGGGAAATATGGCAAACCGGCGGATATCGATGTCCTGGTGATGGGCGGCAGCACCACCAATGAGCCATACGTCAGCGATGGCGAAACCTGGGTCGATTGGCTTAGCAAGGGATTTGCCGATGCCGGCACGCCGTTGACCATCGTCAACGCCGCCGTCGACGGCCAGTCAACGGTGGGGCATATCCGCGCCATTGACCTGTGGTTCCCGAATATTCCCGGTCTAAAACCACGTTATGTTTTGTTCTATGTCGGCATAAACGATCGGGCCGTCACCGAAGATAAAATTTCCCGTTACGATGAAATGAAATCGCCCGATCCGGTGCGTCGGTTTCGATATTACTTCTTGAACAACAGCGTCCTTTACAACCGCTTCCGCCAAATCAGGGGGATGTTCGTGGCCCAACGGACGCGATTGATTCATGGGGCTTATAAAACGGCGAACCTAATCTGGCGGCCGGCCATCCTGATAACCGATAAAAAAACGGAGATGGTTCCACCCGGCAGGTTAAAGGCCTATGAAAACCGGCTGCGTGTCTTGGCCCGAAAAATTAAGGAGGACATGAGAGCGGAACCTATTTTCATCACCCAAAGGAGCGGGATTTACAAAATCGAGAACGGCCAGATTCTCGCGCGCTCTTCAAAAGAGGCCGAGGCGCCTTCAACGGGGTCTTATCTGAGATTAATGGAATATAACCGGGCAACCCTGTCGGTGTGCCGGGAATTGGGCCTCACCTGCGTCGATTTGGCCAGCGAAATCACTTTTGAGGACGGGGATTTTTACGACCATATCCACACCTCGCCCACAGGATCTAAACGCATTGGAGAATTCCTATACCCAAAGCTCAAGGACGTGTTGAATTAACGGACCGCCATCGCCAAAACCCCTAAATACCGATAATTCTTGATTTTTTAATACTTTTCCCACAGTTTGAGCCGAACTTAACAAGAATAAATATCGGCCATGAACGGCTTTACAAAATACGTTCTGCGGCAATTGTTCGTAGGGATGGTCCTTGTGACCACGGTTCTGACCTGCATCATTTGGTTGTCGCAGTCATTACGATTCGTCGAAATGATCGTCAACCGGGGGCTGACGGGGGGGATGTTCGTCTATCTGACGATGTTATTGCTGCCCAATTTTCTGGTAATCGTCTTGCCGGTCGCGCTGTTTTTTGTAGTCGTTTTTATCTATTACAAGCTCATAAACGACCGTGAACTTGTCGTCATGCGGGCGTCGGGGCAAAGTCAGTTTGATTTGGCAAAGCCGGCGTTGATTATGGCACTTTTTGTTGTCGCCTTGGGGTACGCCCTTAACCTGCAGATTGTTCCTCAGTCCTATAAAAATTTCCGGGATTTACAGTGGGACATCCGCAACAATTACACCCATATCCTGCTCAAGGAAGGAGCCTTTAACCCGGTAGCCAAGGGAATTACGGTTTATGTGCGCCAGCGCACCAAGGACGGGCAACTGCTGGGGGTTTTGGTCCATGATCAGCGCGACAAGCTTCATCCCTTTACCTTAATGGCCTCCAAAGGGGCCATGGTGAATACCGAGGAAGGAGCCCGTGTTCTCATGTCCAACGGAAACCGACAGTCCGTGGACAAAACGACCAACAAATTATCAATCCTGTATTTTGACCGTTATGTTTTTGATTTAGCAACTGACCGAAGTTCTGTGAGCGAACGATTCCGGGAACCACGGGAAAGAGAGCTACATGAACTTTTCAATATCGAAAAATTTTCCGACGGCATGGAAGCCAAGGAATTCGGAAAATTTATCGTCGAAGGGCATAGGCGTTTGGCGTCCCCGTTGACCGCTTTGGGCTTCACCCTTGTCGGGCTTGCTTGTTTGATTTCCGGAAGTTTCAGCCGCCGTACGCAATCTCAGCAGATTTCTCTGGCCATTTTCATCATGGTCGCCTTGCAAGGAAGCTCTTTGGGTTTGAGTAATCTTGTCGCCAAAAATCTGGAATTAATGCCCTTGCTATACCTTAATGCCATACTCCCCATTATCATTGGCTATGCCTTCATGGTCCTGTGGCAAAGGCGGCGCAAAACCAATGCCCGCCCCCAACCGGCTTGACGAAATAGGAACCCTGATCCGTGCGCTTATCGACAACCCTTTCTTATTACATCGGCCGGCATTTCCTGTTGAGCTTCACGATTTTATTCGCGTTGTTTCTCATGCTGATCCTGCTTTTCGATGCCGTGGAATTATTGCGCAGAGCGGCCGCTAAGCCGGAAGTCTCCTTTTCCCTGGTGATGGAAATGGCGTTTTTAAAACTCCCCCATATGGGCCAGAAAGCATTTCCCTTTGCCGTTCTTTTTGGCAGCATGGGAGCGTTCTGGAGACTGACGAGAACCCATGAGTTGGTCATTACACGAGCCGCAGGGGTATCTGTTTGGCAGCTTTTATTTCCAGTAATCATTATCGCCTTTGTCCTTGGATTATTCCAAGTCATGGTCTTGACCCCGTTGGCTTCTACAACGTTGACCCGCTTCGAGAGGCTCGAGGCGGTTAACCTTAAGGGGCAAGACAGTTTCCTGGCCATTTCCAAGGGTGGGTTATGGCTCAGGCAAGCCAATGCCAACGGCCAGTCAGTCGTTCACTCCAATCTCATCTTGCAATCAGGCAAGGACGTGGAACTTAGAGACGTTATCGTTTTTATTTACGAAGGCAGCGATACCTTCAAAGGCCGCATCGAAGCGGCAACCGCCCGTTTGGAAGATGGTTTTTGGCACATGACCAAGACCTGGGTGTTTGATCCGGAAGCCTTGCCCCGGTTTGAAAAAGATTACTGGCTAGCAACCGACCTGACGCTCAGTAAAATCCAGGATAGCTTTGCACCGCCTGAAACCATGTCTTTTTGGGATCTGCCCGGGTTTATCAACACTTTGGAAAATTCCGGATTTTCGGCGATTAGACACCGGCTTTACCTTCACACGTTGTTGGCAGCCCCTATCCTTATGTGCGCGATGGTTCTGATTGCAGCGTCATTTACGCTTCGCCACTCAAGACGGGGCAGTACGACGTTTGTCATATCCGGGGGTGTTTTAACGGGCTTTGTTCTGTATTTTTTCTCTGACATTGTCTTTGCCTTAGGCCTTTCGGACAGTATTCCGGTTGTTATGGCGGCTTGGACTCCATCCGGGGTCGCAACCCTTTTGGGATTGGCGACACTTCTTCATCTGGAAGATGGATAGCCCATCATGCGCCTCCCCCTGGGATATTTAACCGTTTTTTTCAGCCTGTTGGCGGCGGGTATTCCCTATTCATTGGCCCAGGCGGCGACTTCCGGCGTCGGCATCCCGGAGTCCGGGAAACCGCTTGGCACCTTATGGTATCCCGGGCCTTATAAGGAAACCCCGCCAACCGAGGCGCGTGGCCCTCAGCCTCAGCCCAGCCCGTTGGCGACTCCTCAATCCCAAATCCCATCCTATGCGCCTCCAGCATCGGTGGGATTCCCGGTGGAACAACCTGTCGGTGGACCCAGCCCTGAAAAACCGTTGGGGACGCTTTGGTACCCCGGCGTTTTCGATGCCAAGGGAAACCCCACGACACCACAACCGACACCCTTTGCCGAGCCCGGCCCCGCTCCCGAAATTCCACCCCTTCCATACAATAAACCCCTGGGAACCCTTTGGTATCCAGGCCCCTATGGTTCCGAGAAAGAAGCCAAACCTATACCGGCACCCCTCCAAGACCCGGCAACGGAAACAATTGGCACGGCAGTAGAGCCTAGAAACCCTTTATTGGATTCCGGCACCCAAGAGCCTGAAAAAGAACTGAGGCAGAAACCACGGTCACGCACGGGCGCAATCAATCCCGAATTGCCCGTCCATCTAAGTGCCGACCAAATGAGCTTTGACCAGGATAAAGGCGTCATAACGGCCAGCGGCAACGTCGAAATTATAAATGGCCCCCGCAAACTCATTGCTGACACGGTCACCTATAATCAAAAGACCGATGTGGTTACGGCGCTTGGCAACATTCATTTGACCGAACCGGGGGGAGAACGGGTTTTCGGCGACCGAATGGAAGTTTCAGGGGATCTTAGGGACGCGGTCATAGAAAGCATCGGCATTATCCTTACCGATCGGTCGCGCATTGCCGCATCCGGCGCCCGGCATTCCGCAGGCAGAATCACGGAAATGCGCAAAGGGGTTTATTCGCCCTGTAATTTATGTCCCGACGACCCGTCGAGCCCACCGCTTTGGCAGATCAAGAGCGTAAAAATTATTCACGACAAAGCACAAAAAACCATCGAGTACCGGGATGCCTGGTTGGAAGTCCTTGGAGTCCCGGTCGCCTATACCCCTTATTTTTCTCACCCTGACCCAACGGTCAAACGCAAGACCGGACTTTTGGTGCCGTCTTTCGGTGGATCATCTGATTTGGGTTTTGTCGCCAAGGTCCCGTATTACTTCAATATTTCCCCTCAATCGGACGCGACCGTCACTGCCTTGTACACCGGCAATAAAGGTTCAGGAGCTATAACCGAATACCGGCATTTATTTAAAAACGGTACTTTGAAATTAACGGGGAGTTTGATCGGCGGGGACAGCGAGGAAGATATCCGAGGGCATATTTTCAGTGAAGCCCGCTTCGACATCAACAACACATGGCGTTGGGGTTTGGATTTAAACCGGGCCAGCGACGATACGTACCTGCGCCGTTACGGAATAGGGGCCGGCTACGACGGTTCAGGAAACGGGCAAACCCTCAACAGTAGGCTGTTTGCCGAGGGATTTCGCAAACGCAATTACTTTGCCGCCAATGGGTACGCCTTCCAGGGGCTACAAGCGTCAGACGACCCTGAACTTGAGCCTTTGGTTTTGCCCCTGATCGATTACAACCACGTCGGTGAACCCGACCGTTTCGGCGGACAGACCTTGCTTGACGTAAATTTCCTATCTTTGACCCGAAGCGACGGTAGCGACACTCGCCGCTTATCTCTCAAGCCGGGCTGGCAATTACCGTTCATGGGACCTTTGGGGGATGTCTACAAATTGTCCTTAAATCTTAATGGCGACTTTTACCATGTCAACAATTTGGAACGGGATGGAAAATCGAACTTTTCCGGATTCAGTGGCCGGCTTATCCCCCAAGCCAAACTCGATTGGCGTTACCCTTTTATCAAAACCGGGAAAAACGTAAGCCAGACGATCGAACCGGTGGTTTCCGCTGTTTACACGCCATACGGCGGCAATCCGGATGATATCCCCAACGAAGACAGCGCCGAGTTTGAATTCGACGACACCAACCTTTTCAGCGCCAATAAGTTTTCCGGCCTCGATAAAGTCGAAGCGGGCCCTCGAATTAGCTATGGTCTAAAATGGGGCGTATATGGAAAAGAGGGCGGAAGCAGCTCGTTTTTTCTTGGCCAATCCTTCCGCCCCAAAACCGACGATACATTTGCGACGGGTTCAGGTGTCGAGGAAAAATTTTCTGACTTGGTGGGACGGGTAGATATCTCTCCTGGACCGCACTTGAATATTAACTACAGGACTCGTTTTTCAAGTGACAATTTTACACCGAAGAGAAACGAAGTGGCGTTTTCCGCCGGCGTTCCCTTCTTCAGAGTCCGGGCGAATTACACCTTTCTGGAACGCCAACAAGAAAGTGAATTCGCCGGACGCGAAGAAATTACATACGGCGCCACTTCGCAATTAAACCGGCATTGGCGGGCCGGACTTTCCGGCTTAACGGACCTTGCCGCCGGAGAAACGCGAAGGGTGGGTGGAAATCTTATTTACGAAAATGAATGCGTTGTTTTTTCGACAAATTTGTCGCGCACCTTTTTCGAGGATCGCGACCTTGAACCAACGGACCAAATTTACTTCAACGTCGTCCTCAAAACCCTGGGTGAATTCAGGACCGATGTTTTCCAAAATTAATTCTTAGCCCCTCTCCCCAAAGAATGTGGAATAAGGCCCCGTTACACCCAGGCAGCATTATGATATCCTTGTTCTACCAAGCCATCCTTGAACGATTAGAAGCCGCGCCATGAAAAAGTTTTTTGCGTGTGTCCTATTGCTGGCTTTATCGGCTTTCGTGAGCAACACCAAAGCTCAGGAAACGCTGGGAATAGCGGCCGTGGTCAACGACGAAATTATTTCCATTTATGACCTGAACATGCGCCTAAGCCTTGTTATCAATTTTTCAGGGCTCCCCCAAAATAACGAAACACGCCAAAGACTAGCGCCCCAGGTCTTGCGCACGTTAATTGACGACGAGTTGAAACGTCAGGAAGCTGCCAGACTTAAAATTCCTATAACGGAAAGCGAAATTGAAAATACTTTCCGCAATATGGAAAAACGAAATGGCCAGAAAGTTGGCGCTTTGAAAGATTTATTGGCCAGAAGAGGCATAACTATAGCCACCTTAAGTAATAAAATTGAGGCTGATATTGCTTGGCAGAAGTTAATTAACAGTCGTTTCGGAGCAGGCATTCAAATCAGTGAAGAGGAAATCGACGAAATTCTTGCCGATATCAAAAACAATGCGGGAAAGCCGGAATACAGGGTTCTTGAAATTTTTTTACCCATAGACAATCAAAAAAGGGATCAGGAAATTCTCTCCCTTGGGCACCGATTAATCCAACAGGCTAAATCCGCTTCCAGCTTTCGGGCGCTTGCTCGGAATTTTTCCAAAAGCCCCACCGCCGAAAAAGGCGGGGATCTTGGCTGGAACCGAATCGGTCAATTAGGTGGAAAACTGGATAATGTCCTTGCCGGCCTTCAACCCGGCCAAATTTCAATACCAACCCGCACCGAGGAAGGATATTACATTCTGTTTCTCCAAGAGAAGCGGATTGCCAAAGGACTTTCAGGCAGCGAAGAAAATTCACCCCTGGTCAATATTCAACAATTTTTCCTGCAACTGCCAAAAGACGCTAGCCCAGCGCAAGTCGCCGATTCTATGGAGGCGGCGAAGATTCTCGGCAAACGGGTGAAAAGCTGCCAGGACATGGAAAAGTTCGGCAAGGATTTTAAGGCCCCTCTCTCGGGTAACCTCGGCGATATCAAGACCAGCGCCTTGGCACCACAGCAAAGAAACCTAATTCGCGGGTTGCCGATACTGAAAGCCAGCCCCCCCCTGCGGACGGCGGATGGCGTTGTCGTCCTGATGGTCTGCAAGCGGACAGAAACAAAAAAACCCGATTTGGGCGAAACCGCACTACGTGAAAGAATCGCCAACAAGCTGATAAACGAACGGCTGGGTCTCTCCGCCCGTCAGCATTTGCGGGATTTGCGGCGAGCCGCCTTTGTGGACATCAGGTTATGACCCTAACCACCGTTGGACGGGCCGGCGGGGCTGGCCTTATAGCGTTAACCATGGGAGAGCCCGCAGGCATCGGCGGCGAAATAGCCCTGAAGGCATGGGCCAAACGGGACCATGAAATTCCCCCCTTTTTTGTTATTGATGACCCCGGCCGTCTCGAAAAAATAGCCTCTACGCTGAACCTTGATACGCCTGTTCGCGCCATCGGCTCCCCTACTGAGGCGGCGGCTGTTTTTGCATCGGCGCTGCCTGTTTTGGAAACTCCCTTGCCTGTCGACGTCGTCCCTGGCCATCCCGACCCAGCCAACGCCGATACCGTTAAGGGCGCTATCGAGACCGCCGTCCGGCTGGTGACTTCCGGCCAAGCTCTGGCCCTGGTCACCAACCCCATACACAAGGGCACGCTGTACGCAGGGGGCTTTCGGTTTCCCGGCCACACCGAATATCTGGCCGCTTTGGCCGAAATCGACACCGCCCCGGTGATGATGCTGGCATCCCCAGACCTTCGGGTTGTGCCCGTCACGGTGCATGTAAGCCTGGCCGATGCCCTGGCACAGTTGAATACCGGTTCCATCACCCATGCCGGTTTGGTAACGGCGGCGGCCCTCGGCCAAGATTTCGGCATTACCCGGCCGCGGCTAGCCGTTGCCGGGCTCAACCCCCATGCCGGAGAAAACGACGCCATGGGGTCGGAAGAAACGCAGATCATTGCCCCCGCCATCGAGGCCTTGAAGGAAGCAGGCATCGATGCCTTTGGCCCGGTGCCGCCCGATGCGCTGTTTACACCGGGAATGCGCAAAACCTATGACGCGGCGATCTGCATGTACCATGACCAGGCCCTGATCCCCATAAAGGCCATTGCCTTCGATGACGCCGTCAACGTGACGTTGGGGTTGCCCTTCGTTCGCACATCGCCCGATCACGGGACAGCCTTTGACATCGCAGGCCAGGGCAAGGCCGATGAATCCAGTCTGATCGCAGCGCTTAAAATGGCGGCGGCAATGGTTCACAATCGAGCCGCCGCCCAAGCGGCTTAAGCGATGCCCGTTGACCTACCGCCCCTTCGAGACGTTATTAAGCGGCATAATTTAGGGGCGCGGAGATCGCTAGGTCAGCATTTCCTGCTCGACCTCAATCTCTGTGATCGCATCGCACGAACGGCGGGTAACTTGGATGGCATTAATGTCATCGAAATCGGCCCCGGCCCGGGCGGCCTGACGCGAGCGTTGTTGGACTCAGGCGCCACCAAGGTTGTCGCCGTCGAACGGGACAGCCGTTGCGTCGAAGCATTGGCGGAATTATCCGATGCCTATCCCGATAGATTGCAAATTATCGAAGCCGATGCCTTGGAGATGGATATCGCCTCCCTTGCGCCGCCGCCCAGGCGCATCATCGCCAACCTGCCCTATAACATCGCCACTCCGCTGTTGTTGGGATGGCTTCGCCAGATAAATGATTTTGAAAGCCTGACCTTGATGTTCCAGAAAGAAGTGGCGGAACGCTTGGCGGCAAAACCAGGAAACAAGACCTACGGGCGATTGTCGGTCATCACCCAATGGCTGACCGATGTGCGCCTTGAATTCAATGTCTCGCAAAAAGCCTTCACGCCGCCGCCCAAGGTCGCTTCAAGCGTGGTCTCGCTCCATCCCCGCCCTGCCCCCTTGGCCCTCGCCGATTGGGAAACATTGGAATCCGTCACCGCCGCCGCGTTCGGACAGCGCCGCAAGATGCTGCGGTCCAGCCTTAAATCCTTTAACCTTGATTTTGGAGCCTTAGGCATCGACCCGACGGCGCGGGCCGAAGAATTATCCGTCGAACAGTTCTGCGCGATTGCCCGCGCCGGCGGCTAAATAAGCGCGGTTACTGGCTGACGCCCATTCCACGGACGAAATCCACGAGACCCGCCTGGCGTTCCCTTTTGAGACGTTCGGCAACAAGAATAGCTTCGACCTGCGAAACGCTGGTTTCCACATCTTCGTTAATGATGATGTAGTCGTATCCGTCCCAATGACTCATTTCCGAGGTCGCCTTGGCCATGCGTTTTTTGACGACCTCGTCGGAATCCTGGGCGCGACCATGCAGGCGCCTTTCCAATTCTTCGATCGACGGCGGCAGGATAAAAACGCTAACCAAATCGTCGCGGGCATTTTGTGCCAATTGCTGGGCGCCTTGCCAATCGACGTCGAAAAGAACATCCCGCCCGCTGCCGAGTATCTTTTCAACCGGCGCCTTGGGCGTGCCGTAAGAATTCTCGAAAACCGTGGCGTGTTCCAAAAAATCCCCACCCTTGACCATGGCATCGAATTTTTTCTGATCGACAAAATAATATTCGACGCCTTCGGTCTCGCCGGGGCGCATCGGCCGGGTCGTCGCCGAAATAGACATCGAAATGCCGGTGTCGCGTTTCAACAATTCCTTGGAAATCGTCGATTTACCAGCGCCCGACGGCGACGATAGAACCAGCATCAGGCCGCGTTTTGAAATGTCGACGTTACTCAATGTTCTGTACCTGCTCGCGAAATTGTTCGATGACGGCCTTCAAATCAAGACCGATGCGGGTCAGTTCCACATCTTGCGACTTGGAACAAAGCGTATTGGCTTCGCGGTTGAATTCCTGACACAGGAAATCCAGCTTGCGACCGACGGAACCCTCTTCAGCCAACAAGCCACTCGCCGCTTCCTGGTGCGCCTTTAGGCGATCCAACTCTTCGCGCAGATCGGCCTTGCTGACCAGAAGCGCCACTTCCTGGGCCAGCCGGTCTTCGGCGACGGGCGGCGAGCCATCCAGCAATGTTTGAATTTGCATTTCCAACCGCGCTTTGATGGCGGCGGGTTGGGCGGCGGCTAGCTTTTCGGCGGCCCCGCAAAGCCGGGCGATTTCGTTAAGAAAGGCTTCCATAATTTCGGACAGTCTGGCGCCTTCTTCATTCCGCATGTCGGCCAAGGCTTCCAAGGCGATGCTCAGGTCATCCAAGACCGCCTTGTCCAGGGCCTCTTGATCTTCTTCGGTCGGATCTTCTTCCAAGGGCTCGATAACACCGCGAAGCGCCAACAGGCCGTCTATGCTGGGCGGACCCATTTCCGGAATTTGTTTTTGTATTTCCGGCAAGGTCGCCAACAGTTCCCCCAGAACAACATGGTTGACCCTGAAGGCAGCGTCACTCTTATCGCGAACGACGATCAACGACACCGAAAGGTTGCCTCGGGAAAATTTTTTCTTGGCCAGGTCCCGGGCCAGTTGCTCCAGATGCTCGAACCCGCCGCCCAACCGGCAACGGACATCGAGCCCCTTGGCGTTGACGCTTTTTATTTCCCATACCCAGGACCGGGAATCCTTGCTTCCTTCCTGGCGGGCAAAACCTGTCATCGATGAAATGGTCACGCGCTCTCCTTTATCAGTGGGGGGAGTTTAACCGCAGCCGGGGGATGGCAACAACCGGAACAACTCGCCACAAGGCTGAAAGCGCCTTATAACCCGAAATATCATGTCCAACCTTTCGCCCCCGAAGGCCATCCTTATCACCGGCGCGTCCAGCGGCATCGGTGAAGCATTGGCCAGGAATTACGCCGAACCGGGCCTATTTTTGGCGCTGATGGGGCGAAACGTTAAACGCCTGAACGCCGTTGCCGAAGCCTGCCGGTCCTTTGGCGCCGAGGTCATGGCCGACATCGTTGATGTCGCCGACCGGGACGCCATGGCCCGTTGGATCGGCAAAATCGACGCTGTCCATCCCATTGATCTGGTCATCGCCAACGCCGGGACATCGTCGGGTTCCGGCGGCCGGGGAGAAAACGAAGCCCAGGCGCGGGATATTTTTGCCGTTAATTTGGCGGGTGTACTGAATACCGTATGGCCGGTAATCGGCCCGATGCGTAAACGCGGGCGGGGACAAATCGCCATTATCAGCTCCGTCGCCGCTTTCCGGGGCCTGCCCGGTGCGCCCGCCTATTCCGCCAGCAAGTCGGCGGTGAAGACCTATGGCGAGGCTTTGCGCGGTTGGTTGGCCGATGACGGCATTAAGGTGTCGGTGGTTTGTCCGGGGTTCGTGCGCACCCGCATGACCGACGGCAACATCTATCCCATGCCCTTCATCATGGACGCCGACAAGGCGGCCCGGAAAATCCGCAATGGCCTGGAACGCAACAAGGCCTGTTTCGGGTTTCCCTGGCCGATGTATTGGGCGGCGTGGTTCCTCGGCTGCCTGCCGCCGGGGCTGACCGACCGGCTATACAGGTTGATTCCGAAAAAGGACTGATCGCACCTTACTTTCTGATTTTTCGCCACCGGGCAACGTTGCGGTTGTGCTCTTTCAAGGTTTTGGCGAAGACATGCCCGCCGGTGCCGTCGGCGACGAAATACAAATCTTGCGCCTGGGCGGGCATGAGAACCGCTTCCAGGGACGCGCTGCCCGGATTGCTGATCGGTGACGGCGGCAAGCCGTCAATCAGGTAGGTGTTAAAAGGCGACGGCGTCTTCAAATCGGTGCGGGTCAGGGACCGGCCTAAAACCCCTCCCCCGTTCAAGCCATAAGCCACCGTCGGGTCGGACTGTAAACGCATGCCCTTGTTAAGCCGGTTGAGGAAAACTGCGGCGATATGGGGGCGCTCGACCGGAAGGCCGGTTTCTTTTTCAACGATGGAGGCTAGGATCAGCGCTTCTTCGGCGGTTTTTAGGGGTAGGCCCGGCGCCCGCTGGCGCCACAGCTTGGCCAGTAGGTCGTCCATGGCACCGGACATCCGCCGGATGATATCCTGACGCTTGTCCCCGAAAGAATAATGATAGGTTTCCGGCAGCAGGACTCCTTCCTCGGGGACCGGCCGGACGAGCCCGATTAAACCCTCGGCCTCGGCCAATTGGGAAATGATTTCCCCCGTCGTCAGGCCCTCGGCAAAAGTCACGCGGCGGACCACGGTCTTGCCGCTTTGCAAATGGCGAAGCACCCCTTCGGGCGTTATCTTAGGCGCAAAGGAAAATTCGCCCGCTTTAATAGGAGTTTTGCCGGCCCAGATCCGAGCGGCGATGCGAAACACCAACGGCGATTCCAAAACCCCTGCTTTGTGCAAATCTCGGGCGATTTCATTGGTGCCTTGGCCGCGTTTAATGACAACGGTCACTTCTTGTGTCGCCGGCCCCGGTTTCTTGTACAGGGAATACCCCCACCACCCGGCGCCACAGAGGGCCATGGTCAAAAAGGTCAGAAGGGATGCGAGTATTATTACGAAGCGGGCCATAGGGCCAACTTAACGTCAGTCCATCGCCTTGAAAACAAGCGAGGCATTGGTGCCGCCAAAACCGAAGGAATTAGACAACGCCATCTTGACCGGCAGTTCCTTGGCAACGTGGGGAACCAGGTCGATACCTCCATCGACGGACGGGTTGTCCAGGTTGAGCGTCGGCGGCACAACCCCATCGCGCATGGCGAGGATGGAAAAAATCGCCTCCACCGCGCCGGCTGCACCTAAAAGATGGCCGATCGCCGATTTCGTCGATGACATGGATAATTTCTTGGCGGCGTCGCCGAAGACCCGTTGCACGGCTTTGTATTCAATTTCGTCGCCCAGCGGCGTCGAGGTGCCATGGGCATTGATATAATCGATGTCTTCGGGGTTCGCGCCCGCCCTTTTCAAGGCCGCTTGCATGCATCGGCTGGCGCCGTTGCCGTCTTCGGCGGGGGCGGTAATGTGGTGGGCGTCGCCGGACATGCCGTAACCAACGACTTCCGCCAGGATATTGGCGCCGCGAGCTTTCGCGTGTTCCAATTCTTCCAACACGACGACGCCGGAACCATCGCCCATGACAAAACCGTCGCGGTCCTTGTCCCAGGGACGCGAAGCTTTCTCCGGGGTATCGTTGAATTTCGTCGAAAGCGCCCGGGCGGCGCAAAAACCGGCAACGCCCAACCGGCAAACGGCGGCCTCGGCGCCACCGGCAACCATCACGTCGGCATCATCCCACATAATGATCCTGGCCGCGTCGCCGATCGCATGCGCGCCCGTAGAACACGCCGTGACGGCGGAATGGTTGGGGCCTTTGAACCCGTATTTGATGGAAACATGCCCCGATACAAGATTGATCAGGCAGGCCGGGATAAAGAACGGGCTGACGCGCCTTGTCATTCCGCTTTCGACCATGACGGCGTTCTTGGCGATTTCATGGAGCCCGCCGATGCCCGATCCGATCATAACCCCGGTGCGACATTGATCTTCTTCGTTTTCCGGCATCCAGCCGGAATCCGTGACCGCCTGGATGGCGGCCGTCAATCCATAGACGATAAAATCGTCCATGCGCCTGATTTGTTTGGAGTCGAGCCAATCTTCGGCGTTGAAATGGCCGTCGGCGGTTTCGCCTGTCGGCACCTGGCCGGCGATCTTGGCGGTCAAATCGCCGACATCGAATGACTGAATGGCGCCGATGCCGGATTTTCCGGCAAGCAGCCCATCCCAGTTGACCTTCACCCCACAACCCAACGAGGTGACAAGGCCCATGCCGGTTACAACAACACGTCTCATGGTATCTCGCCTAAAAAACTCAACAAGAACACCTTAGGTAATAATCAGGCGCCGGAGCAATTCGCCCTTTAGCCGTTCAAACCTTTAAGAGCTTTGTTTTTCGATGAAGGTAATTGCGTCTTTGATGGTCAAAATCGTTTCGGCGGCTTCGTCGGGAATTTCGCAACCGAATTCTTCTTCAAAAGCCATAACCAATTCAACTGTATCCAGGCTATCGGCCCCCAGATCGTCGATAAAGCTAGCATTTTCGACCACCTTGGATTCCTCGACACCCAGGTGCTCCAAGACGATCTTTTTCACGCGATCAGCAACGTCACTCATAGTCATTTTTTCCTTAACTTGTTTTTGTCTAGAAAAGCATCTTTTCGGGTGCCCTGTCCCTTATAAGGCCCCCCTTCTAAGATCATTCCTTGAAATGGGCTAAACAGTCATTCGACGACCGAATTGAGGGGCTACGTAACACACTTTTTTTAGCTTGACCAGCGGTCTCCCAAGGAGGCCGAAGCCCGGCCTAAATACCGGCTTATATCATCGCCATTCCACCGTTGACATGCAAGGTTTGGCCGGTGACGTAGGAGGCTTCCTCGCTGGCCAGAAAAACGCAACTGCCGGCGACATCTTCAGGCGTTCCGAACCGCTTGGCAGGGATTCGCCCCGTCAGGGCATCCTTTTGATCGTCGCTCAACCCCTCGGTCATGGGCGTCAATATGAACCCGGGCGCCACGCAATTGATGGTGATGTTGCGCGATGCCACTTCCTGGGCCAGGGATTTCGACATGCCGATAATCGCCGCCTTGGAAGCGGCATAATTGGCCTGGCCCGGATTACCGGTAACGCCGACCACGGACGTGATGGAGATAATGCGGCCCCAGCGTTTTTTCATCATTCCCTTGAGACATCCCCTGGACAACCGAAAAGCCGCCGTCAGGTTAACATCCAAAACCTGTTGCCAATCTTCGTCGGACATCCGCATGGCCAGTTGGTCGCGGGTAAGGCCGGCGTTATTGACCAGAATATCAATGCCTTCCATGGCGGCGACGGCATCCTGGATAAGGGTCTCGGCACCTTTTTCAGAAGCCAGATCCGACGGCAGCGAAAAAGCCCCGTCGCCTAATTCTTTGGCCAACGCCTTCAACGCATCTTCGCGCGTGCCGGAAAGTCCGACATGCGCGCCCTGGGCATGAAAGCTGCGAGCAATGGCGCCGCCGATGCCGCCGGACGCCCCGGTGATCAGGGCGCATTTACCGCTTAAATCAAACATTCCGTCACCTTCAAAGCTCTTTCAAGAATTCCTCAATCGCTTCCGGCGTGCCGACGGCTGTCCCGGTCAGATCAGCGTCAATGCGCCGGGCCATGCCGCTGAGCACTTTTCCGGCACCGGCTTCGATAAGGGTATCGACCCCCTCGGCCTTCAAATAAAGCACACTTTCACGCCAACGCACCATGCCGGTGACTTGTTCGACCAACAAGGAGCGTATTTCTACCGGGTCGGTGACCGCCCCGGCGGTGATATTGGCGACAAGCGGCAACACCGGCGGCTGCATCGGAACAATGGCCAGTGCCTCGGCCATGGCATCAGCGGCGGGGGCCATTAATGCACAGTGGAAAGGCGCGCTGACCGGCAACATGATGGCCCGCTTGGCGCCCTTGGCCTTGGCAATTTCACAGGCCCGCTCGACAGCCGCCACAGACCCCGAAATAACCACCTGACCGGGGGCGTTGTCGTTACCGGCGGCGCAGACTTCGTCGCCTGCGGCTTCCGCGGCGATGGCCTGGGCATCGGCCAGTTCCATCCCCATGAGGGCTGCCATGGCCCCTTGTCCGACCGGCACGGCTTCCTGCATGGCGCGGCCCCGGGTTTTCAGCAATCTGGCCGTATCGGCGAGGCTGAAACACCCGGCCGCCGCCAAGGCCGAGTATTCGCCCAGGGAATGCCCGGCGACAAATGACGCGGATTTAGCAAGGTCCAGTCCGCCGTCCTTGGTCAAGACCCGCATGACCGCCAGGCTGACCGCCATGATCGCCGGTTGCGCGTTTTCCGTCAGGATCAGTTCGTCGTCGGGGCCTTCGAACATCAGTTTCGAGAGGTTTTGCCTCAAGGCTTCGTCAATCTCTTGAAAAACCTCTTTCGCAGCCGGGAAAGCCCCGGCCACGTCCTTGCCCATGCCGACGGCCTGACTGCCTTGGCCCGGAAAAACGAACGCAACTGACATATAGAAATAACCCCCAACCATTGGCTTGAATCAAACAAACTATGTGCTGCGCCTTGGCGCCTAAGTCAAGGATTCCAACCCCTCTTGCCAGTGGGGGGCAAAACTGTATAGTGCGCCCGCTAATCATAGCTTCCTGCCGGGGTGGACCCGGCTATGCCCGACGAAATTCGCCGGGTTGAGATAATCCCGAGGGAGAAGTAAACGTGGCTTTATACGAAAGCGTGTTCATCGCACGCCAAGACGTTACCCAGGCTCAAGTTGACGGTTTTACCGAAGCCTTCAAAAAAATCATTTCAGATCAAGGCGGCACCGTCCCCAAGGAAGAGTCCTGGGGACTGCGGGCGCTTGCCTACAAGATCAAGAAAAACCGCAAAGGTTATTACGTTCTCATGAATATCGACGCCCCGGCGGCGGCTATTCATGAGATGGAACGCCAAATGCGGCTCAACGAAGACGTTCTTCGTTACCTGAGTACGCGGGTCGACGAGTTCGAGGAAGGCCCGTCCGCCATCATGAAGGCCAAGGAACGCGGCGATGACCGTGACCGGGGACACCGCAGCGAAGGGGATGGCGGTTACAAGAAATTTGACAAACCCAATGCAAGCCCTGCTGGTGAAACGTCCGAGCCCGTAGCCGCAGAGCCTAAAGCGGTCGAGAAAAAGGCTGATGATGCCGCGGCCCCTGAAGAAAAAGCCCCCGAAGACAAGGCGGGCGACACGGCTGACGACAAGGCCGCCGGGGACAAGCCCGAAATTGAAGAAGATAAAGGAGAAGCCAAATGACCCCTCCTTTTGGTGGTGACAGAAACCCTAGAGGCGCGGGTGCCGGTGGCGCCGGTGGCCCAGGTGGAACCAAACGCCCGTCTTTCTTCCGGCGGCGCAAATCGTGTCCTTTTGCCGGGCCGAACGCCCCTAAAATCGACTACAAGGATGTCAGGCTGCTGTCCCGGTATACGTCTGAGCGAGGAAAGATCGTTCCCAGCCGTATTACCGCCGTTTCCGCCAAGAAGCAGCGTGAACTGGCTAAGGCGATTAAAAAGGCCCGTTTTCTGGGCTTGATGCCCTATCTTATAAAATAGGGTTTGATTAAATAGAGCCGCCTTCTTTTTTCGGTCAATAAAAGGGCAGAACCCATGCCTAAAGAGACGCTGATCGCCATTGGCGCCGGCGTTCTGAGCGCCGTTTCGGCGATGGCCTTTTTGATCCATCTGCCGGGGGCCTTCCTTTTTGCCTATTTGGCATCGCTGCCGTTGTTTTTGGTCGGATTTTCCCTTGGGCCCGGCAAAATTGCCATTGGTGGCGCCGTCGGCTTCATGGTCGCCGGCATGTTCGGTGGGGCGTTCTCGGCCGGCATATACGGACTAACGCAAGCGCTCCCCGCTTGGTTGGCGGTCAGGCAGCTTTTGTTGCAACGCCCTTCTTTGCCCCAACCGACAAGTACGCAATGGTATCCCGCCGGCGATACGCTGTGCTGGCTGGCCATATTGGCGGCCTCTGTCCTCACCCTGGCCGCCGTTTATGTCGCCTATGGGGACCAAGGATTGTCCATCCAGATTGCCGAAAATTTGGACATTATCCTGAAAGGGCTTTCCCCGGATATGGCGATCGACAGCCGGGGAAAAATGGTCGCCCTTATAGCGCCCCTGTTTCCAGGCGCCGTCGGATGTTCGTGGCTGATCATGACCATTGTCAACGCCACCCTGGCCCAGGGTATTTTAATCAGGTTCGAGAAGAACTTAAGGCCATCCCCGGCTTATGTGGACTTAGGCTTACCGCAATGGATGTCATGGCTCTTGATCGCGTCCGCCGCTTTGGCGTTGCTGGGCACGGGGGAAATGGAGTATACCGGGCGCAACTTGGCGTTGGTCACGGCGATGCCTTACTTTTTATTAGGCCTTTCCGTGATCCACACCTGGGCCAGGCGGGTGTCCTTCACCGGAATGGTGTTGTTTTCATTTTACCTGGTGGTCGTCCTTTCGGGTTGGGCAGCAATTGGTGTTGCCGGGATCGGTATGGCGGAACAATGGGTCGGCCTGAGAAATCGGGTCAGTGGTATTAACGTTTAGCCCCTCGGGCAGAGCCCCAGGGACAAAATAAGAGAAAAAAGGATAAGAACAGATGGATGTCATTCTGCTGGAAAGAATCGCGAAGCTCGGACAAATGGGCGACGTGGTCAAAGTAAAATCAGGCTACGCCCGCAATTACCTTTTGCCCCAGAAAAAAGCCTTGCGCGCGACCGACGCCAACAAAAGCCATTTCGAGGGACAACGCGCGCAACTTGAATCCGCCAATCTTGAAAATCGCTCGGAAGCCGAAAAGCTGGGCAAAAAGATGGAAGGCCTTGCCGTCATCATGGTCCGCCAGGCCGGCGAAGCGGGGCAGCTTTATGGCTCCGTCAATGCCCGGGATATCTCCACCGCCGTCACCGAAGCCGGTTTTACGATTACCCGCCAACAGGTTGCCTTGGATCATCCGATCAAGTCGTTGGGTCTTTACGACGTTAAGGTCACACTGCATCCGGAAGTCACCGTCGAGGTAACGGCAAACGTCGCGCGCTCCATAGAAGAAGCCAAAATCCAGACCAAAACCGGCCATGCCGTCGTCAGCACCGATGAGCAAGAGACCGCCTCCAAAAAGGCCGAAATAGCAAAGGCCGAAGAGGCCGCCGAAGAAGCCGCCGATGAAGCCGTGGCCGAACAAGCCGAAGATATCTTCGAGGAAGGCGCCGCACCCGAAATCAATCCCGAGCCCGAAGTGCCCGAAGAAACAGAAGAGGCCGCTGAGAAGGCCCCCGAGGAGACAAAGGACGGGGCTGAAGACAAACCCGAATAAAATCGTATTCCATCTCATCTTAATCACGGCGCGTCTACATAGGACGCGCCGTTTTTATTTTGATTCTCGTCAAGGCGTCGATGTATCCTAACCGTTAAATTGCTTGCGAAAATCCCGAACGAGGGATTGGGAAAAGGGCGTGAAAATCGCCCGCATCCAATAGGAGGATGTAGGCAATGCTTTTGTCGCATTTGCTTAACCGCCTGATCAGGGTGGGTTCGCTAAGCGTTGTTGATGCAAACGGCAAAACCCACCTGTTCGAAGGAGCCCCAGGCCCCGCGTTTACCGTGCGCCTCCACGACAAATCCTTGCATTGGCGGCTTTTCACCAATCCACCGCTGGCCTTGGGAGAATCCTGCACCGACGGCACCCTGACGGTCGAAGGGGCGGCGCTTTATGATTTTCTCGATTTTATCGGCCGTAACATGGCTCACGTGGGCCGGTTGTCGCTTTACGGTACGACCGGATGGGCTGATTGGATGCTTCGCAGGTTTCAGCAATTCAACCCGGCGGGTTGGGCCAAGTTTAATGTCGCCCACCATTACGACCTTTCCGGTGATCTTTATGACCTGTTCCTGGATTCCGACAAGCAATATTCCTGCGCTTATTTTCCTTCCCCCAAAATCAGCCTGGAAAAAGCCCAGGAAGCCAAAAAACGGCATATCGCCGCCAAGCTCATGGTGGAACCGGGGCAAAAGGTTCTCGACATCGGTTGCGGCTGGGGCGGCATGGCCATCTATCTGGCACGCGAAACCGGGGCCGACGTAACCGGGCTGACCCTGTCCAAGGAACAATTGCTTACCGCCAGAAAACGGGCCGAGGAGGCCGGGCTTTCACACCGGGTCCGTTTTTACCTTCGCGATTACCGGGAACAGACAGGCGCCTTCGACCGCATTGTTTCGGTCGGTATGTTCGAACACGTCGGGATCGACCATTTCAAACGCTATTTCCGCCAAGTGCATGATTTATTGACCCCCGAAGGCGTTGCCTTGATTCACACCATTGGCCGTTTCTACGGCCCAGGCATCACCGACCCTTGGATTCGCAAGTATATTTTCCCCGGCGGTTACATCCCGGCGCTTTCTGAAATCATGCCGGCAATTGAGAAAAATTTTCTTTGGACCACGGATATCGAGGTTTTGAGACTGCATTACGCCCAAACCCTTCGCCATTGGCGATATCGGTTTATGGCCAATCGGGACAAGGCGGCGGCATTATACGACGAGAGGTTCTACCGCATGTGGGAGTACTACTTGGCCATTAGCGAAGTGTCTTTCCGGCACTTGGGATCGACCGTGTTCCAAATTCAGTTGACCAAATCCCAGGACACCCTTCCCTTGACCCGGGATTATATGGCCGCCTTGGAAGCATCCGGGGCCCCGAAACCCGAGCCCCGGGAAAATTCCCGCGCCGCCTGATTGAATACCGCCCCCCGTTTGCCACCCGATGATGGCTTATACACAGAATTCATCCTTTATCCCCGCTATCCTCATACCATTTATGTGGCCCGGCCCGGTCATTTTCCCTAGCTTCGTGCCATGGCAACAACAACAGCAATAACCCCGTCAGGGGAACCCCTATCCGCTCGAAATTCCGAGTCTTCCCCAGGGATTCAGGGGGGGGTCCAGGGCGCAAACCCGTTTCGCACCATGCCGAACAGCCAGCAGGCCGAGAAAAGTCTGCTCGGCGCCATTTTCGTCAACAACCGAGCTTATGAAAAAGTTTCCGAATTTCTCAGGCCCGAGCATTTCGCCTATCCGCAACACGGGCGCATTTTCGAAGCCTGCGCCAAACTGATCGAGCGTGGGCAGATTGCCGACCCGGTCACTTTGGAACGGTTTTTCCAAGTTGACGAGCAACTGGCTGACATTGGCGGCGCGACTTATCTTAAGGACCTGGCTTTTTCAGCCGTTACCGTCATCAACGCCGGGGAATACGGCCACCACATTTACGACCTTTTCCTCAAGCGGGAATTAATCGCGCTCGGCGAAGATGTGGTCAACGCCGCCTATGGTGGCGAAGTCGACGAATCGGCAACCGACCAGATCGAAAAAGCCGAACAAAATCTTTACGACCTGGCGACCCGTGGCGATTACGAAGGCGGGTTTCAGCCTTTCAAGGAATCGGTCATCGCTGCCATCGAAATCGCCACCATCGCCCACAACCGCCAAGGCGGGTTGGCCGGGGTCGGCACCGAGTTCAATGACCTGGATAAACTTTTGGGCGGCCTTCACCCATCCGACCTGCTGATCCTGGCCGGACGCCCTGGCATGGGCAAAACGGCGCTGGCCACCAACATTGCCTACAACGCGGCTTATAGTTACCACGATTCTGAAGGCAAGAAAGGCGCCGTCGTCGGCTTTTTCTCGCTGGAAATGTCGGCCGAGCAGTTGGCTAGCCGCATCCTTTCCGAACAGTCCAGCATTTCGTCGGACCGAATGAGGAAAGGCGAATTGGCGAACGAGGAATTCACCCGCCTGGCCGCCGCCAGCACGACGCTGCACCAACTCCCGATCTTTATTGACGACACCCCTGCGCTGACGGTCAGCGCACTTAGGACCCGCGCCCGGCGGCTGAAACGCCAACATAATCTGGGACTGATCGTCGTCGATTATCTGCAATTGATCGGGTCTTCCAACACGTCCCGGAACGACGGCCGGGTCCAGGAAGTGTCTGAAATAACCCGCGGGCTGAAAACCTTGGCCAAGGAATTGGAAGTTCCCGTGCTGGCGCTGTCGCAATTAAGCCGCGCCGTCGAACAGCGCGAACCACCGAAACCGCAATTGTCCGACCTTCGTGAATCCGGGTCCATCGAACAGGACGCCGATGTCGTCATGTTCATTTATCGAGAACAATATTACCTGGAAAGAAAAGAGCCCGATCAAGGAATTAAAGAGACCGATGAACACTACCAAGGTGACAAACAAAAATGGGAGGATCGGATGGAAAAAGTTCGCGGCCTTGCTGAACTTGACATCGCCAAGCAGCGTCACGGTCCTACGGGAAAGATAGGGATGACATTCAACGGCGCCTTCACCCGTTTCGGCGATTTGGACCGGCGCCACACTCCCGAAGACTGAAGCCGGGACGAGGCCGCCTGAATGTCCAACTTTCCCCACATCAGCGAGGCCAACGCCGGCGCTATCCTGACCATCGACTTAGATGCCATCGTCGCCAATTACCGGATGCTTGTTGACCGAACCCCGGAGGCTTCGGTGGCCGCCGTCGTCAAAGCCGACGCCTATGGGCTTGGAGTGGACCGCATAGCTCCGGCCCTGGCCGGGGCCGGGTGCCGGGTATTTTTCGTCGCCCATATCGAAGAAGGCATCCATTTGCGTCACGTCCTCAACGACACCGGTGTAAGCGATTTTGTTAACGCCGAAATCCACATCCTCGGCGGGCTTATGGCCGGCACCGAGGAAGCCTATGATGCCAGCCGCCTGATGCCGGTGCTGGGCAGCCTCGATGAAATCCACAACTGGAAGGACTACTGCCGGAAAATCGAAAGGCCGCTGGCCTGCGATATTCACGTTGATACCGGGATGCTGCGCTTGGGCCTGCCGCCCAAGGAACTTGATAAGCTGGTGGAAGAACCGGCCCGGCTTGACGGCATGAATATCGTCAACGTGATGAGCCACTTGGCCTGTGCCGACGAACCCGGACACCCAAAAAACGCCGAACAGCTTGAAGCCTTTCGCATCGCCCGCATACTTCTTCCCCAAGGCCAAGCCAGCTTCGCCAATTCGGCGGGGATTTTTCTGGGCGCCGATTATCACTTCGATTTGGTGCGCCCGGGGCTCGCCCTTTACGGCGGTTCGGCGGTCCCGGAAATGCCCAATGCGATGGCGCAAGTCGTTAAATTACAAGGGAAAATCGTCCAAGTGCGTGACGTTGACACCCCTCAAACCGTTGGCTATGGTGCCAGCCATCGGGTCGAGGGACCGGGCCGCATCGCCACCGTTCCGGTGGGTTACGCGGACGGTTTTCTCAGGTCCCTCGGCAACAAAACCACCGGCCATATCGGGAATATTCCTGTACCGGTGGTGGGGCGGGTTTCCATGGATCTCATTACCCTCGACGTTTCCGCCGTGCCTAAGCATCAATGCTCGGTCGGTGATTTGGTCGATTTGATCGGCCCGGCGAATTCAATCGAACGTGTTGCCGAAGCCGCGGGCACCATCAATTATGAAATCCTCACCAGTCTCGGCCATCGTTTCCACCGGGTTTATGTTGGCGCCGGCTAAGGAATGAACATCTTTCAACCCATCGGTAGCGTTTTCTTAAGTTTTCTGGCGACCGTCGGACGGCTTGCGATGTTTACCATTTCCGGCGTTTCCCACTGTCTGCGCCCGCCCTTTTACCTGCGCATCGTCGGTCGTCAAATGATCGAAATCGGCTACTACTCGCTGCCGGTCGTCGGCTTGACCGCGATCTTCGCCGGCATGGTGTTGGCGTTGCAAAGTTATACCGGTTTCGCGCGTTTTTCCGCCGAAGGCGCCATCGCAAATGTGGTCGTCCTGTCGATCACCCGGGAACTGGGACCGGTTTTGGCAGGCCTAATGGTGGCCGGGCGGATCGGCGCGTCCATGGCCGCCGAAATCGGCACCATGCGAGTAACCGAACAGGTCGATGCCCTGACCACGCTGTCCACCAACCCCATGAAGTATCTGGTGGCGCCGCGCCTGATCGCCGGGCTGACGATGATGCCGCTTTTGGTGCTGATCGCCGACGTCATCGGCGTCTTCGGCGGCTATATCGTCGCCGTTTATAAATTGGGCTTCAACCCTTCCAACTACTTGCAGAACACCTGGAATTTTCTTCAGGCCGACGATGTCATTTCCGGCCTGGTTAAGGCATCCGTGTTCGGTTTCATCATCACCTTGATGGGTTGCTACCACGGCTACAATTCCCGGGGCGGCGCCCAAGGGGTGGGTGCCGCGACCACCAACGCCGTCGTCTCGGCATCCATTTTGATTCTCTCTTCCGACTACTTCCTGACCGAGATATTTTTCGCAAAATGACCGAAGCTCAACCCAAGATTCAAATGCGCGGCGTCAAGAAGGCCTTCGGCCAGAAGGTCGTCCTCGATGGCATAGACCTCGATGTCGGCGTCGGTGAATCGGTGGTTATCATCGGCGGTTCGGGCACCGGCAAATCGGTGGCCTTGAAATGCATCCTCGGCCTTCTGGAAGCCGATAGCGGTTCCATCGAAGTCGACGGCACCGAAGTCGTTCACGCCGGGGCCAGAGTCCACGAAGAAGTCAATTCCAAGTTCGGCATGCTGTTCCAGGGTGCGGCGCTGTTCGACAGTTTGCCGGTCTGGGAAAACGTCTCGTTCGGGCTGTTGGCGGAAAAGAGAGTCGGTCGGGGCGAGGCCAAGGAAATCGCCGTTGCCAAGCTGGCCCAGGTCGGGCTGGGATCGGACGTCAGCGAATTGTCGCCGTCGGAACTGTCGGGCGGCATGCAGAAACGCGTCGCCCTGGCCCGCGCCATCGCCATGGACCCGGAAATTATCTTTTTCGACGAGCCGACAACCGGGCTCGACCCGATCATGGCCGACGTCATCAACGATTTAATCGTAAAAATCACCCGCGAGGTCGGCGCCACGGCGCTGTCGATCACTCACGACATGGCCTCGGCGCGCAAGATCGCCAACCGCATCGCCATGTTGTATGACGGCAAAATCATCTGGGCCGGGCCGACGGAAGACATCGACAATTCCGGCAACGATTACGTTGACCAGTTCATTTACGGCAAGGCCGAAGGCCCGATCAAGATGGTGGTCCGGGCCTGAGAAACGGTTCGGACGGCCGTTCTGTTGGGGGGGGAGAAGAACGGCCGCCCGTTGTGTGTTTCGTTGGGGGATTAGTTGATCATGCGATGGCGACCGGTTTCACGGTCGAATTGCAGCTTCTGCACCAGGGAACCATCTTGAGTGACGATTTCACCGGTGATGGTTTTGTCGTCCTTTTCCGTGACGTCACCCACTTTCAGGCGCTTGTTGCCCATCATGGTCAGGCGTTGCTCAAGAAACTTGGTAACGCTATCGACCGTCACGTCCTTGCTGAAGGCCGCTTTCTGGCCATAGGGGCAATCCCCTTGTCCACCCATTTGTCCACCGGGGCCGAAACCCATCATGCCGGCACCCATGCCGGAGCCGTATCCGCCCATCATGCCGGGGCCCATATTACCCATGTGGCCCATCATGCCGTAACCGCCGCCAGAGCCCTGTCCGCCGGATCCGGCAGGTCCATGGGCGAAGGTGGGGGCGGCGACAAACGCAGCGCCGAGCGCCAGGGCGGCGGCCAACGCGGTTACTTTGACTGTTTTGCTTTTCATGACATTCTCCTTCTCTGTTTAATGTGCCGTTCAACTGGGTGAAGTAGAACATCTCTCTGTTGCAGGAGGATTTCCGCCAACCCGGATTTTGTAACAGGACGTTTCAAACCCTTTTCCTGTTACAATCGGTAACTAAAATTCCATCTCCGGAGACGCGGACCAAGCTATAGTTCGTCCATGAATGATTCACCGCACATTCTGGTTGTCGACGACGACCGCGAAATCCGCGACCTGTTGGGCAAGTTTTTGGTTCAACACGGGTTTCGCGTCAACACCGCCGGCGACGGGGCGGAGATGCGTAAGGCGCTGGGCGATTGGAAAATCGACCTGATCGTCCTAGACCTCATGCTTCCCGGCGAGGACGGATTGACCCTATGCCGCAAGCTGCGGGCCGAATCGTCCATTCCCGTGATCATGCTGACAGCCATGGGTGAGGAGATTGACCGCATCGTCGGGCTGGAAATGGGCGCCGACGATTACATTTCAAAGCCGTTCAATCCCCGGGAGCTTTTGGCGCGGATCAAATCCGTCCTGCGCCGCGTCCAAGCCATGCCCGACCTCCAAGGGGCCGGGGACAACTCGATCCTGCGGTTCGCCGGTTGGTGTTTGGACATGGACAAACGCCAATTGCAATCTTCCGACGGCGTCATGGTGCCCCTGAGCGGCGGAGAATTCGATTTGCTGGCGGCGTTTGTCACCCATCCGGGGCGCGTGCTGAGCCGCGAGCAGCTTCTCGATCTGGCGCGAGGCCGCGAGGCCCAGCCGTTCGACCGCAGCATCGACGTCCAGGTCAGCCGCCTGCGCCGCAAGATCGAGGACAACCCCCAGGACCCGGTCCTTATCAAGACGGTCAGAAGTGGCGGTTACATGTTCACGTCTGGCGTCGAGTCTTAGGAAAAATCGGAAATGGTCTTGCTGCCGAAAACCCTCGTCGGACGGACGGTTCTGGTCCTGTTGTTGGGATTGACCGCATCCCACCTGATCAGCGTCGGGATTTATTCCGGGGACCGGCGAGCCGCCTTAACCTCCGTCGGCGGCAAGCAGGTGGCCGAACGCATCGCCGCGGCGACGCAATTCGTCGACGGGCTGCCTCCCGGCGCCCGCCCCGATGCCGTGCGTTCTTTCTGGGGACCGGCCTTCAGCGTCACCTGGACGCCGGAAAGCACCCTCCCGGCGGCGGCCGGCGATTGGCGGACCCGGCTGATACGCTCGGCCCTCGGGTTCTACCTGGACAACGTGCCGAGCGAACGAGTGCGCGTTAAATACGGCCAGCCCGACGATGGTGACCCGGAACGGTTTTTCCGGGGCAGAAAGGGCTACCCGTGGATGGGCCATATGCGGCGGATGATGATGGACCCTTCCGAGCCTTCCTCCCGGCATACGACCCGGATGATGGAGGACTGGCGCGGGGGAGAGATTTTGGAAGTCTCGGTGCAATTGACCGACGGCAGTTGGCTCAATTTCTCCACCCCGGCGCTACGCTCAAGTCCCTTCTGGGGCTCGCAGGTTTTTCTGTCCATTGTGCTGATGACCATCACCGTCCTTGCACTTTCCGTTTGGGCCATCCGGCGCGCCACACGCCCGCTGGCCATGATTGCCAGTGCCGCCGACCGGCTGGGGGTGGATATGGAGGCGCCGGCTCTTGACGAGGACGGGCCCCGCGAAGTCCGGCACGTGGCCCGCGCCTTCAACGAAATGCAACGCCGCCTGCGGACCTTCGTCAAGGACCGCACGCAGATGCTGGCGGCCATTTCCCACGACCTGAGAACGCCGATAACGCGACTGCGTCTGCGCGCCGAATTGATCGAAGACGCCGAACAACAGAAAAAGATGCTGGCGGACCTGGAACAGATGGAGGAAATGATTTCGGCGACCTTGGCTTTCGCTCAGGATGACGCCGGTCATGAAGCGAGGCAGCCGTTCGATCTGGGCGTATTGTTGCAAGGCATCTGCGATGACGCCGCCGACGCCGGGCACTCGGCGGCCTATGCCGGACCATCCCGGTTCACCTTCAACGGTCGGCTGGTGGCGTTGAGGCGCGCCTTCGGCAATCTTGTCGATAACGCCCTCAAATACGGCGGTTCCGCCCGCGTGGCGTTACATGAAGATACCGGTCACGTCCGTATTACCATCAACGACGACGGTCCCGGAATCCCCGCAGATCAGGCGGAACGGGTCTTCGCCCCATTCTATCGAATCGAAGAATCCAGAAACCGCGAAACCGGGGGCGTCGGGCTGGGGCTGGCTGTCGTGCGCTCCATCGCCCGCGGTCACGGCGGCGATGTCACCCTGAACAACCGCGACAACGGGGGCTTAACCGTCACCGTCACCTTGCCCCTTTAGATCGGTGCCGGTCCGGGTGGCGGCAAACGCCCTACTCCTTCATATAAGGCTTGTAGCGCATATCCGTTTCCAGGATATGGCCGCTCAACCACGATGACAGCATGCCGATAATTTCGTTGCTGATGGCGGGGCTCGGGTTATCGCGGTACTGGGTGTAAAGCGATTGCAGTTCCGACATGATCATTATCAAGGCAGTAAGGGCTTAAGGCTCCCTCACCCCCTTGCGGCCGCTTTCGCTGCGATGGCCGAACAGCATGGTGACATTCATTCTCTGGTTTTCGAAGCCGTCCTTGAAGGACACCTGGTCCGATTTGTGGAAAAGGTTCGAATGAAACAACAGAGCCCGGTTTTCGCGGTAGGGAATGGTTACGGTTTCGGCGCCGTCGAGAAATTCGGCGATTTCTTGGGCAACGGCGGGGGTGTATTTTTCGGCGTTATAGCGCCGCCAGTCCCAGTCGTCGGGTTGATCTTTGGCGTAAACAATAAGCCCGCCGCCCTCAGGCGTCAGGTTGGCGTCTTCGGGCGTGATCCAGAAATTGAAGGTAACAGCCGCTTCGTCGGTATGGGCCGCGACGCCCGCGCTTTGGTTTGAACACCGGTAAACCCACATGTTGTTGAGCATGAAATCGCCAAGCATCCTTGGAAAACATTCTTTCAGTTCCTCGGCCATCTGGTACAGAAGATCACAATTGAATCCATAGTGGATCCGGCTGCTGACAAAGCGGGTGCCGGTGTAGGTGAAAAAAATCGTCGATTCGAGACAAAAATCGCGGAGCGCCCGCAACGCGTCGGGGGTCATAAAATCATCAAACGTCGTCACCGATATGGGAGACGAGAAAAAACCGTCTTCGATGGCCTCGAAATCGAGCGACCGGTTGATGACGCCGCCTTCGATGCGTGGCCCTTCCGCCAGGTGAACGACGCGGTTATAAAAGGACCCCAAGCGCCGGGCCTGTTCAGGGGTCAGGACGGTTTCGGCCTCGGGGCCATGGGCCTCTTCGATTTCGCCGAGGACCGCCCGGTAATGATCGGCCATTTCCTGATACGACGGATCGATCTTGTCCTTGGCGATGAGATATTCCAATTGATCCATGGTATCGCGAAGCCGGAAGGTCGAAACGGGCTGGCCTTCTTCAATTTCAATGAAATCCTGGCGTTCGCCTTCGGTGTAGGTCGAAGCGTTCCACCACGGACCCCCATGGTTTAATTGCAGCACCCGGTCAAAAGCCGCCTTGGCTTCGTCCAAGCGGCCATGGTCTTTGAAATAGCTACCAAGGTTGCGGTGGGCTTCGGCTAAATCGGGGTTTAATTCAATGGTCTTTTGAAAGGCCGCCGCCGCTTCTTCTTGTTTGTTCTGATCCCTGAGCGCGACGGCGAGGTTGTAATGCGCATCGGCAAAGTCGGGGTTTATTTTCAGGGCGTTCTTTAAGGCGGCCTCGGCCTCGTCCAGCCGATCCAGTTTCATCAGCGAGACGCCCAAGTTGTAGTGCGCCTGAGCGTAGTCGGGCTTTAAGCCTAAGGCTTTTTGAAAAGCGGCGACCGATTCCTCGAATTTTTCCAGATCGCGAAGGGTATTGCCGAGGTTATGGTGGGCTTCGGCGAAATCGGGGTTCAAGGCCAAGGCGCTATTGAAAGCCGCCACCGCTTCTTCAAGCCTTCCCAGTTCCTTGAGCGCATTGCCGAGGTTGTTGTGGGCTTGAAAAAAATCGGGTTTTATTTCCAGGGCCCGGTGATACGCCGATACCGCCTCCTCAAAGTTGCCCTGTTCAATTAAGGCAATGCCTAAGTTGCCGTAAGCTTCAGCGTAATCGGGTTTTAACGCGATGGCCCTTTGAAACGCAGCCGTAGCTTCATCAAGTTTATCGACTTCGATCAGGGCGATACCAAGATTATAGTTGTACCCTGGGGCGTTTGGATTCCCGGCAATTGCTTTCTTGTAGAGATCCACTGCCAGTTCGTTGTTATCCACCTGATGGGCGATCACCCCAAGAAGGTGTAGGCCTTCGGGATGGTCCGGCTGCAAAGAAAGAGCACGACGGTAAGTCGCCTCCGCCTCCGGCAATTTTCCCTGGCGATGGAGCGCCAGCCCCTCTTCCAAGATCGCCATCACTTCGGACGAATCCACGAGGGTTATTTTTTCAACCATGCCCGTTTTTCCCTCTGACTTTATCAATACGGTAACACGGAAGGTAATGGACGTTGAGGTTTTCATGGAAGCCCCTTAAAGCCCGCTTGACAGGGGCTTTTTATTAGCCTATGTTCGTCTTTTGTTCTTAACTGTTAAAGCGCCGTTTTCGGTTTCCAGCCCCAGTCGGGTCGGAAAATCAAAGACGCCTTGTGTTCGTCCGGCGATTCCCGTAAACGACCAAGGTCCACGCCGCATAACGCCGGAGGGCATTTTATTGGCCCGAAAAACCGCTAATTACGTATGTCAGGCATGTGGCGCCGCCTCTACCAAGTGGGCGGGCCGATGCGAAGGGTGCGGCGAATGGAACACCCTTGCCCAGGAATCGGCGCCTGAATCGGCGCCTAAGGGTTTGGGTGCCAAAAAAGGCCGCAGGATTGAATTTCAAGGGCTCAAAGGCTCGTCCCCTCACCCGCCCCGCCAAGTCAGCGGCATTAAGGAATTCGACCGCGTCACCGGCGGCGGCATGGTCGCCGGGTCCGCCTTGCTGGTTGGCGGCGACCCCGGCATCGGCAAATCGACCTTATTGATGCAGATCGCAGCGGCGCTTTCGGGGTCCCTGATGCCGGCCTATATCTCCGGCGAAGAAGCCATCGATCAATTGCGGCTGCGCGCCGATCGATTGGGCGTGACCGATGCCAACGTCGGGCTGGCGGCGGCGACGTCGGTGCGTGATATCGCGTCTTCCATCGGGGAAGCGGGTGGCCCTGATTTGGTGATCATCGATTCCATTCAAACCATGTTCGTGGATTCCATCGAATCGGCGCCGGGCACCGTGTCCCAGGTCAGGACATCGGCCCAAGAATTGATTCGTCTGGCCAAAAACCGCGGCTTCGCGCTGATCCTTGTCGGCCACGTCACCAAGGATGGACAGATCGCCGGCCCCCGGGTGTTGGAGCACATGGTCGACACCGTTCTCTATTTCGAAGGCGATGCCAACCACCAGTTCCGCATCCTTCGCGCCGTCAAGAACCGCTTCGGGCCGACCGACGAAATCGGCGTGTTCGAGATGACCGGCCAAGGCTTGGCCGAAGTCGCCAATCCGTCGGCGCTGTTTCTTGCCGACCACGAAGACGAAGTTTCGGGGTCCAGCGTTTTCGCCGACATGGAGGGCAGCCGCCCGATGCTGGTGGAGATCCAATCCTTGACCGCGCCATCGGCCTTGGGCTCCCCCAGGCGCGCCGTCGTCGGTTGGGATTCCGGGCGTTTGGCGATGATCCTGGCGGTCCTGGAAGCCCGTTCCGGTCTGGCTTTAAGCGGCATGGATGTGTATTTAAACGTCGCCGGGGGCTTGAAGATATCGGAACCGGCCGCCGATCTTGCCGTGGCCGCGGCCTTGGTGTCGTCGGTCAGCGGCGTCCCGGTTCCCCCGGGATGCGTCGTTTTCGGAGAAATCGGCCTTTCCGGCGAGGTCCGGGCGGTTTCCCAGGTCGATGCCCGGCTTAAGGAAGCCGCCAAATTAGGCTTCACTCGGGCCATCATCCCGGCCAAGACCCGGGGCAAACGGGACCAGACGAAAACCAAAGAAGGGGGCATGGAAATCACCGAGATTTCCCACATCGAAGACCTTTTGCGGCTTTTCTCGAAACAGGACGAGAAAAAAGCGAAAATTACTACGGCCATCGACCCGGCTTCTGATAAAAGGCGTCATGGATAACTTAGGTGATCTTCCTTTTACCGCGAATGTCTTGGATATCGGCGTCGCCATCATACTGCTGATATCAGCGTTCTTCGCCTATATGCGGGGTTTGGTCCACGAGGTCTTGTCGGTCGCCGGCTGGATCGGCGCAGGATTCGCCACTGTTTACGGATTTCCGTATGCCAAACCCTATGCCCGACAAATCACCGACATCGAAATTGTCGCCGATTTCGGCGCCGGGATCGTTATTTTTGTCGTTGCCCTGGTCATTTTATCGGTCCTGACCCACGCCATTTCAGGCCGGGTCAAAGGCAGCGCGTTGAGCGCCATTGACCGATCCTTGGGCTTTTTGTTCGGTCTTTTACGGGGTGCGGCGATTGTCGTAATTGCCTATATCGGCATGGGTATGGTTTACCCGCAGGGCAACAACCTGTATGTAGTCCAACAGTCCCGCGCCATAGAGCTGGTGCGCCCTGCGGCATTGATGTTGATAGCCTTGATTCCGGATAATTTTAATACCAAGAATTTAGCAAAAGAACCTAAGAGGCTGACGCCGGTAGAAAGAGCAGCGACGCTTCCCGGCAAACGAAAAGTCATCATGGACATGATCCAACCGAAGCCCAAAGACCCCAAAGGCAAAGACGGCGATGACGCGGTCGGTTACGGAAAAAAAGAACGCCAACAAATGGAACGCCTTAATGACAGCCTTCCAAACCGGTAAAAAAAGCCCAAACCGCCTGAAAACCGTTTCGGTGGAGGACGGCGACCACCCCAAGGAAGAATGCGGCCTGTTCGGCATTTACGGGCTTACCGATAGTGCCACCCATACCGCCTTGGGCCTGCACGCGCTTCAACACCGGGGCCAGGAAGCCGCCGGGATCGTCGCTTATGACGGCGAACAGTTCCACAGCCATCGGGCCTTGGGCCTTGTCGGTGACAACTTCAACTCACCTGATGTCATGGCTCGGCTGGCCGGTGACATGACCATCGGCCACGTTCGTTATTCGACCACCGGCGAAACGGTGCTCCGCAACGTGCAGCCGTTGTTCGCCGATTTTAAGTTCGGCGGTTTGGCCGTTGCCCACAACGGCAACCTGACGAACGCCTATGGAATCCGTAAACAACTGGTAGAGCGCGGTTGTATTTTCCAGTCCACCAGCGACACCGAAACCATCATCCACCTGATCGCCATCAGCGAATATGGGCGCG
>JABMOY010000140.1 GCA_013203955.1 Rhodospirillales bacterium | reverse complement strand
TCCTCCGCTGCGAAAAAGATTGGGTTCCCAAAGAATTGACGGTGATCGCCGCGCCGGAGCAGGCGCCTGCCACCAAGGCGGGCCCGAACCCCCGGGCCTTTGATAAGGCCGAGGATGCTGTTCATTGGCTGGAAACGTTTGCCGATAACGTTCGCACCGCTGCCGCCAAGGGTCCGGTAGCGATTTTCGGGTCTTCCATAGCGGCCACTTGGTTGTTTGGGGAACTTGACGGAGATATCGCCTTTTTCGTGGACGAGGACGAAAATCGAATCGGATATACCCACCTTGACCGTCCGATCCGTTCCCCCGGCGATGTTCCGAAAAACATTTCTCTGGCCCTGGCTTTGGCGCCATCGGTGGCGAACAGCGTCGCCGACCGTTTGGCGGGGGCTGGAATGACCCTCCTGACACCGCCCGAAATAGTTTTTGCTAAAGCCTAAAAAGGCCCTAATAGATTATTTTTTATAAGGTTTTTGAGTTTTGTTTACTGTTGCCTTGCAGAATATGAGTGGTTTAAAAGTCAATACATACCGCCCATATAGGACTTGGCGCATTTGTTGGTTCGAATAAGGAAGAAACGTTATGGATGGTGGAATAACCGTTACCGCGAAAAAACCGACCCTGGCGCTGATCAACGTCATGATGGACGGCGATTACCAGTTCGACGAGGAAATCCCCCTCGGCGTCGGCATGATCGCGTCTTATTTGCGCCAGAACGAATTTCCCGTAACCATTCACCAGTGTCTGGCTAGCCAAGGCCCGGAACAGATTGAATTGGCCGGGAAAGTAGGTGCCAGCGCCTACGGCTTTCAGCTCAACATCGTCAATTATCAGAACGTCCTCGCCGTCGTCCAGAAGATCAAGGCGCACAACCCGAAAGCCTTTATCGTTCTCGGCGGGCCTTTTCTGGCTGCGCTGGCCGAACCGATTCTAAAGAACGAGCCCTTGTTCGACGCCATCGTCGTTGGTGAGGGCGAGGAAACCATGCTCGACCTGATGGAAAAGCTCACCGAAGCCGACGGGGGGGAAATCGACCTTGCCGCCATTCCCGGCATCCTATGGCGGAACGAAGAAGGCAACATTGTCAAAAACGGCCAAAGGCCTCTGATCCGCGATCTGGATATCTTGCCGTTTCCGGCACGGGACTTCCTCAAAGATTCGCTGAACCACGACAAAGTCGATGGCGGGCTTTTAGAAAGCCTCCGCATCATCACGTCCCGCGGCTGCGTCGCCAACTGCAATTTCTGCGCTGTCAATTTCTATTCGAAACTGCAAAAGGGCAAGCTTTGGCGAGGTCGGTCGGCAAAAAATGTCGTTGATGAGTTGGAGCACTTGGTTGAAACTTACGATGCCCACGTCGTCAATTTTTCCGACAGCTCGTTCGACGACCCCGGTAAGAAAGGCAAGGAACGGACCCGGGACATCTGCAACGACATCATTGACCGGGGTCTAAAAATTTCCGCAAAAGTCTATATGCGCGCCGATTCCATGCTGGAAGACGAGGACGAGGACTTGCTCAGGCTTTGGAAGAAAGCCGGTATCGATGTCTTGATCGTTGGCGCCGAATCCGGATCCGACTTGGAGCTCGAATTCTACGAAAAACGCGCGGATCTTTTCGAGAACAACAAGATCATTGAGCGTATCCGCAAACTTGACCTATTCTATCTTCGTACTGGCATGATCATGTTCGGTCCCAATTCAACTTTGGGCACCCTCCGCGAAAACATCGACTTCATGAAGGAATGGGATTTGGCCGACAACCCAACGTTGGTATCAAATGCCTTGATGTTGATCCGCGATTCGAAACTCTATGACATTCTCAAGGAAGAAGGCCGCGTCCATGACGGCGACAATCCGTGGGACCTGCCCAAATATGACTGGCTCGACCCGCTGGCAAAGCGCGTAGGCGCACATTGGGACGGCATCGAAGGCCGCTTCCCAGTCGCCAACAAAATGAACAACGTGCAGACGGAAACCGAAAACCTATTTACCCGTCTGCTCAACCCCATGAACGCCCATGCCCTTGATCAAGTTCATGATTGCTATCTGAACGTTAAGTCCCGGTACATGAGCCTGAAAAAAGAATTCAACGTCATCCAGCACGAATACTTCCACCGCGTGCTTAACATGGTTGAAGACAACAGTTCCGATGAAGACTTGGAAAAATCAGGCCAGGCATTTTTCGGCAATATCTATCAGGAATGGTATCCCCGGTATCAGATTCTCCACGATGAACTCATGGGCGAATTCGAAAGGGCCGAACTGAGCCTTTCGGGCCTAGTCTTCAAAAATTTTGCTTCGGCCATGGTCAAGGATGGTACGGAGCGGGTTTAGCTTCTTCCGTTTCAAAAGGCTCACCTCAATTTTTATACGATGACTTTTGTCGTTACCGAATCCTGCATCCGATGCAAGTACATGGACTGCATCCAGATGTGCCCCGTCGATTGTTTCCACGAGGGGGAAAACATGCTGGTAATCGACCCGGTATATTGCGTCGACTGCGCCGTCTGTGAACCGGAATGCCCGGCCGGAGCCATCCTTTCCGATGAAGAACCGGAAGCTCAAAAATGGGTCGAATTTAACGCCAAGTACGCGGCCCTTTGGCCCAACATTACCGACATGGAAAAAAAACCTTTGCCCGACGCAGATGAATGGGCGGATGTCGACGATAAACTGGAAAGTCACTTTAGCCCCAAACCTGCCGAAGGTTAGATGAAGAAAAAGTACGCCCTTATTACCGGCTCGGGCCGTGGCATCGGCGCCCGCACGGCCGAGGTCCTGGCGGAAAACGGTTTTGGCACCGCTCTTTGTGCGCGAACGCAGCGGGAATTGTCCGAAACCACTGAACGCATCTCCGGCCAATATGGAACGCCGGTCCTCGGCCTCGTTTGCGACGTTTCCGACGACAGCGCCGTTAAGGAAATGGTAGGCAAAGCACAGGACTGGGCCGACGGGGTGGATGTTCTCGTCAATTGCGCCGGCATCGCGGGTCCGCTGGCTTTGTTCGAAGACGCCGATCCGGACGAATGGCGAAATGTTTTCGACATCAATTTCTTCGGAACCGTCCATTGCGCGCGAGCGATACTGCCAGCCATGAAAAAACAGGGCCACGGCAAGATCATCAATTTCACCGGCGGTGGCGCCGGCGGGAAACACCACCCGGAACGCCAAACCGCCTATGTCACGTCCAAGGTCGCCGTCTGCGGGTTCACGGAAACGCTGGCCACCGAGGTCGAAGGCGACAACATCCAGGTCAACGCCCTGTCGCCCGGCCCGGTCGAAACCAAAATCTGGGATAATGTTCTAACCGCAGAAGAACGCCGGGACCTCAAGGCCAAGGAGGCCGACCTGTCACCCGAGGCAGCAGCTCAACTGGTCGCCTTCCTCGCTTCCGAGCGGTCCGGAAAATTAACCGGCAAGGTGCTGAGCGCCCGCTGGGATACCCCTGATGGCTTGGCCCGAGATATAAACGGACTTAATAAATCCTGCCGCAACACCCTTCGCCGCATTGATGGCAATAATTACCATGCCCAAAAAGACACTTAAAACAGGAGCCATCGCGTGAACGAAAAACAAAAAACCGAATTCGAAAATGTCCTGGTGACCGGCGGCGCCGGATACGTCGGCTGTGCCCTAGTGCCAAAATTACTGGAAGATGGGCACAACGTCACCGTTTTCGACATCATGTACTTCGGCGACGAATGGCTGCCGGACCATCCCAACTTAACCATCATCAAAGGCGATATCCGCGACACTCAGGCGCTGGCTAGGGCCTTCGCCGGGATTGACGCAGTTCTGCACTTGGCTTGCATTTCCAATGACGCCAGTTTCGAGCTCGACGAGGACTTGAGTACGTCGTCCAACCTGGATTGTTTTGAGCCCATGGTCACTGCCGCCAAGGATGCCGGCGTCAAGCGGTTCGTTTATTGTTCATCGAGCTCCGTTTACGGCGTGTCTGACGCGCCGGATGTGACCGAAGACCACCCCCTGGTGCCGCTGACCCTGTATAACAAGTATAAGGGCATGTGTGAACCGCTGTTGTTTAAACACATGGCCGATGATTTTACCTGCGTCACCATCCGCCCGGCGACGGTGTGCGGCTATAGTCCCCGGACGCGGCTCGACTTGACGGTCAATATCCTGACCAACCACGCCATCACCAACGGCAAGATTACCGTCTTCGGTGGCACCCAGCTTCGTCCCAACTTCCATATCCAAGACATGTGCGATCTTTATCGACTCATGCTCAAGGCGCCGCATGAAAAAATTCACGGCGAAACCTTCAATGCCGGCTACCAGAACAAAAGCGTCGCCGATATCGCCGATATTGTGCGCGGCGTGGTCGAGGCGGAATTCCCCGAAAAAGCCCCCATCGACATCGTCACCACGCCTTCGGACGACAACCGTTCCTATCATATCAATTCGGACAAAATAAAACGCGTGCTGGGCTTCGAAGCCAAACGAACCATCGAAGACGCTGTCCGCGACCTGTGCCAAGCGTTCCGCGACGGCAAGCTGCCCAACAGCATGGGCGACGATACCTACTATAATGTCCGCACCATGAAGGCGTTGAACGCCACATGAGCAAGGCGCCTGTCACCGTCGTCACCGGGGGCGCCGGTTTTGTCGGCAGCCACATGGTTGACTTGTTACTGGAACGAGGGCATTCGGTTCGCATCATCGACAACCTGACGGGCGGGCGCGAATCCAATCTCGCCCACGTCAAAGACAACCCCGGGCTCGACCTCGACACCCGTGATATCCGCGATCTGCTCACCGATGACAATTTGTTTTCAGACGCAAAATACGTTTTTCATTTTGCCGGTATCGGCGACATCGTTCCGTCTATTGAAAACCCAGCGGACTACATGTCCACCAACATCATGGGAACGGTTAGTGTTCTCGAAGCCGCCCGCCACGCTGGCTGTGAAAAGCTGGTTTATGCGGCGTCGAGCTCGTGCTACGGCTTGGCCGATGTGCCGACTACGGAAGATCATCGTGTTCGGCCAGAATATCCTTATGCGCTCAGTAAAAACCTAGGCGAAGAAGCCGTCTTCCACTGGCACCGCGTTTATGGGCTGCCGGTGAACTCGATCAGAATTTTTAATGCCTATGGCCCGCGTGTTAGAACCACCGGCGTTTATGGCGCCGTTTTCGGGGTGTTCCTGAAACAAAAGCTAGCGGGCGAACCTTTCACCGTCGTCGGCGACGGCACGCAACGCCGCGACTTCTTATATGTTACTGACGTCGTCAAGGCCTTCCTTCTGGCCGCCGAAACAGACCGGGCCGGCGAAATTTACAACCTGGGCGCCGGCGCCCCACAACCCGTCAACCGGCTGGTCGAGCTGCTGGGCGGAGAAACGGTGTCGGTACCCAAGCGTCCAGGCGAGCCTGATTGCACCTGGGCGGATATTTCCAAGATCAGGGATCACCTGGGATGGGAACCCGCCATTTCGTTCGAGGACGGCATCGCCAATATGCTGGAAAATATAGACGATTGGCGTGATGCTCCGTTGTGGAATCCGGAATCTATTGAAAAGGCAACTGCCGCCTGGTTCGACCATTTACAAAAATAAGAATTTTTTGAAAAGTTAAGGCCTAAATGAGCAAAACGAACGATAAAAAAAACCAAGCCCGGAGCATGGCTTCCGTCAGGGATTTGATCAAGACGGTGCCCGAACTGGCCGATATCAGTGAAAAGGCCAAGGCCGAGGGCAAGGCCGTGGTTTTGGCTCACGGCGTGTTTGATCTGCTGCACCTGGGCCATGTCCGTCACCTTGAAAAAGCCCGTGAACTGGGTGATGTGCTGATGGTTACGGTCACTGCGGACCAATTCGTCAATAAAGGCCCCGGTCGGCCCGTTTTCCCCGAGGAGCTTAGGGCGGAAATGCTGGCGGCCCTGGAATACGTGGATTGGGCCGGCGTCAATTTCGAAGCGACGGCCGAAAATTTGCTGGAAGCCATAAAGCCGAGCGTCTACGTCAAGGGTAGCGATTACGGTGACGCCGGGGACGATCCGACGGGGAAAATCGTCAACGAACAGGAAATCGTCGAAAAACACGGAGGGCGGCTAGCCTTTACCGATGACCTGACCTTCTCCTCGTCGCAATTGATCAACGAACATTTGCTGTCGCGGCCACCAGCGGTTCAGAATTTCTTAGGCCAACTTCGCGATGGCAACCGGCTGGAGGGTCTTATCAGACTGATCGACCGTGCGGCAAAAACGAAGGCGCTATTCGTCGGGGAAACCATCCTTGATGAATATTTGTATGTTTCGCCCCTCGGGAAGACGGCCAAGGACAGCATCATTGCCACCCAGTTTCACGAACGCGAACTGTTCGCCGGCGGCGTTATCGCTGCCGCCAACCACGCCGCCAGCTTCTGCGCCGAAGTCGAGATCGTGACCGTCCTGGGCGGCAATGACGATTACGAAGACTTCGTACGCTCGCTCCTGGCACCCAACGTTACCTTGTCGTCCGTCCGGCTGGACGGTCGACCGACCATCCGCAAACGGCGGTACGTGGATTCAGGCTCCCGGTACTTGGGCCTTCTCAGGAAGTTGTTCGAGGTCTCGCACATTGACGACACGCCGATTTCCGATTCTGAAATCCGGGCCATAAATAACGAAATCAGATCCCGCGTCGGCAAAGCGGACGTCGTTGTCGTTTGCGATTTCGGACACGGCATGATCGAGAAACCGATGATCGAGACCCTCATGGACAAGTCGAAGTTCCTAGCCGTCAACGCCCAGGCCAACAGCGCCAACATGGGGTTCAACTTGATTACCAAATACCCCAAGGCCGATTACATTTGCATCGACGAACGCGAGGCCCGACTGGCGGTCTGCGACAAGCACATGAATATCGATGATATTCTCAAACAACTCCTTATTCCCCGCCTAAACTGTGACAGGTTCTTCGTTACCCGTGGCAGCGTCGGCAGTTCGTGCTGGGGTCGCGAAACCGGGACCAAGTTCGTCCCTGCCCTGGAATATGGTCCGGTTGACACTATGGGCTCGGGTGATGCTTTTCTCGCCATCACTGCCGTTCTGTTGGCTTTGGGGGGCGATGTCGAAGACGTCGGGTTTATCGGCAACGTCGTCGGGGGGATCAAGGCCAAGCAGATCGGGCACCGAACCTTGATCGAAAAGGGCGATGTAAAGAAAGCCATTATCGGGCTTTTGAAATAGCCGCTCAGTTCTTAAATAACAAAACAGCCCTTCAACCGGGATAACCGGGGACAGATTCTTGGATTTCACTAAACCCACACAGACAGCCGGAGGCGCCCACCGTGTCTAGGTTATACAGCAACCTGAAATTTCTCGGCCATACAGGCCATATCGACGCTCTCAAAGAACACAGCGTCGTCGCGCCCGTCCATATTCGCATCAAGCCGTTCAACCATTGCAACCACAATTGCTGGTACTGCGCCTATCGGGTCGACAATCTGCAATTGGGTGAGGACATGGACCTGAAGGACGTTTTGCCCACCAACAAGATGTTCGAAATCGTCGATGATGTTATCGACATGGGGGTCAAGGCAGTGACCTTTTCCGGAGGCGGAGAACCTCTGCTCTACAAACCGTTGCCTAAGGTTGTCGAACGCTTGGCCACCAACGGCATCAAGGTCGCCAGCCTGACCAACGGGTCTAACCTGAAAGGCAAGGTGGCCGAAGCCTTCGCCGAACACGGAACATGGATCAGGATTTCCGTGGACGGTTGGGATGATGCCAGCTACAGCGCGTCCCGTGGAATTGCCGATGGTAATTTCACCAAGCTTCTTCGAAACATGAAAAATTTTTCATCCATGAAATCGTCTTGTGTCATGGGTATCAGCTTTATAATCGGCAAGGATAACCACAATCACATCTATGACGCTTGCGTCCAATTAAAAGAGGCCGGCGCCGATCATGTAAAATTATCAGCCGCCGTTGTCGATAACGAAGTTGAAGCCAACAACGCCTATCATAGAAAATTTCAAGATGTTGTCCTGGCCGAAATTGAACGGACCCAGGCGCTTCAGGATAACAACTTCGCCGTCGTCAATCATTATCATGAAATGGAAGACCGATTCGCCAAGTCCTATACATCCTGTCCATTTCTCCAATTTCTGACCGTCATCGGCGCCGATAGCAACGTCTACACCTGCCAGGACAAGGCTTTCACTCAGGCCGGGCTGCTGGGGTCGATCAAGGACCGGTCGTTCAAGGATTTCTGGTTTTCCGACGAGGCTCGTGAACGACTGTACGCACTGGACCCGTCAAAGTCATGCAACCATCATTGCGTCGCCCATGCAAAGAACCTGGCCATCATCGACCAGTTGACGCTTGATCCCGACCACGCGGTCTTCGTCTAAATGAAGGAAATCGATTTCATCTCAAGCCTTCACACCAGCACCAAACGCGATTATGTCCAACGCGTGGTCGAGCACGACAAGGCGGAAAGCGCCACGGTGGCCAAACAGTGGGGTAAGGACTATTGGGACGGCGACCGCCGTTACGGTTATGGCGGCTACACCTATGACGGACGCTGGCGCGCTGTTGCCGACGCCATGGCCAATCATTACGACTTGAAAGCCGGCGACAGAATCCTCGACGTCGGCTGCGGTAAGGCCTTTCTATTGTATGAGCTCACCCAGGCTGTGCCGGGGATAGAAGTCGCCGGCATCGATGTTTCCGAATACGGGCTTGAGCATGCCAAAGAAGAGGTCAAGCCGTTCCTCAAGCTCGCAACCGCAACCGATCTGCCGTTCGAAGACAACGAATTCGATTTCGTCTACACCCTGAACACGCTCCATAATCTCCAACTTCCCAACCTCTACAAAGCCGTTGGGGAAATCGAGCGGGTCGGCAAGAACGACAAGAAATACATACTGCTCGAGTCCTATCGGAACGAAAAAGAGAAGGCCAACCTGCTCTATTGGCAATTGACTTGTGAATCGTTCTATTCGCCTGAAGAATGGGTCTGGATCTACAAGAAAAACGGCTTTCACGGCGATTACGGGTTCATCTTTTTCGAATAATACCCATCAAAGAATGACTGCAAACAAACAATCCAACAGCTTCGATGCCGAGGCCGCCAAGTCCCGGTGCCGGGACTACCGCAAGCGCATACTGGAGATTTCCCAGCAGGTTACGGCGCTGCACATCGCCGCCGCCTTTTCGTGCACGGAAATCGTCGATTTGATCTACAACGGCTTGATGAACCGGACAGACGATGGAACGCCAATGGATACCTTCCTGATGTCCAAGGGTCACGGCTGCATGATCCAGTACGTGGTCTTGGAGGACCTTGGCATACTGAACCGCAAGGACCTTGACCTATACTGCACGCCCGAAGGGCGGCTGGGGTGCCATCCCGATTACGGCAATCCCGGGATCGAGGCATCCACCGGGTCGTTAGGCCACGGCCTATCCATGGCCGTCGGCATGGCCTATGCGGAAAAGCTCAAAGGCCGGGGTGTAAAAATTTACGTTGTTATCAGCGATGGCGAAGCGCAGGAAGGATCAACCTGGGAAGCCCTCATGATGGCGTCTTCAATGGGGTTGGATAACCTGATCGTGTTCATGGACAACAACGATTTCCAAAGCTTAGGGAGAACATCGGAAACCCACCCCAGCTTCTATCCGGTCCTCGACAAGATTACCGCCTTCGGCTGGGAAGCCGTCGAACTCGACGGCCACGACGCAGAGCCCCTTTTTAAGGCGGCAACGGATCGCCAGGGGGGCAAGCCCTTCATGGCCATCGCCAAGACGACCAAGGGCAAGGGCGTGAGCTATATGGAAAATGTGCCGATATGGCACTACCGGGCACCCAACCCAGAAGAATACGAACAAGCCATGAAAGAGCTCGAGTCCAGTTCATGAGAAATGCCTTCGCCGAATCCCTTTACCAAGCGGCCGTCGAGGACGATCGGGTCAGCATCGTCGTCGCCGATATTTCGCCGGCCGGGTCCATGGTCAAGTTCCAGGAAGAATGCCCCGAACGTTTCATCAATGTCGGAGTCGCCGAGCAGAACATGATCGGCATCTGCGCCGGCATGGCCCTGAAAGGGTTCCGGCCGTTTGCCTATACCATCGCTACGTTCACCCTTTACCGGCCGTTCGAAATGGTCCGCGACGATCTGTGTTACCAGAACTTGCCCGTCACCGTCGTCGGCATGGGCAGCGGCATCGTTTATTCAACGCTGGGGGGAACCCATCACACCCAGGAAGATATTGCCATCGCCGGGGCACTGCCCAACATGCAGATCCTGACGCCTTGCGACCCGGCGGAAACAATGGAGATGACTCGTTACTGCGCGCTGGAAAACAAGGGGCCGATGTATTTCAAGCTTGGCAAGGCGGGCGAGCCGGTGTTGACAGGAAACGCCCTCGATCCGTTCGAGTTCGGCAAAGTCCGCCGTCTCCGGGAAGGCCGGGACATTTGCGTCCTGTCGCACGGCCCCATCATGTCGATGGCGATGGAAATCGCCGACACGCTGGAAGTCGGCGGCGCGTCGGTTTCGGTGTTGAACGTCCATACCTTAAAGCCCCTGGACCGCGAAGGCATCGCCAAAGCGCTACGCGACCACAAGACCGCCATTGTCATCGAGGAGCACGCGCCCCGGGGTGGACTGGCGCCGATGACAAAGCAGATCGCTTGGGACGAAAAGGCGACGTGCCAACTACATACCTTCACGCTTAAGGACGAATTCATTCACTGTTACGGATCGCACGACGATCTCAGGGCCAAGCACGGCCTGGATAAGGATACCATTTTGGCCGCCGTTCGAGCCGGCGGCTGACGGACGGCGGAGAACCCCATGACCGATTCGAAGAAACACTGGCAAGACCTAGAAAAAGACGTCGGCGGCGAGCCGGTGACGCTCGGCCGCTACATGTCCCACACCTACGCCAATGATCCGAAGCGCATCGCCTTCGTCGCTGCCCGCTATAAATTTGCCGCCAAAATGCTGGATGGCTGCAAGACCGCCATCGAGGTCGGCTGCGGTGACGGTTTCGGCGCCCCCATCGTCGCCGATGCCGTCGGCGCACTTATCGGTACCGACATCAACGAAGACATGTTAGCGGATATCCGTGGCCGACTTTCTTTCGTCGAGAACGCCTCTTTTGAATATGTCGATTTTCGCGAAGGGCCTTATTCCAAACCGGTCAATGCCATTTACCTGATTGACGTGATCGAACACATCGCACCCAAGGAAGAAGCCGGCTTCATGGAAAACCTGGCGGCTTCCCTTGAAGATCACGGCGTCTTGTTAATCGGCACGCCCAATAAAACCGCCGACCAATACGCGTCGGAATGGTCGAAAAAGGGCCATATCAACTTGAAGACACACGAAACGCTGAAAAAACTAGGTGAGGCCTATTTCCAAACCGTCTTCATGTTCGGCATGAACGACGAGGTGATCCACACGGGCTTCCCCGCCATGAGCCATTTCCTTTGGGCGCTCTGCGTCACACCGAAAGGATGTTAAGTTTTCTGATTTTTATACCCATCTATATCGCCTACCGGCTGAGCACTGTCCGCATGTGCGAGCGCTCCGGAAATGAATAAAACCTACCCATGACCAAAGAAATTCTCTGCACCCTCGGCCCGGCTTCCATGAACGAGCACGTCATTGCCCGGCTGGAAGAGCTGGGCGTGACGTTGTTCAGGATCAACCTGTCCCACACTAAGCTGGACGACGTCGCCGACGCCATCCGTTTCGTTACCTCGTTAACCCGGGTGCCGCTGTCCTTGGATACGGAAGGCGCGCAGATCCGCACCGGGGACCTAACGGAGCCAACCTTTCAAATGGATGAAAATGCCATCGTCCGGGCGCACCGGGAAACGGTTCCGGGAAACGGCAAAGATTTCAATTTTTATCCCCACGGCATCATTTCGGAATTCCAAGTCGGCGACATAATCAGCATCGATTTCAACGCCGTCCTGGTTCAGGTCATCGATTGCACCGCCGATACGCTCTCCATGAGGGTTCTCAACGGCGGAAAATTTGGTCGCAATAAGGCCGTTACCGTGGACCGACCCATCACTATGCCAGCGCTGACGGAAAAGGATCGAGCGGCAGTCGCCATCGGCGTCGACTTAGGAGTCACTCATTTCGCCCTATCGTTCGCCAATTCCGGAAAGGACGTAAGGGAGCTTCGAACGCTGACCGGAAAAGGTTCCTCCATCATTTCCAAGATCGAATGCCGCAACGGCGTCGACAATCTTGAAGAAATCGCCGAACTGTCCGATGCCATATTGATCGACCGGGGCGATTTATCGCGCGAAGTTCCCATCGAACTCATCCCCGCCTACCAGAAAAAGATTATCAAAACGGCCGGCGCCAAAAACCGAAAGGTCTATGTGGCAACCAACCTGCTTGAATCGATGGTCACAGAGCCCGTGCCCACCCGGGCCGAAGTCAACGACATCTACAATACCTTCTTGGACGGTGCCGACGGGGTCGTCTTGGCGGCGGAAACGGCCATCGGCCAATACCCGGTGCGCTGCGCCAACATGGTGGCGAAGATGATCAACGTCTTCGAAAATCGGGACGACGACGAAACCGACCGCTACCACCTTGACCCCGTGTCGCTGCTGCCCGAACCGCACGGTGGCGCCTTAGTCCACCGCGAGGCCGCCGATGGCGAAGCGTTGGATGGCCTGCCCCGGCTCCAGGTTTCGGCCAGGGATCTTCTCGATTGCCAGCAGATTGCGCTGGGCACCTATTCCCCTTTGACCGGCTTCATGGACCAGGCGACCTTGGAATCGGTTTTGACCAAATACCAACTTAACGATGGCCTCGCCTGGACCCTGCCGGTCGTTTTGCAGACGATGGTGGAAAAGACCAAAGCCTTCGCCCCCGGGGACAGGATCGCGCTGACGTCGGATAGCCGCGAGGCCCACGCCTTCATGGATGTCACGGAAATTTATCCGCTTGATTTCGACAAGACGGCCAAAGCCTTGTTCGAGACCGACGCTCGGGACCATCCGGGCGTGCAGCGGTTGCTGGCCGCCGGGGACATGGCCGTCGCCGGGCCGGTAACGCTGGTCAATCGAATTCCATCGCCGTGGCGCCATTACCAGCTTTTCCCGGCCCAGACCCGTTTTATCTTCAACCAGAAGGGCTGGAGCCGGGTCGCCGGGTTTTACGGTGAAGCCTCGTCCACCCAGAAATTGCAGAATTTCCACATTGATGCCTTGGCTTCAACCAAGGCCGACGGGCTCTACATCAGCCCGTCCATCGACCCCGATGCGCCGGGCGAATCCCAACCCGACCCGGTGATGGAAAGCTATCAAGCGGCCTTGCAATCGGGGATCTATCCCGAAGGCCGGGTGGTTCTCGGCGGGTTCGCTGCCTATGGCCGGCTCAGCGGTCCCCGGGAAATGGTCTTCGCCGCCCTTTGCCTGAAAAACATGGGCTGCGGCTATTTCATTCCCGCCGCCAGCGAAGACGGAACGAACGCCGCCCGGGACCTGTTCGACCGCCTGGGCGATATCGGCATTACGCCTGTATTCCCTCCGAAGGCCTCGACGTCATGACGAGCAAGCCGGGCGGCGTTATCTGGTTCACAGGGCTGTCAGGGGCGGGAAAAAGCACCATCGCCGACGGCGTCAGGGAACAGCTGACCAAGGACGGGCTCGACGTCTTGACCCTGGACGGCGACGACGTACGCCGCCGCTTTCACCGTCACCTCGGTTTCAGCGAGCCCGAGGTTAAGGAAAACAACATGTTAATCGCCGAAATCTGCGCCGAACAACGAGGGCTTTACGACGTCATCTTGGTGCCGATTATTTCACCTTATGGCGAGAGCCGGCGGGACGCGCGCGAAAAGCTGGGCCCCGGTTTTTTTGAAATCTTCTGCAATGCGGATCTGGACACGGTCGTCGGTCGCGACGTCAAGGGCCTGTACGCCAAGGCGGCTGGAGGTGAAATGGACGGCATGATCGGCTTTTCTTCAGGTAGTGTATACGAGCCGCCGCAATCGCCCGACCTTGAACTCGACACCGCCCATCAAAGCCCAGAGGACGCCGTCGGCACGTTATATGCTTTTATCCGTTCGCGCCTTGAAATCGACGGCAAGGATCGGCCATGACCCTTAGCATCTCGGAAAAGAAAGCCCCGCCGTTCCAATTCTTCAGCAAGGGGACAATGCTGGAACGACTGGCTTGACTGAACCATGTTGACTGAACTCCGAAAATGCCTCGCCATGATCGAGCGAAAAACCCTGTGGCATGCCGGGGCGGTCAGCATTTTGGCTTTGGTTGCCGGCATGCTCGAAGCGATTGGAATCGGGTTAATATTCGTTTTCGTCCAAGCACTGATTGACCCCACCCAGATACAAAATATTGCGGTGGTCGGAAAGTTAGTCGGCCCGGCCTTTGTCGAGAACGAAACCGAGGCATTGATCCTCATGTCATTCGGTCTCCTTGCGGGGTTCCTTATCAAGAACCTGATCCTTATCGGATTTTATTACTTTCAGGCAAGCTTTACCGCCGCCAACGAAGCTTCGTTGGCCGTACGCCTGTTGGACAGTTACCTTAAAGGCGCCTATTCCCTGCATTTGAGACGGAATTCTGCAGATTTAATTCGCAACATTACCGGCTCTGTGACGGCTATTTTCGGCACCGTGATTACGGGTTTCATCAACCTTGCTTCGGAAGCCGTCATGATCGTCGCGCTGATCGTTGTCCTGCTCATGGCAGAACCGATGTTGACCCTTGGCGCGTTTCTCGTGCTAGGCGCGGCGGTCGCCATATTTTTCAGCTTTTCAAAAAGTCGGTTCTCGGCCTGGGGTATGCGCGAGCAAAAAGCGACTGGGGAAGTCCTAAAATCCCTGCAGCAGGGATTTCACAACATCAAAGAGGTGAAAATTCTGGGCCGGCAGCGTTACATTCTCGAAAGCTTTGAAAGCCCCTGTCTGGAACTTGCCGGAATCCGAACCAAGCTCAGGGCAATGAGCGGGGCGCCGCGACTGTGGGTCGAGTCCGTGATTGTCGCCGCCGTCCTATTGGCTGTCATATCCATTCTTTCCAGCGGCGGCCGATCGGCGGAAATTCTTTCGTCAATCACCCTTTTCGCGATTGCCGCCTTTCGCATGATTCCGTCGATGAACAGGATCATCATCGCCCTTAACGGCATCAAGAGTGGGTCGCACGCCGTCGAACTCATCTATCAAGACCTTCATGCATTCCGTGCCAACCCGGACGAAGAGTCGGAAGACGACGGCCAGACCCTGGCATTTAAAACGGCGCTATCTATAAATGGAGTGTCCTTTAGCTATGACCAAGGCAACGGTGCCGTTTTGAAGGACATTGATCTCGTCTTAAACAAGGGCGAGTCCATGGGCTTGGTGGGGCGGTCCGGTTCGGGCAAAACCACTCTGGTCGATATAGTGCTTAGCCTTTTGGTTCCGGACTCGGGCGCTGTGACCGTCGATGGCACGAATATACGGGACGCACCTAGCGCCTGGCGCCGCCAAATCGGATACGTGCCACAATCCATATACATTACCGATGACACCCTGCGCCGTAACATTGCCTTTGGGCTGGCTGACCATGAGATCAGCGAGGACATGATACAAAACGCCGTCCGCCTGGCGCAGTTGGAGAGCTTCGTTAGGGGTCTGCCCGATGGCCTGGAAACGCAATTAGGCGACCGGGGAACCCGCCTCTCCGGCGGGCAACGCCAACGCGTGGGCATCGCCCGAGCTCTCTACCGTGATCCTGGGGTTCTTATTTTTGACGAAGCGACGTCTTCGCTCGATAGCGAAACCGAGCAGGAGGTCAATCAGGCCATCGAAAAATTCCGCGGCGAAAAAACCATGATCATCATTGCCCACCGGCTAAGTACGGTTCGAGCATGCGATCGCGTGGTTTTTTTGAAAGACGGTCGCATTGACGATATCGGGACATTCGAGGAACTGGCCGCACGCAATTCAAACTTCAACAACCTTGTCGAGCTCGCCAAGCTTTGATTTCCATGTGCGTCTCATGACCAAGGACGCCCCAAACTTTGGGAATTCCGTTTCGGCGATTCCCAGAACGACGCCAAAAGCCTTCTCCTGGATATAATTTGATGGATCATCGACATCAACAACCCAACATCCTGATGCTGACCGTCGACGCGCTACGCGCCGACCGTACCAGCCTGCATGGCTACGACCGTCCGACGACCCCCACCCTGGAACGGCTGGCCAAAACGGCCGTCGTCTGTGAAAACGCTTTTTCCATGGCCACCTTCACCCAGGCCGCCAGCGCGCAGATGTTCACGTCAAGCCGCCCCTTGTCCTACGGAGGATACGATTACGGCGCCGAAGGCCGGCCCGAAACCGTGTTCAAGCGGTTCCATGACGCTGGCTACAAAACCACGTGCTTGACCACGCTTCATTGGGTCAACAGGTTTTTCGGATATGACGAAGGCATTGACGAGGAAATCCAAACCTTCGGGCTGAACTCCTTGCCGGGCGTCGCCCTGGCGATGATCCGCAACACCCTTCTGGAGTTTGAGAAAGGCAACATCAACGACGGCGAACTGTTAGGCAAAGTCGATCCCGTGCTGTTGCGGTTTTTTGACAACACGTCGGTTTATTGCGACCTGATACTTGAGCGGGGCGATGAAATCGACCGCGACTTTCCTGATTCGGCGCTGGTCAATTCGCGCTACGACTTCGCCAAGATCAAGGCCGCCATCGGTCGCCACCGGCAGGAATACCAGGCCGGTAAGATTGCCTATATCCGCCGCCACCTGATCCCGACGCCGGTCGGCAAGGAATGGATGAACCGCTGGCTGGTCAGGGAATGGCGTTATTGCCGGAAACCTTCCAGGCTGATCGCAGAGCTTTTTTTCCGCGCCGGCAACCTGTTGCTTGGCTGGGTAAATGCCAAATGGGCGCGGGCGCGGCAAAACCGCTTCAAGATCTACCCCGATGCCCACTCCCTGGCCGACAAGGTCATCGGCCTGCTGGAGCAGCGGGATAAAACGAAGCCCTTTTTCATCTGGACCCACTTCATGGACACTCACCACCCTTATGTTTCAGGGCCGGGCCGAAAGTGGTATCGGCACACCCCCCGGCTGCTGGAGGCACTCGGTTATTCTCCGGATATCGATCCTTCCCTGTCCTTCGACGGCAAGCCGAAAAGAAAACAAGACGGCGATGCCTTTTCCGCCCTTTACGATTGCGCCGTGCGCTCAACAGATGATGAGATCGGGCGCATCGTCGACGCCGTCGAACGGCTAGGCCTCAGGGACGACACATTGATTATCGTTGCCGGCGACCACGGAGAGGAGTTGGGCGATCACGGCGATTTCGGCCATTATTTCCTGCACTACACCCACAACACGCGGGTGCCGATGGTTTTTTCCCACCCGAAAATCGGCAAGACGCGCCTCGACGGGCTGTTCACCATCGCCGACATGCCGCCGACGGTAGCCGCCCTGGCAGGGGTCGACCCGGCCCCGGACTGGGAGGGCCTAGCGGTCACCGAACCGGGAGGCGGCGATAGGGATCATGTGTTGCTGGAAACCTTCTACGGCGGCAATTGCCTGTTCGACCACCGACCCCTTTATTTCGCCGTGCGCACGAAAGACCACCTTTATTGCTGGCGCGAATACAAGGACCCGGCCGACAAGTTCAGCCCCGATGGCCCAGAACTGTTCAATATCCGGGACGACCCGTCGGAAACCCACAACCTGTACCGCCCCGACCACCAACTGATTTCCCGCTTCAATGCCCTGATTGCGGAACGCATGGCCGAGATTCCTGAAATCACCGACCAACGCATCATCGATTGTTTCGGCGATATTGGCAGAGATGCCGTCGCTGCAGGCTGCAAGAGAGATCAAGCCATTGGAAAGTAATGTTTTTTTAGTATTGCGACAGGGTTTATTTAAGTGTTAACTTGTTTGCGAACAGTAGAACACTGGAGAATCAAGGTTTTACATGCATGAAGGAAAAGAGACTTTTGGCGAATATGTCCGGTCCTTAAGGATGCAAAGGGAAATTGGACAGCGGGAACTGGCGCGTGCGCTGAAGGTTTCGCCTTCTTATCTGAATGATATCGAAAAAAACAAACGTGTTGCTCCGAGGGTTGAAGCCATCGAATCCCTTGCTGAAATTCTGGATGCCGACACCGAAAAACTTTTCGATCTTGCCGGTCAGTCGAAAAACGCCGTTGCCCCCGATGTCGACCCTATTATGCGCGACAGGCCCGAAACAATTCCCCTAATCCGCGCTATACACAAATTCAATCTTTCCGGCGAGCAGATAGACGAAATGAGAGAAACCATAACGTCCTCCAATACCAAGGTGCTGATCATCGCCGCCGGCATGGGAAGCCGGTTGAAAGCGCACACCGAGTCACAGCCTAAATGCATGCTTGATTTCGATGGCCAGACCCTGTTGCAGCGGCAATTGGCGGCGTTTCAGGAATGCGGGCTAAATAATGTCGCCCTGATCCGTGGTTTTGCGAAGGAAAAGATCAACTACCCGGGCATTCGGTATTACGAGAACCCTGATTACCATGACAACAACATCCTCAATTCACTGTTCTATGCGGAAAAAGAATTGGACGGGCATATCATCGTTTCCTATTCCGACATCCTATTTGAGAGTCAGGTCGTCCAACGACTCCTGCGGTCTGAAGCCGATATCTCCGTCGTCGTCGATCTTGATTGGCGCGGGTACTACGTCGACCGCAATGACCACCCCTTGGAAGAAGCCGAAACGGTCATCTTCGACGCCAACAATAACGTCGTTGAAATTGGAAAAATTTTTGCCGATAAGCACGACGTTCATGGCGAATTCATCGGCATGATGAAATTGTCGCCAAGGGGCGCCGGAATTTTCAAGAAACACTTCCACCGCGCCAAGGAAGTTTTCTGGGACAAACCTTTCCAGCGTGCAGCGGTTTTCCAGAAAGCATATCTGACCGACATGATCCAGGAAATGGTTGATCTAGGCGTTCCTGTCCACTGCGTCATGATTGAGCGCGGCTGGAAGGAAATCGACACCGTCGAGGATTATGAAAAAGCCCTAAAGGTATTCAAGGAATAAGGCGCGGCCGATGAATGAGACTCGCGATAAAAGACATTTAGCGGCATTGGGTTCCCGAATCTTTTCCGAAGCCAACGACCTAAAGCGCACCCCCGAGGCCCTAGCGGAAGAAATAGAATTCGATATTGATACCATTCATGCCGCCATCGATGGTCGCTCCCCCGTGGAAACGGCGGAAGCGATCATCCGTGCCATGGCGGATAAATATCCGGTTTCCCTGGCCGACCTTTGGGTGGAACCTGACGATACCGAATCCGGCGTGAAAATCATGCGGGACGAAGAAAGCCGGGCGACCCTACGCTTCTTTGATCGCAAGGACCGCGACGGCGATCTTACGCCCTATTACGAATACCGTGATACCGCCATGAGCCGTACCGCGCCTTTCAAGCCGGAATGGATACAGCCGATTCGCCTCGTCGACGATGCCGACCCGGACAACCCGGATGTCGCCTATAACCACGGCCACCTGATGCATCAATGCACGTTCTTCATCGGCGAAGTGAACTTTTATTGGCGGATCGCCGGGCAGGGCTACTGCACGGAAATGAATACCGGTGATTCCAATTACATTTCTCCTTTTGTGCCGCACTCGTTCGCCGGTCGTAACCCCGACCGGCCCGGCCTGATCCTCGCCGTCACCTACGGCGGTGATGTTCGCCGGGCGCTGGGCCAATTCGGATTGATCGGCCCTAACAGCGCCGACGAATTGGCCGGAAATCCGACGAACAGCATCGGCGCGTTCCGAGCGCGGCTCGACAGGTATCTAGCCGCCGAGTCCCTCAACCGACAAGACCTGGCCGACCGGTTGCTAGCGGGCGGGATGGATCGGACCCGCATCGACATGTTGACAGGCGGAAACGAGGTGCCGACAGCCGACGAAACGGTCGCCCTGGCCAAGGCCCTTCACATCCGGGCCGAAGACTTGATGGTGACGCCGCTGGAAGATGAAGGTCCTGTGACCGTCCGCTATGCCGGTGATACCCCCGAGCGTCTTTATCCGAAAGTCAATAATCCTGCTTACCGGATGCGTGAATTAGCCCGCACCCGGCGCCAGCCGGGCCTAAAGGGATTCGATCTCAGCGTACTGTCCGGCGTGGATACGACCGAAGGGCAATTCCGCCACAGCCTTCATCAATATGTCTACAATTACGGCGGCGTGCCCGTCTCCGTTCTTTGGAACGAGGGCGAAAACGAAAATGCGGACATTATCAACCCCGGCGATTCTGCCTATATTCGACCGATGGTTAGCCATTCTTTCTCCGTTGCCCCGGATCAGGACGAGGGTAGGCTTGTCATTGTCCGCATACCGGGAACGCTAAGCGATGCCGTCATCGATGAATTCTCAACCTTTGCCGTTGAGGGCCGCAGCCGCGTCGCCGGAGAGACCAAACAATGGTTCTAAAGCGTCCCTTCCATTGTCCGACCGTGGTTGCCCAAGGCCAGGACTTCGATGAGGCACTGGCGGGCCTCCTGGATGGCAAGTCCTGGGTCCTGGTTACCAGCGCCGGCTGGCTGATGCGAGGTGCAGTCGGCAAAATCCAGAACCGTTGCGGCCCACCCCGGGCGCTGCTGGCGAACGTCTGTAGCAACCCCGATGTCCCGACCGTGGTCGGATTGGCAGATGAGTTGCCGGATGTCGATACCGTCGTTGCCCTCGGCGGCGGCAGCGTCATCGACGCCGCCAAAGGCGCCGTCGCCCTTAAGGCCCTGAGCAACAACCTTAGGCCCTTCATGACCCATCTCAGGGATGGCGAACCGCTACCGGACTCTTTTGCCCCAATACCCATCATAGCGGTGCCAACGACATCCGGCACCGGGTCGGAAGTCACCTGCTGGGGAACCATCTGGGGGGAAGATAGGATCAAGCATTCGGTTTCCCATACGAGCCTCTATCCCAGCAACGCCGTTCTTGACCCAGCTTTGTGCGTTTCCATGCCCGGAAACCTGACCCTTGCTACGGGGTTGGACGCGCTTAGCCATGCCATGGAATCGGTGTGGAACAGGCGCCATACGGAAGTCACGGATGCGCTGGCGGAAAAGGCCATCCGTACGCTCCGCCGCCATCTGTTGGCGGCAATGAGAGAACCAAACGACATCGTACTCAGAAGCCGGGTACAAATAGCCTCGCTTCTGTCAGGCCTGACCATGGGAACGACCCAGACTGCCGCCGCCCATTCCATCAGTTATCCCTTTACCGCTCATTTCGACGTTCCGCATGGCCTTGCCTGCAGTTTCACCTTGCCCGAAATCGCCCGCTACAACATGAAAGATGACCCCAGCCGGCTTCTTCCTATCGCCGAGGGGCTCGAGTGTTCCGTCGATGAAATCCCGGAACATCTGGAGAAATGGTTCGGGGAACTGGGCGTCGGCCCGCTTCTCGCCGCGTATGTAACGCCCGATGTCGCAGATACCCTTGAAGGTAATCTCATCACCCGTTCCCGCGCCGCTAACAACATTCGCAGCGTTGATGAAGAGGCTGCACGACGAATTGCCCGGCTTGCACTGAACTATTTTTGTCCAGCCAGCGAGCTGGATGCCGCCGTCAACAATTGAAACACCCGGTTTTGTTTTAACCACCCCCATCAGTTCGTTGAAGCCGAATAAAAAAAATTTGGCGAAACAGATTTCCATTGAAACACACCGGGGGAAAATAACGTGATCATTTGGCTTACGGGCTTATCGGCGTCCGGTAAAACAACCATCGGCCGCCACCTTTACGAACTATGGACTGTGGAAGAGCAGAATACGGTAATCGTCGACGGCGATGAAATCCGCGATATTCTAAAATCATCCACGGGAAACAACGCATACACGGAACTAGGTCGGCACTATATCGCCGAAAGGTATTGCGACCTGTGCGTTTGGCTGGACAGGCAGGGCATCAACGTTATTTGCTGCACCATTTCCTCTTTCGAAGAGCTGCGGGAAAGAAACCGCAAGACTCTTTCCAAATATTTCGAGGTTTACGTCAAAGTGCCTATGGAAACCCTTTATGCCCGCGACCAAAAAAACCTTTATGCGCCCGCCTTGGCCGGTGAAGTCAAAAACGTAGTCGGCGTCGATATGGAGTTCTCCCCGCCCCGGTCCCCGGATATGGTCGTCGACAACAGCCAGGACCTTGCCGACTTGCGCCCGGTCGCCCTTGAAATTTTAAACCGTGCGCGCGAAGGCTAGAAACCGATCCAACCATGACACCCCCATCTGACCAAAAAATCGGGGCCATAACCCCCGTAGTCCTTTCCGGCGGCGTCGGCAGCCGGCTGTGGCCGCTTTCGCGTTCGGCACGCCCGAAACAGTTCTTGAAAATTCATTCAGACGTCACGCTGTTTCAAGAAACCGTAAAGCGGGTTTCCGGTGACGGTTTCGGTGCGCCCTTGGTGGTCTGTAACCAAGACCACCGTTTTCTTGTCGCCGAACAGTTCAGGGATTTAGGCCTGTCGCCGGAAGCGATCGTTTTAGAACCGGTGGGCCGCAATACGGCGCCCGCCATTGCCGCGGCCGCCCTGATTGCCTTGGAAAATGATCCGGACGCGCTCCTTATGGTGTTGCCGTCCGATCATGTGATCGCCGACCAGAAGGGCTTCGAAGACGCGGTGCTGGTTGCGGAACAAGCAGCCCGCAAAGGCCATCTCGTCACCTTCGGCATTGCGCCAATGTCGGCAGCAACCGGTTACGGATATATCCTGCAGGGGGAACCGATAAAAGGAACAGATGGGTGTTTCCGGGTTGAACGTTTCGTCGAAAAGCCCGACGCCGAAACGGCGAAGGCCTATTTGGCCGAAGGGCGCTACACCTGGAACTCGGGCATGTTCATGTTCCAGGCGGACCGCTATCTGAAAGAACTGGAAAAGACGCATTCGGCCATCGTCGAGACCTGCCGCCAGGCCGTCGCCAGTGGGAAACGTGACCTTGATTTCTTCCGCTTGGACGAAGCGGCGTATAAATCAACGGTCTCCATTTCCATCGACTATGCGGTGATGGAAAAAACCGAGGCTGCCGCCGTCGTTCCGGCGGATATGGGCTGGTCCGATGTCGGTGCCTGGACGGCGCTGCTGCAAGCCGGCGAAAAGGACGAGAACGGAAACGTCATTGTCGGCGACGTCATGACCGATTCCGTTCGGGGGTCTTACATCCATAGCGAAAAGCCTTTTGTCGCCGTTGTCGGCTTGGACGACATCATCGTCGTCGCCACCGACGACGCGGTGTTGGTGGTCGGCAAGGACCATGCCCAGGACGTTCGCCGCATCGCCGATTGGCTGAAGGATCAGGGCCGCACCGAATCGGAAACCGCCAGTCGCGTCTATCGACCGTGGGGATATTACCAAATCATCGACAGCGGCGAGAAATTTCAAGCCAAGCAGTTGATGTTGAACCCGGGCGCCAAGCTCAGCCTGCAACGCCATGAAAAACGCGCCGAACATTGGGTGGTCGTTGAAGGCACCGCCACCGTCACCCGCGGCGATAAGACCTTTGAACTCAACGTCAACGAATCAACCTTTATTCCTCTCGGCACCGATCACCGGCTGGAAAACAAAGGAAAAAGCTCGCTCAGGCTGATCGAGGTGCAATCCGGCGATTATTTGAGTGAAGATGATATCGTCAGGCTGGATGACATCTACGGACGGACTTGAAGCGTGAGGTTTGCCGTTTCCAACATCGCGCTCCCGGCTTTCGATCACGGCCAGGAACTTGGGCGGCTTTCGGACCTGGGACTTGAAGCCGTCGAAGTGGCACCGAGTCGGGTTTGGCCAGATACCTGGAAGGGCCTAACGGCGGACCAAGTTGCCGATTACCGGCGGCAAATTGAAGATGCCGGGCTGGGCGTTGTCGGCTTGCATTCGCTTTTTTTTGATCAACCCTCCTTGGGGCTTTTCAAAGAACCGGCCGCACGCGCCGAAAGCCTGGATTTCCTCGAGCACCTATCAAAGGTTTGCCGGGACTTAGGCGGGCGGACTCTTATATATGGCGGCGGGCGTAAGCGTGGCATGGTGCCCGAACCCGAGGCCCGGGCCGAGGCGGTGGCTTTTTTCGGCGAGTTGACAAAACGCACCGAACCCCACGGCACATGCTTCTGTTTCGAACCGCTAGGCCCTAAGGACAGCGACTTCATAAACTCGGCCCTCGATAGTCTATCCATCGCTAAGGAAATCGATAGCCCGGCGCTTGGCGTACAGCTGGACGCCAAGGCGCTGGTCGAGAACGAAGAAGCGAGGAAGGAGACCTTTGACGCCGTCAAAGAGATGCTGGTGCATTTCCACGCCAACGAACCGGGTCTGGACGTTTTGGGCACGAGCGGCAAAATAGACCACGAATTTTTCGGAACCGCTCTTCACGAAATCGGCTATGACGGCTATGTCTCCATCGAACAACGAATGGCCAACGAAGACGACCCCCTGGCCGACATCGAAAAAAGCGCCCAGGTGCTGAGAAAGGCTTACACATGACAGTTACAATCACATTCAGCCGCCCAGAATGGACTCCGAGCGTCGAAAAGGGCCAGCGGATTCTGATCACCGGGGCCAGCGGCGGACTCGGCCGCGCGCTTGTCGCCATGTTACTGGACGGGTCCGATTGTATGATCGGCGCCCATGGCTCAACCAAGGAATTCGAGGGAGAAGACGAGAGGATTATCCGCCTGAAAAAAACTTTTGAGTCCGAGGCCGACTGTGTCGCTGTGGTCGATGAATTCGCAGACAAGGCCGGCGGAATCGACGCCTTGGTGGTGCTATCTGGCGGCATCCATTTCAGCGGCCATTGGCAGGACATGCCGGCCGACGACTGGGAGAAGGACATGGCCGTCAACCTCAACCAGCCCTTTTACCTTGCCCGCGCCGCCATGGCCCACATGCATGGCCAGAAAACTGGCGGGCGCATCTTGCTGACCGGCACCGAATCGGCGCTGCACGGGGGCAGCGCCCAGTCATTTCCTTATGCCATCGCCAAGCGTGGTACCGAATGCTTGGTCCAGGGGCTGGCCCGCGAAGGGGCGCCCGACAATATCCTAGTCAACGGTGTACGGTTCGGTTTTATCGAAAGCGGCTTTCATCAACGCTGGCATGACAAAAAAGACAAGGACATGGCGGAACGAGCCGACATGGTGCCGCTTAAGCGCGGCGGCAACCCCGAAGAAGCGGCGGCGTTGATGGTTTACCTGATGTCCAACTGGGCCGGCTTCATCACCGGCCAGATGGTCCCGCTGACCGGCGGCGATTGGCTTTAAGGAGATTGGCGCACGATGACGCTTCCACCGCCCGTATTTCTTGATCCGTCGATTCCCCGCAAACAGCGGATTATCGCCGACGGCTACAAGGAAACAGACAAGGCCGTGGTCCTGCCGGGTGTTGTCGAGATTAGCGAGTCCGGCACCTGCAACCGGACCTGCGCCTTTTGTCCGCGCAGCGACCCCGACTTCCCCGACATCAAGGAATTCATCAAATTCGAGTTGTTGGAAAAGTTGGCGACGCAATTGGCCGATTGCGGGTTTGACGGGCTCATCATTTTTTCCGGGTTCGTCGAACCTCTGCTCGACAAAAAGATTTTTGAGAAATTGGCGCTAACCAAGAAAATTCTTCCCAACGCCCGCATCGAGGTAATCACCAACGGCGATGTCCTGACAACTTCGGTGCTGCGGCGGTTGTTCGAAAGCGGCATTTCGACCCTGTTGATCAGCATCTACGACGGCCCGGAAGACGCGGATAAGTTCCAGAAGATGTGCGAGGACGAAGGGCTCGAAGATCACCAATTCGTCATTCGCCGCCGCTATCTTCCCCCGGAGCAGGACTATGGCATTACCATGAGCAACCGGGGCGGCATGATGACCAACACCGAATACGTCCGCCCCGGATTGGATGAACCGCTTGCGGAAACCTGTTATTACCCAAGCTACATGTTCTTCATGGACTATCAGGGCGACGTTTTGCTGTGTTCTCACGACTGGGGCAAGAAATATGTCGCCGGCAACATGAACGAGAAGGATTTTCTCGATATCTGGTTGTCGCCGGCCTTCAACACTGCCCGCGAGCAGTTGAACCAGGGCAATCGGTCCTTGGCCCCATGCCGGGGCTGCGACGTCCGCGGCACCTTGATGGGCCGAGACCATGCGCTCGGTTGGGCGGCTAGGGACGGCTATGATATCCCCGGAGAGACAGAACAGCCCTAAGCCCGCCCTGGAAGGAACCCGACGATGAAAAAATTTATCCTGTCCCTTCTCGATCGGCCGTTTCCGGGCGCCTTGATCGGCGGCCTGTTCGGCTTCTTGCGCCACCGACCCACCGTCATGGGGCTGAAGAACCCGCTTCACGTTTCCCATTATTTCATCGACAGGAACGGCGCTCGCTACTTGGCCAGAGCGGATACGTACCTCGCCCTGGAAGCGTCCCAGGATCAAATCGTCCGCTTCGACCCCGGGACCTATGAGCCGGAAATTGCCTACCTGATCCAGTCCCTTGTCAAACCCGAAGACACGGCCATCGACATCGGCGCCAATGTCGGGCTACACACGGCAGCCCTGGCCCGCGCCGCCCACCAAGGCCATGTCTACGCTTTCGAGCCGGTCGCGGAAATGGCCGAACAAGCGTCACTCAACTGTGCGCTCAACGGGCTCGACAACGTGACCTTGTTCCATTGTGCGCTGGGCGAAGAAACCGGCGAGGCAGAAATCAACGTCAACGTCGCCGGCCCCGGCATGGAAGGCACCAGCTCGATCTTGAAAACGGTGCACGTCGAAAAACGGCCTACCGATTACCAGGCGCGGACCATTCCTGTCCGCCGGCTCGATGATGTAATGGCCGAAGCCAATCCGAAGAGCCGTGTTTCCTTCATCAAGATCGACACCGAAGGCTTCGAGCCCTTTGTCATCCGAGGCGGCATGGCAACCATCCGCCGGCACCGCCCGGTGATGATCATCGAAGCCCACAGCGCTCGCCTAGCCCAAGCGGGTTTATCTTTTCAATGGTACCCGGAGACGTTTCCCGATTATCACGTACTGATTTCTTATGAAACGACCCCGGCGAACCCCTATTTCAGACTGCAGCCTTTGCAAGAGGAGCCGCCGGAAATCGCCGTCAATCTTCTACTCCTGCCCCGCCTGCCAGGGACGGAAAGGGCTTAAAGCAGCAACCCGTGCCCGTCTTGTTACGAACATCAAGCGATCTTTCGGGCCCCCAAAGCTATGACGTCTGGCTTTCCGTTTCTGGGACCGATGTCCCCTTAGCGCGGACCAGGGCGTTACCCCAAGCGGCCCGGCGCCTAGAAGAAGCCTTCGGCGCCATCGGCGACACCTGGCAGGAGCTAGGCCGGCACATGGGGAACGTGCCGGGGGGGCGCCTAGCCCATACGCCGACAGCCGGATCCTACGGTTCGGATTTCGGCCTGATGCTGGCTTGGTCCCGGTTGGTCGCCGGTTTGGCGAAAGAGGGACAAACCACCCTCGTTGTTTGCGACGATCCGTGGCTATTCCGTCAATTGGCGGTCCTTCCCGAGGTTAACCCTGGAAAGTCGCCCGGGCTTTGGTTCCCTGGCCTTCGGTTATTCCTGCGTGGCCTGTTGGCCCGCTTTGCCGTCACCGTCCGGGTCATGGCCTCATCCGTAATGCTGTCCGGCCAGCGGCGCACCCTCGGTCAGGCGCAATCGGCCATCCTGGCCTACGGCCATCCCGCAAGCACGGCGGATGGTTACGATGCCTATTTCGGCGGCCTGATGGGCGATATTCCGGCGCTGGCACGTGCGCTGCACACCGATTGCCGAGCCGGGCGGGCAAAGGCACTGGTAGGCGATGGGCGGACCGGAAGCTTACATGCTTTTGGCAACCCGCTTTTCGCCCTGGCCCTGGTTTTCACCCGCTGGCGGCCCGGCCCGGAAGACCTGGCCGGTTCCTACGGCTGGCTGGTCAGGCGGGCGGCGGCCCGGGAAAACGGCGGCGGCGGGCCGGCCATGACCCGCTGGCAAATCCATTGCCAGAACCGGTGGCTGCGCTCGGCGTACCCCCGGGTGGTCGCCTGGCCGTGGGAAAATCACGCCTGGGAACGGGCCTTCTGTCGCACCGCCCGGACCCTGGGGGTGCGCACCGCCGGTTATCAGCACGCTGTAATCGGCCCGCACCAGTTTAATTTCAGCCCCGCCAGCAACCCCGACGGGCTGGACAGCCTGCCGGATACGATCATCTGCAACGGCCCCGCCTACCGGTCCCAACTGGCGCGGTTGGGCATACCGGAAAGCCGGCTCGTCATCGGTGGCGCCTTTCGCTTGTCTGCACCCGAAGGCGGCCATTTCGACGCCGAAGGTCCCGTCTACGTCGCCCTGTCGGCGATTCCCGGCGTCACTCGGGAAATGATGGCGGCCGTCGGGTCGCTGGCGGAAAAAGGCTGGCGCTTCCTGATCAAGGACCATCCCATGTACCCCTTCGCCTTCCCGGAAACGGGCGCCATGAAACGCACCGCTAACACCGTCCCCCAACAGGCCGGGATTTCGGCAGTGTTGTACGCCACCGGTACGCCGGGGCTGGAAGGACTATTCGCCGGGGTACCGTCTTTTCGGTTGCTGCCCCGCCATGCCATCGCCCTCGACATCATGCCCGACGGGGTGGCGGCGGCGCCGGTGACGGCGGAAAGTTTGGAGGGCGCCTTGAAGACGGCAAGTGAACCGCAGCCGGTATCCTTCGATGAGATTATGGCGCCGGTTGACTTAGACCTATGGCGGCGCACACTGGACCCGCCCCCCCGAAACGACTTTTAACGGAACGACTCCCCGAGTGACCCCATGACTGGAAATCCCCAAAAAAACGGTCTTCGTATCGCCCTCATCGGCTGCGGTCGCATCGCCGGTCATCACTGCAAGTCCATCGCCGAAGTCGACGGCGTGGAACTAGCCGCCGTCTGTGACCTGCAAAAAGAAAAGGCCGATGCCTACGGTGAAGAATTTTCCGTTCCTGCCTTCACCAGCTACCGCGACATGTTCGCCCGGGTGCCGGATATCGACGTCGCCGCCGTCATCACGCCGTCGGGCATGCACCTGGAACACGGGCTGGAGATGTTGGGTGATTACAGCAAGCACGTAATCATGGAAAAACCGACCTTTATGCGCCCAGGCAATCTGAGCAAAGCCTACGGTGTGGCTGATGAAGCTGGGCTTGAAATCTTTCCGGTTTTCCAGAACCGCCACAACAAGGCCGTGCGTCGGGTCAAGCAAGCACTGGCGGCGGGCGAACTGGGCGATGTCCGCATCGTTTCCGTGCGTGTGCGCTGGTGCCGGCCGCAGCGGTATTACGACATGGCGCCGTGGCGCGGCACCTTTTCCCATGACGGCGGGGCGTTGACCAACCAGAGCATCCACCATGTTGACCTGATTCGCCACCTCGGCGGCGAAGTCGAAAAAGTCAACGCGACGATGCGCACGCTCGGCGCCGACATCGAAGTCGAGGACACGGTCGCCGCGACATTTGAATTCAAAGACGGCGGCGTCGGCATCGTCGAGGCGACGACGGCGGCCCGGCCCGATGATTTCGAGGCCTCGATTTCCATCGTTGGGTCCAAGGGGCTGGCGCAAATCGGCGGCATCGCCGTCAACGAGTTGCAGGTCTTCACCCCCGACCCGAAAGCCTGCGCCGCCCATTCCGAAGACTTTCAGGGCATCAAGGGCCACGGCGCCGTCTACGGTTACGGCCATGTCCAAATGTACGAAGACATCGTCGCTTTTTTTAAGGACTCCGCACCCTACCCGGTCAGCCGCGAAGATTGTCTGGGCACTTTGAAGCTGCTGCATGCTTTTTACCGGTCAGACGAATCCCAAGGTTGGGTGGATGTCGAAAGCGATGAAGAATCCAACCGCCTTGGGCAACCCAACGACGACATATCCAAGCTCTATCGGACGCCTAAAACGTGACCGATAAATTGAAAGTTGGAATCGCCGGTTACGGCGTCGTCGGCAAGCGCCGCAGATCAGTCATTGACCCGCATCCAGTCTTTGAAACGGTGGCCGTGTCGGACCGGACCCTGGACGGCGACGGCGCTTTCGACGACGGCGTTCGCTATTACGACGATTACAGGAAACTGCTAGAAGAAAAACTCGATGTCCTGTTCGTCTGTTTGACCAACGACATTAACCCCGACGCCACCATCGCCGGGCTCGAGGGCGGCATGCACGTGTTCTGCGAAAAGCCGCCAGGCCGGGATGTCGGCGATGTCGTCCGCGTCATCGAATGCGAGAAGACGCATCCGGAACTGAAGCTGCAATATGGCTTCAATCACCGGTTCCATGATTCCGTCCGCGACGCGCTGGCGATCCTGAAGTCGGAAGAATTGGGCGAGGTCATCAACCTGCGCGGTGTTTACGGGAAATCGAAGCTGATCACCTTCGACCAGACAACTTGGCGGACGGAACGGGCGCTCTCCGGTGGCGGGGTGCTGCTCGACCAGGGCATCCACATGGTCGACCTGTTACGCCTGTTCGCCGGTGAGTTCGATGAAATCCACAGCTTTGTTTCCAATAGCGTTTGGAACCACGATGTTGAAGATAACGCCTACGCCTTGATGCGGACGAACGACGGCAAGGTTGCGATGCTGCATTCATCGGCCAGCCAATGGCGCCACCGCTTCGGACTGGAGATTAACTTTACCAAGGGAGCGTTGAACTTGGCCGGGATCCTGTCAGGCTCTAAAAGCTACGGTGAGGAAACGCTGACCATCGCCCGGACTGGTGGCGACGATATGGGCGACCCGGAAGAGGAAATACGGCGTTATACGCAGGACCCTTCCTGGGCCGACGAGGTCGCCGAATTCGCCGCCGTCATCGAAAACGGCGGGGCCGTCACCAACGGGTCATCTGATGACGCGCTCAGGACCATGCGGCTGGTTTATCAAATCTATTGCGCCGATGGGGATTGGAAGGCCAAATGGGGTCTGAATGACGGGGCACCATAAGATGGCACAGAAAAAACTCACCGACCGCCAGTTCGGCTTGATGATGGCCGCCGCCCTTCTTGTTATCGCCGCCGTCGGCTGGTTTTTCTTTGCCTCGATTTACAAGGGTGTCCTTATCGCCGCCGCCCTGTTCGGGCTTATCGGCCTTGTCCTGCCCGTAGCGCTGCTGCCACTCAACCGTCTTTGGGGGGTATTCTCTGAAAAGCTGGGGGCCGTCACGAACTTTCTTCTGTTGGGGACCTTTTTCTACCTTTTCGTTATGCCGTTCGGTCTTATAATCCGGCTCTTCGGAAGCGACCCCATGCTCCGCAACCCGGACGCAGAGGCTAAAACCTATTGGACGCCGGTGGCCCGGCACACAGACAAAGAAACCCTTCGGGATATGTTCTAGAGACTTCTGAAAAACCTTTATCGCAAAAACAAAGAATAAATGCTCTCCACCTTAAGCCAGCTAATAAAATTCATGCGCGTCTACAAAAAGTTTTGGATGGCGCCCATTATCCTTGGCCTTATTGCGCTTGGCGGTCTTCTGATCGCAGCCCAAAGCACCGCCATCGCACCCTTTATTTATGCCATCTTCTAGTCAAGCCCACCTGCCATCATGATCGTTCTTGGTCTTTCAGCGTTCTATCACGACAGCGCCGCCGCCATCGTCCGCGATGGCGGCATCGTCGCCGCCGCGCAAGAGGAGCGTTTCTCCCGCAAAAAGAACGACAGCGCCTTTCCCGGAGCGGCGGCGGCTTATTGCCTGGACGAAGCGGGCGTTTCCTTGGACGAGGTTGATTACGTCGGCTTCTACGACAAGCCACTGCTGACCTTCAACCGATTGTTGGAAACCTATCTGGCCTTTGCGCCGGCAGGGATTAGCTCTTTCGTCAAGGCGATCCCGGTGTGGGTCAAGGAAAAGGTCTTCCAGAAAACCCTGCTCGTTGACGGGCTCAACGCCCTGGGCCGGGGGGAAGTCAACCCAGACAAGGTTCTGTTCGGTTTTCATCATCATTCTCACGCCGCCAGCGCTTATTACCCGTCGCCGTTCGACAGCGCCGCCGTGCTGGTCATGGATGGGGTCGGCGAATGGGCAACCACATCCTTTGGTACCGGCCGCGGGCGAGAGTTGAGCCTTTTCGAGGAAATCCGCTTTCCTCATTCCTTGGGGCTCTTGTATTCGGCCTTCACCTATTACCTGGGCTTCAAGGTCAACGACGGTGAATACAAGGTCATGGGGCTGGCACCTTATGGCGAGCCCAAATACCGGGATCTGATTTTGGAGCACCTGATTAACGTTAAAGAGGACGGGTCCTTTCGCTTGGACATGCGATATTTCAATTACTGTACCGGATTGACCATGACCAACGGGCGGTTTGACGACCTTTTCGGTGCCCCACCCCGCGCCGCGGCTGAGCCGCTAAACCAGCAACACATGGACCTAGCCCGGTCGGTCCAGGTCGTGGTCGAGGAAATCGTTCTTCGGTTGTGTCGCAACCTGCATGAAAAAACCGGCGACAAGAATCTGTGCATGGCCGGCGGCGTCGCCTTGAATTGCGTTGCCAACGGTCGTGTCCTTCGCGAGGGCCCTTTTGAAAACATTTGGATTCAACCGGCTGCCGGGGATGCCGGGTCGTCCCTGGGCGTCGCTTTGGCCATCGCCAACGCCAACGGCCCGGCCACAGAGCGCCCGCCCGCCGCCAGCGGCGCCGACGCCATGAAGGGCGCTTATCTGGGTCCGGCATTCGGAGTAGAAGAAATCTGCGAAGCCCTAGACGAATATTCCGCCGTGTACGACGAAATGGACGACGATGGCCTTTTCGGATTTACCGCCAAGGCGCTGGCACAGGAAAAAGTCGTCGGCTGGTTCCAGGGGCGGATGGAGTTTGGGCCACGCGCGCTCGGCAACCGGTCGATCCTGGGCGACCCCCATTCGGCAGCCATGCAAAAGACATTGAACCTTAAGATAAAATATCGGGAAAGTTTTCGCCCCTTTGCCCCGGCGGTCCTTAAGGAAGATGTTTCGGAATTTTTCGAAATGGACGGCGACAGCCCCTATATGCTGTTGGTCGCCGATGTCGCCAAGGACAAAAGACTTGAGCTTAGCGGAAAAGACAAAAATCTTTCGGGCCTCGACAAACTAGGCATCGTCCGCAGCGACGTGCCGGCGATCACGCATGTCGATAATTCAGCCCGCGTGCAGACCGTCGACAAGAAGACCAATCCCCGCTTCCACCGGTTGCTGGAAAATTTCAAAACGGAAACCGGGCGGGGTGTTTTGGTTAATACGAGCTTCAACGTTCGCGATGAACCCATCGTGTGCACGCCCGAGGACGCTTATAAATGCTTCATGGCCACAGAGATGGATGTCCTGGTGCTTGGCAATTTTGTTCTTGAAAAGGGCAAGCAATGACGGCGCTAATGTTTTCGGACCGGATTTTAGCCTGCCTGAAGACCCCGGGTGGCGATGACGCGACGATGATTGAGGCCGTCGAGGATGGCCTTAAATGCGCCGAGACCGGCCAAGAGTTTCCCTTCATCGACGGCGTGCCGTCCCTATACCAGCCCCTCGAAGGCGAAGGCAAAGACGTCACCGCCCGCGTCAAATCGTTTTATGAGGAAAACCCCTTTCCCAATTACGAAGGCCTGGAAGAATTTGGAGAGCTGGTTTCCAAGGGCAGCCAGAACCCGTTTTCCGCCAACCTTCTGAAAGCCATTGGCTATAACAAGACGGTCCTGGAATGCGGTTGCGGCACCGGCCAGTTGTCTCATTTCCTGCAGCTCAATAACAATCATGTGCTCGGCATCGATATGTCGTTGGGCAGCCTTAAGCTCGCCCTTGAACACAAACAACGAAACGGCTTGGACCGATCGAGCTTCACGCAGATGAATATCTTCGAGTTGGCAATCAAGGACGCGTCCTTCGACGTCGTCATTTCCCACGGCGTCCTTCACCATACCTTCGATGCCAAGCGCGCCTTCGCCGCCATCGCCCGCAAGGTCAAGCCGGGGGGGCTCATCATGGTCGGTCTGTACAACCGCTATGCCCGTATCCCCACTTGGGTTCGCTCCAAAGTCATCGGCCTCACCGGCGGCAACATCGATTATGTGGTGCGCAATCGTATCCTGGATAGCCGCAAAGCCGATATCTGGATCAAGGACCAGTATTATAATCCCCATGAAACCTGGCACTCCATCGATGAAGTGTTGGCGTGGTTCAACCAGAACGGCATCGAATATCAAAACTGTTCGCCTGCGATCTTAGGGACCGATGGCGAAGATGCCCCGGGTTTGTTTGACAGCACCAGCCCGGGGAATGCCTACCAGCGATTGGTGACGCAGCTTTCCTGGATCGGCACCATCGCCCGGGAAGGTGCCTTGTTCGACGTCATCGGTCGGAAGCGGGCTTGATCCGTGAATGATCGCCCGACCCCTAAAGGTGTTTTAGCGGCGTTGCTCGTCGGCAGCGTCCTCACCCTTTTCGCCGCCGAGGGAATCCTTCGCCTTCTCATGCCCCATTGGCAGGAATTCCATAGCGGCCGGTTTATGCAAACGACCGCCGTCCCCGGACACATCGTCGTAACCACCGGGCGGCCCGGCTTTGAAGGTTACTTCGCCCAAAACAACGGCGATTTCCGCGTCCGGATTCGGGTCAATGAATTCGGGCTACGCAACCCGGACCCCGTCAAAGACGCCGGAGATCGGGTCTGGTTCGTCGGCGATTCCATGACCTTCGGTTGGGGCGTCGAGCACGATGAAATTTATTCATCCGTAGCCGGGCAGGCGCTTAATTTTCCCACATACAACGTCGCCAGCCCGGGAACCAACGTTTGCGGGTATCAGGCCCTGGTGGCGCGCATGCCAAAAACCGTCAACCCCCGCGCCGTCGTCATCGGCTTGATCCTTGAAAACGATATTCGTGAATACGACTGTGCGAAAGCTGCGACCAAAGCTTCCCCGACCAAGCAAGCAGAAAAATTATCCACCAACAACATCAAAGCGTTTCTAACAAAAAACACGGCGCTTTATAATTTCTTTGCTGTCGTCTTAAAGCGCGTGCCTTTTGTAAACCGGATGCTGATTTCCTTAGGCGTGGTCAACAAAGGCCATTCCTACAATAGGCCTCTGGCTCCGGAAAAATTGGAAAATGCCATAAAACGGACCGCCGCTGAGATTGACATTTTTCGGTCCCGGCTTCCCGCCGGAACGCCTTTTGCGGTGCTTATTGCCCCGGCCCGTTTCGAGATACGCGATGGGGATTCTTATTTCCATCGACTCCGCTTAGGAATGGGAAAAGCGTTATTAAACCGCGGCATCGCCGTCATCGACCCCTTTGATAAATTCCAAAAAGCCGGGTTCGCACCGACCCACTTCGCCCATGACGGCCATTGGTCCCCCTTGGGCCACCAAATTGCCGGACGCATGGCCGCCGAATGGTTGCGGGGCCAGGGCATCGGCAAATGAAAATCTTCGGCTTCGTCCCCGCCCGCATGGCTGCCAGCCGCTTTCCCGGCAAGCCCTTGCACAACATTGCCGGCAAACCGTTGTTGGAGCATTGCTTCCAGCGCGCCCGCCTTTATGACCGCTGGGACGGGCTTTGGATATGTACCTGTGACGACGATATCCGCGCCTTCGCCGAAGACGGGGACTATCCCGTCCTGATGACCGCCGACACCCACACGCGCGCCCTTGATCGGGTTGCCGAAGCGGCGGAAATTTGCGGGCAAGCCGTCGCCGATGACGATATCGTCGTCTGCGTTCAAGGCGACGAACCGCTTTTGGGGCCCGACATGATCGAAGCCGTGATCAAGCCTTTCGACGACGACGACAGCGTCGAAGGCACCATGCTGTCGGTGCCGATCACCGAGGAAGAGGTCTTTAACAATCCCGACATGGTCAAGCTGGTGCATGACTTGAAAGGCGACGTGCTGTTCACGTCACGCGCACCGATCCCCTACGCCAAGGAATTTTCGCCCGACATCGGCGCCAAGCGGGTCGGCGGCATTTTCGGATTCCGCTGGCATTTTCTGAAATGGTTCACCGATCTTCCGGAAAGCCCCATGGAAAAAGCCGAAGCCTGCGATTCCAACCGCGTCTACGACAACGGCCGCAAGCAGCGGATCGCACCGGCGCCGGACCGCGCTTATGTCTCGGTCGATAGCCCCGAAGACGTCGCCCGCGTCGAGGCCGTCATCAGGGATGATGACCTATGGGGAAAATATTGATCCAACAGATGAAATTTCCTTGATGCTGATAGGCGATGACGCAATCAAGGCGTTGGCTGCACGCACGGACGAAGCGGAGGGCAGTCGGTCGGATTACTGGGAACACCAAATCGGTAATTTCCAAGTCGCCGCCGACGGCACCATGACCGGGCAAACGGCGCTCGGCAATGCCTCGAAAAAGGTTTCGCTGCTTCGCAACTTCGCCCACGCGGCCCTGCAGCGGCCGCTGCACCGGCTGGCCGCGCCTTTTCCGGACCTTGCCGATTGCGTGCGCCTGGGCCGTCAAATCGCCCGGCGCCAAAACCGCCAGTTCACGTACGACATGCTGCGCCAATCATTTACTCTGGCGCTGATCCGCAATTACCTGGACATTTCCTCGGGCGAAGACTGCAGCCTTGTCATCGGTGATGGATACGGCGTCATGACGACGTTGCTGTTGATGCACGCGCCCCGGCGCAAGGTCATCACCGTCAATCTTACCAAGCCGCTGTTGCTGGACCTGGCCTATAGCCGCCAGGCGGTGCCGGAAGCGCGGCTGGCCCTGGTTGAAAGCGCCCAGGAAATGCGGGACGCCCTAGCCGACGGCGGCATCCGCTTAATCGCCGTTCGAGCCGATGATGCCGATTGCATTGGCGACGCCGCCATCGGACTGGCCATCAATATCCTGTCCATGCAGGAAATGGATTCTGGGGTCGTCAAAAATTATTTTCGCCTGCTCAGGGGAAACCGGGCCCGGCAGACGGCCTTTTACTGCAGCAACAAAGAAATCAAGGTCACCAATTTCGACGATTACCCGTGGCGCCCCGGGGATACCATCCTGCACGACAGCATCTGTGAGTGGAGCCAATGGAATTACAGCGCCAGGCCGCCTTTCTGGCACCGGCGTCCAAGGAGCGGGAAACTAATCCGCCACCGCCTTGCCCTTTTGGAAATGGAAAACACGTGACCGACCGTTTATTTCCCTTTGGCGCCTTGATTTTCGACCTCGACGGCACGCTGATTGATTCTGTGCCCGACGTCTGCGCTTCCATAAACCGGGTGTTGTCTGCGGCAGGGCGGCGAGACCTAACCGTCGCCGAAGCCAAAGGCATGGTCGGCTGGGGCGGCCGGGTGTTGGTGGAAAAGGCGTTGGCATTGACCGGAGAAGCCGGGACAGAGGGCGAAGTCGACAACGCCTTACAAGGGTTTCTCGAAACCTACGCCGCCCATCCGGCCGATCATACGCGGGTTTTCCCCGGCGTTCTGAAAGCCTTGGAAAAATTCCAAGCCGATGGCGTCAAGATGGGCATCTGTACCAACAAGCCGACGGCGACAACACCGCCGGTGCTTGAGGCGATGGGGCTGGACGGGTTTTTCGATGTCGTTTCTTGTGGCGACGCGGTACCCCACTGCAAGCCCGACGGGCGTCATATCCTGCTCGTCGCCGAACAGCTCGGCGAAAGCCGAGAAACGGCGGCCATGGTCGGCGACAGCGAAAGCGACATTTCCGCCGCCATAGATGCGGGCATACGTTCCGTCGCCGTGACTTTCGGTTATGCCCACTGCCCGCTGGAAGATCTCGGCGCCGACGCGTTGATCGACCATTTTGATGATTTAGAAACGGCGCTCAATGACATCGCCGGGTTAGGGGTGCGCGCATGACCCGCATCGCCGTCACGTCCCGGTCGTTTTCCCGCCATCCGGTGCTACGCCAAGAACTGATCGCCGTTTATCCCGAGGTTACCTTCAACGACGACGGGCTGAAGCTCACCGGGGACGAATTGATCAACTTCCTTCGCGGCCACGACAAAGCAATCACGGCGCTAGAGGTTCTCGACGCCGGGGTATTCGCCGCCTTGGCGGAACTGAAGGTGGTCTCGAAATACGGGGTCGGGTTCGATTCCATAGATCTCAAAGCGATGGCTACCGCCGAGGTGAAGCTGGGCTGGACCGGCGGCACCAACAAGCGCTCTGTGTCAGAGCTGGTCATATCCTTCGCCGTTCAGCTTCTGCGGCACACGCCTGAGGCCGGGCGGGAGGTTCTGGACGGAACATGGCGCCAGCATATCGGACGTCAATTGTCAGACTGCACCGTCGGTATTGTCGGCTGCGGCCATGTTGGCAAGGACTTGGGCGTTCTGTTGCGTGCCTTCGGCTGCCGGGTGTTGGCCCACGATATTCTCGATTTCCCGGATTACTATAGGGAGATCGGCGTCGAGCCGATGGGCCTGGAAGAATTGTTGAAAGCTTCCGACATCGTCACCCTGCACTTGCCCATCGACGACAGCACGAAAAACATTTTGTCTGCCGAACGATTGTGCCTGATGAAGCCCGACGCCGTCCTGATTAACGCCGCCCGCGGCGGTCTGGTTGACGAAGGCGCCTTGAAGGCGGCGCTAACGGAAGGCCGCCTCGCCGGCGCCGCGCTGGACGTGTTCGCCGTGGAGCCCCCCGACGACCAGGGGTTATTACAGCTATCAAATTTTATCGTTACGCCACATATCGGCGGCAGCGCCGAAGAGGCAATCCTTGCCATGGGGCGCGCCGCCATTGACGGGTTGGACAACAATCAGATCCCTGAACTCGGGGTCTTTCCGCCGGGTGCTTGGTAATTAATTCTCGGGTTTTTCGGCGGTAATAAACCATGACCAGCCGATGAAACGGCCGAGCCAAAATTCCAACGGTGATTGCTTGGGCCACGGTTCACCGTAAACCAGGATGCCGCCGGGATGGACGCCATAGCGCTTGATCTGAAACCGACGGTAAATCCGACCCAGTTTCGGGATCAGGTAGAAATAAAATTCGGCCTTCCGCATGCGCACATCCCGGAAGCGGTGAAACAGGCGGCGGACGCCACCGCCTGAGTAACACCGCGTGATCGGATTTTCCATGGTCTGCTCGTCCTTACCGCCCCATTCGGTGGCACGACCGAGCCAGTTGGCGCCGCCAAAGGCGCGGCCCATCAAGATTCCCACGCAAAGCCACATATTGATCCAGTAATGCCACGAACTTTTGCAATAGAGCATGATCACCGCCCGGCCGCCTGGCTTCAGAACCCTATAGACTTGGTCCATGGCCTTTTCCGTCGACGTGGTGTGGTGCAGGACACCGTTTGAATAAACGATATCGAAAACGCCATCGGCAAAGGGCAGGTTTTCCGCATCGCCCTGCATGGCCCGACAGCCCCGGGCGTCATCGCCCAAAAGGGCGAACTTCGCCGCCGTCGCTTCGGCGCGAGCTTGGGTGATGTCGATGGCAGTGACAATAGCGCCGTGGCGCGCGAACATGGCCGAATGGCCGCCGGCGCCAGGGCCGATTTCGAGAACCCGCAAGCCCGAAATATCCATGAGCGACATGTCGGCCACCGCCATATGGCCGCGTAACCGGAACATGTCTTCCATGGCATCGATGCTTTCCAGCAATTGTTCCTTGGATACATCGGTGGTGCCGTCATAGAGAGAGTCGTAAAGAGCTCCCCAAAACGCCTGGATATCTTGTTTTCCTGCTAAATCGCTCATGACTCGCTCCCTATAACACTTGCCCCTACGGCATGTCTTTGACAAACACGTTTTTTTGAGAAATTTCATTGATTAACGGACTCATCCGCAAAACCCGGCAGGCGGCCTCCGACCCGGTGCTCCGGAACTGGTTATGGCGGCGCGTCACTGGCGGCGTTCGCGGCCCTTTGGCGTTCACGGCACATCGGCCGTCTTATCTAAAGGACTATTCGGCAACGCCGGCCTCACCTCCTGCCCCGCCGATTGCTTTTAGGTCGCTGACATCGCCGCCGCCCACGGGTCCGATCAAATTGCCCCTCGCCGGAACTATCCTAGAACTGAAACCCGGAGACGAGACGAATGTGTTCAGCCGTACCTTCGATGACATCGAAACCTTGCTGGCGCTCCATCGCTTCGCCTGGGTCCCGCTGGTAGCGGGCGGCGGTAATACGGCGTCCTGGGTACAGGCGTTGTGGGACCAATGGCGGAAGACTTTTTCCGAACCCGACAAAAGCTGGGCCTGGCATCCTTATACGGCGACCGAACGCGTCATCAATATTTTAGACTTGGCGTTAAACAAAGGATTGCCCGACCCGGTCGATGAAACCTTAACCCTGCTGGCCCGCCATGCGAACGCCATCCAGGGTCGGCTTGAATATTTCGGCGACCACAACACATCCAACCATTTGTCCAACAACGGACGCGGGCTTTACCGTCTGGGCCTCGCCCTGGGACTCGAATGGGCGGCGGATACGGGGGCGAAAATCCTTGAGGAAGAAGCCAAGCGCATCTTCCTGCCGTCAGGCATGCTGCGCGAAGGATCGAGCCATTATCATTTTCTGTTGACCCGCAATTACGCCGACGCCTGGCTGGCGGCGCGACGACATGGCCGGGCCGAGGAAGGAGCCCTTCGCGACATTACGGAAAGGGCGCTGTCGGTCATTCCCTGGCTGGTCTTGCCCGGAGGCCTGCCGATTATCGGTGACGCCTCGCCGGACTGCCCACCTGAATTTTTGCTGGGGCTAACCGGCGCCGAAATAGGCTGGATGCGCCAATTGCCCAAGGACGACCGGGCGGCTTTGTCGGCGTTGATTGCCGATGTCGGACCCGCCAACGCCGAGGCGCTATTGGCGGACGGCTGGTTGCGGTTGAGACATGGGCCTTGGGCCGGACTGTGGCATACGGCGCCCGGCGGCTGGTCCCATTCACCGGGGCACGGCCACCAGGATGCCGGCGGCTTCGAACTTCATTTCCATGACTTGCCGGTATTCGTCGATCCGGGACGAGGCAAATATGGCGAAAACGGAGAGGCCACCCATTACCGTTCATCTTTGGTTCACAATACCTTGACCATCGATGGCGCCGAATCCTACCCCGTCAACAAGCCTTATTACGACGACGCCTTCCGCCGGGACATCGCCGGCCCGCCACCGGAAATAACCGGCGGTGGCGACGAAGTGGTGGTTGTTCATCAGGGCTTTCAACGGTTGAAGGGCGTCGGCGCACTAAGGCGGCAATGGCGATTCACGGAAAACGCCATGGTTCTTAATGACAGCCTTGAAGGCGACGGCTCCCATTCCCTCACCCGAAGATTGGTGACGCCGCTTGACGCCGAGGCCGGGGCCGGCGGCATTATCCTAAAAGGTGGCAACAAGACATTTCACCTAAATTCCCCGGACACGGCACCGGTGGTTTCCAAAACAACCCTGTGGCGAGCCTACGGCAACGGCAAGCCTGGATACGCCATCGATTTCACTGACAAGGCGACCTTGCCGTGGTCCGGCGAAATCCGGCTCGAGGTGCTCTGAAAATGTGTGGTCTGGCCGGATTATTTTTTCCCAAGAACGTCGCCCCGCTACAGGCCGACCTGGACGCCATTCTTAAAGTGATGGGCCATCGCGGTCCCGACGGCGAGGGCCGGTTTATTTCCCAGGACCGCCGTTATCAGGCTGGGTTTTTGCGGCTCGCCATCATCGACCTTGAAACCGGCGACCAGCCCATTGCCGAGGATGGCGGCAAACGGGTGCTGATGGGCAACGGCGAAATTTACAATTACCGGGAACTGCGCACAGAAGAACCCGCCTACCCCTACAAAACCAGCGGCGATATGGAAGTCGTGCTGCCGCTGGCGGCACGGTTGGGCGATGATTTTGTCAATAAACTCAACGGCATGTTCGCCCTAGCGCTCTACGACCAAAGTATCCACCGGCTGACTCTGGTCCGCGACCGGGTGGGCGTGAAGCCGCTGTATTGGGCTGCGTTACCCGGCGGCGGCGTCATCTTCGCATCCGAGATCAAGGCGATTTTTGCTTCCGGCCTAATCAATCCCGCCGTCAACGAAGACGCGGTTTCTCTGTATCTGTCCCACGGTTACGTGCCGGCGCCGACGACTTTATATGCGGGCATCCAAAAACTGGCGCCCGGCTATATGATGACCGTGGATGCCGACGGCGCCATCGGCCAACGGCGCTATTGGCGCGCCAAGCCGGCCGATGATCTCCCCGAAACGGCGGCCGAGATAGAAGACCACTTGATCGAGCTTCTTGAAGACAGCGTTCGCTTACAGCTCCGAAGCGACGTGCCTGTCGCCGCGCTGTTATCGGGCGGCATTGATTCCGGATTGATGGTCGCCTTGGCGGCGCATGCGTCGTCCGGGCCGCTTAATACCTTCACCGTCAGCTTCGGAGGCGCTAGCGTTAACGAAGCTCCCCTGGCCAAAAGTGTCGCCGAGCGCTACGGCACCCACCACACCAACTTGACCGTACCGGCGGGTTCCGTTGCCGAATATCTGCCCCGTTTGGCGTGGTTTTCGGACGAGCCGCTGAACGACGCGGCAATGCTGCCTAATTATCTTATCGAGCAGGAATTGGGCCACCACATGAAGGTGGTGCTCAACGGCACCGGCGGCGACGAATTGTTCGCCGGCTACGGTCGTTATTTTCAACTGCCGATCGAAGCCCATTACTTGCACCTGCCCGGTTGGCTTCGCTACGGCCTCATTGACCCTATGATGAAAAATCTTTCGCCCATGCGCGCATGGCAATTGAACCGGGCCGGGAAATTCGACCATGACCGGGGCGCCTACATTCACGAACACTCGACCCATTTTCCGGCACCCGTCCGCGACCTAGTGGGCAACCGCCAGCCCCTTCCGGAACCCGCACAAGCCCGGTATTTTTCGGAATATAAAAATTCTTTTGCCGGGCCCGCCCAATCGGCGGCGCTTTACGCCGACCTTTGCACCTATCTGCCGGACGACCTGTTGACGTTGCTGGACCGCACAACCATGGCCGTTGGCGTCGAGGGCCGGGTGCCGTTCCTCGATCACCGGCTGGTCGAGGCAGCGCTCGCCGTGCCGCCCTCTATCCGCACGCCCGGGGGCCGGCATAAAGCCCTGGAACGCGCCATGGCCGCCCGCTATCTGCCCGACGCCGTTCTCAACGCACCGAAGCAGGGTTTTGCGTCGCCAGTGCCGGCCTGGATGAAAGCAGGGTTGGGTCCGTTGGCTAAGCGCATCCTGACCCGCCCAGCAACGCTTGAACGGGGCTGGTGGACCAAGGCCGGGATAGACAAGCTGCTGGCCAACCCGGACCGTCACGGTTTCAGGGTCTATACCCTGTTGATGTTGGAGCTTTGCGTGCGCATCCATGTCGAACGCCCGACAGGGCCGGTGGAAAGCCTGCCCAGCTTGGAAGACTTGGCCGATGCCGCCTGAGTTCGCCCCCGAATTCGCAAACATCAGCGTCATCATGCCTGCCTATCAGGCGGTCGATACAATTGGCCGGACGCTGGCCAGTATTACCACGCAAACCCTAAAGCCTCGGGAAGTGATTATCGTCGATGACGGCTCCGAAGACGGCACGTTCGAAAAAGCCGAAAGTCTGGGTCCGGAGATGGGCGGCATCGGCCTGAAAGTCATCCGCCAAGATCATCAAGGCGCCGGCGCGGCCCGCAACAGAGCCATCGCCGAATCCAACCAGCCTTATCTGGCCTTTCTGGACGCCGATGATGAGTGGCTTCCGGAAAAGCTGGAGCGCTCAATGGCGTTCATGGAAGGAAGCGATTTTGTCCTCGTCGCCCACGACTACATAACCGGCGAGGGGGATCAGGCCGTCCACCATGATTGCGTTCGCCGCTTCAAGGAAACCCAAGACCCCTTTATCGGCCTCTACCGGAAGGGCTATATCCCCAGTTCCAGCGTCGTTACCCGCCGCGACGCGGTCGTTTCTGTCGGCGGGTTCGATCCCAGCTTAGCGAACGCCCAGGATTTCGATTTGTGGCTGGCCTTGCTGCGGGAACCGGAAACGCCGTTCCTGGTTTTCGGTGAACCTTTGTTGCGTTATCACATCACTCCCGGGGGCATCATGAGTCACACAAACCGCCGGCTTCATTGCACGCTCGAAATCGCCCTGCGATATTTTCCAGACCTGGAGAGCCGTCCCGGGTCGGCGCTGTTGAATTTATGGTTCAGAATTCTGGCCCTTCACCGGGAAGCCTTTCGAGCCCACAGAAAGCGCGGAAATATCACCAACCTTCTGTTGACGGCAGGGCTGTTTCCGTTTCGGATACTGGGCATGACAATAAAAGCTCTTTTCCTTCTCCCAACCCAACGTCGGGATTTCTTGAGCGCCCACGATGGATAGGGGAAAACTCACAAGCCGGTTTCTTTGGCTTTGGGTCGGGGTAGTGACGTTGGCCTATGGCTACCAGTTTAGAGACTTTGCCAGACCGATCCTGGCCTTGTTGGGGCTTAACTGATGGCGATTTTTGCAGCCCTGCTTGAGGCACTCTGCTGCTTAGGATTAGGGGCCGCCGCCATGCGAGTTCTCGGGATTGACGGCGAACTGAAAGCGCCTGAACACTGGGCCCTTTCCTTCGCTGCGGGTTTTGGCCTTCTGGGCTGGTTGATTTTTCCCATCGGCATTAGCGGGTTTCTTTCTGATGCGCCGTTACTGATTCTCCTTGTTGCGGGGGCCTTGGGCGTAATCTTGTTGAAGCCTTCCTTAAAACAAATCACCTGGCCTCGTTTGGATTTTATGGGCCGGGTCTTGATTATTCTTCTCGGCATTGTTTTTGTTTTTGATGTTTTGGAAGCCCTAGCGCCGCCCGCCGATGCCGATACGCTGGGTTATCACTTTGCCAGGCCCCAGGAATTTCTGGCGGCGGGGCGCATCAATTTTATTCTGCAGCCACTTAACGGCTCCATTCCCTTCGGTATCCATATGACCTATGTCCCGGCATTGGCCCTGGGCGGCGAGATGGGGCTGACGTTTTGGACGCTAATCAGCGGATGGGCGGCGGCGGCGCTGTTGTACGTTTTGTGCCGCGCTCACTTAGGCGTCAATTGGTCGCTGACCGTGGCGCTTGTCTTCCTGACCGTTCCGGCAGTCATTTACGGTGGCGGCTCCGGACAGATCGAAACCCGGGCAGCGCTTTTCGTCATGCTCACCGCATGGGCCATGACCCGGGCCTTCGAAACAGGCCATGCCAAATATGCTCTTTTAGCGGGATTGGGCGCCGGTTTTTTCATGGCCGCCAAGTATACGGGCCTTCTGTTCGCCGCCGGATCCGGGCTGGTGTTGGTTTGCCAGCGCCGCTGGCTAGTCCATGGCGCCGCCTTTGGGCTGGCGCTGCTCGCCGCCGGATTTCAGTGGTATGCCTGGAACGCCGTGCATACGGGCGACCCAGTGTTCCCCATGCTGTTTCAATGGCTCGGTCAGGATGACCTAGCATTGTGGCCGAAGGCCCACGACCTGATCTTCAAGCAGGCCTATTTCGGCAGCGAAGCGCCGTTGGCCCGCACGCCGTGGTCGCTGGTTTTCTATCCCTTCGCCGCCACCCTTGGACTTGTCTGGCTACCCGATACAGGGCGCGTCGGTTTCGGCCCCTACGGGCTTTTGTTGCTGCCCTTTGTAGCGCTTGGCGTTTGGCAATTTCGGGCCCGCATCCGGCGCGGGCCGCTTTTGACTTATGCCATCTTGTCCTTGTTGTTTTATGTTGCCTGGTTTGTCGGCGGTGGGTCGCAAAGGATCAGGCACCTAATTCCAGTATTGCCGCTGTTTTTGATTTGCTTCACCGTGGCCGCCATCCGGTGGAGCGAAAACAAACCCTGCCGGGCGCCCCTTATCGGCGCCACCGTGGTAACGGTACTGGCGCAGATGGCCGGGCAGGGGGCATTCGGGATCAACTACCTTCAATACCTGACAAACGGCGAAACCCGGAAGGCTTTCTTGATGCGCAACGTCAACGCCTTTTCCCCGGTACCCTGGATCAACGCCAACCTTGGAAAAACAGACCGGGTCCTGCACCTCGAACGGCAACTTAAATATTACCTGAAGGTGCCAAGCCTGTTCGGATCGACCATGCAGGCGGCCATCGACGCCCGGGCCGAAGTCACCGACGGCGACACTCTTTACCGGCAGGCCAGGGCGGCAGGGATCACTCACTTCCTTCTGCTCCGACAGCCCGAAGGGTCGCCGGAAGCCTATCAAAAGCCCATGCACCTTCTTTACCGCATGGGGTGCCTGGAACGAGTGCGGCGGTTCAAAACTAAGCGGATGAAGTCGAGAACGCTTCCCGCCCTGCGCCAACGGACGCAGACTTTCGATCTTTTACGGCTTAAGTATGAAAGCTGTCGCAAGTGACGGGCCACCGATTGCCACCACCGGAAAAACCCTCTAGGAATGGCGCATGTCGTTCAAAAGCCTGAGTGTCGTCATCCCCTGCTTCAACGAGGAAGCCACCATCGAGGCCCTGGTCGGGCGGGTGCTGGCCGCCGATACCTGCGGGTTGGAGCTTGAGGTCGTCATCGTTGATGACGGGTCAAAGGACCATTCCCTTGAAATCATCGAGGGCCTTGGCAAAGACGACTCCCGCATCAAGATGCTCAAGCTTGATCACAACCAGGGAAAGGGCGCCGCCGTCAGCACTGGATTCGACGCCGCCACCGGCGACATTGTCATTGTTCAGGACGCCGACCTGGAATACGACCCGGACGAATACGCAAAGCTGCTGCAGCCGATCCTGTCGGGCAAGGCAGATGTCGTATACGGGTCGCGATTCAGGGGGTTCGAAAGCCAGCGGGTATTGTTTTTCTGGCACAGCGTCGGCAACCGTTTCCTGACCTTGCTGTCGAATATGATGACCGATCTCAGCCTCACGGACATGGAAACCTGTTACAAGGTTTTCCGCCGCGAGCTTTTGCAGCAGATAACGCTGAATGAGCCGCGCTTCGGATTCGACCCGGAAATCACCGCCAAGGTCAGCCACCTCAAACCGACGCCCCGCATTTTCGAAGTCGGCATCCGCTATGCCGGGCGCACTTACGATGAGGGTAAGAAGATCGGCTGGCAGGACGGCATCCGGGTAATCATCTGCATTATCCGCTACAACTTGTTTCGGTAGCGGGTAAGCCAGAATCCATGCCAAAATCCATGATTGACCTGACGATCATCGTTCCCGCCTTCAACGAGGAGGCGACTATCCTTGAGCTTCTCGATCGCGTCGCCCGCCAGAAAATAAAAGGTGTGCGCTTTGAGGTGCTGGTCATTGATGACGGCTCCACGGACGGAACGGTAGAGCTTCTTGAGAAAAATGCCGGCCTTTACACAAAATTTATCAGGCTGCCCGCAAACGCCGGCAAAGGCGCTGCCGTCAAGGCTGGGCTTAGGCAAGCAACCGGCGACTACGTGTTATTTCAAGATGCCGACCTGGAATACGACCCCAGCGAATATGAAAAATTGTTAAAGCCGGCCCTCGATTATAACGCCGACATCGTTATGGGAAGCCGGCTGGTGGCGTCCCCTTGCACGCGGGTGTCCTATTTCTGGCACCGGTTCGGCAACAAAATGATTACCTTTATTTTTAATATTCTCAACAACACCACTTTCACCGACGTCTATTCGTGCTATTTGCTGTACCGGCGCGGTCTCGTCGATGTGGAAAAGCTGAAGGCCGACGGCTGGGAGCAGCAGGCCGAAATTCTGTCCCGGGCAGTTGCCAAAGCAAATGCCATGTTCGAAGTGCCGATCAGTTACTACGGCCGAACCTACGGCGAAGGAAAAAAAATAAAGGCCTACCACGCCCTCGCCGTTATCTCGACGATCATAATCCGGCGATTTTTTAGGTAAGGCGTCAAGTTTCTGGAGACCCTATGGGAAAAAACGATATCGACCCCTTAACCGAGGAAGAAAAGTCATCCTGGCCCACCGGGCCCAAGGTAGCTTTGGAAAAGCCGTTTGTGGATTCCCGAGGCGCCATTCAGCCGATTGTCGACGAAATGATGAAAAGTGCTGTGATGATCGAATCCAAGAAAGGATCATTGCGTGCCAATCACTATCACAAGACCGACTGGCATTATTGTTATGTGGTGTCGGGCGGCATCGAATATTACCACCGCCCCACCGGAAGCGAAGAAGAGCCGGAATGCCTTATCGTCAAGGCAGGAGAAATGGTGTTCACGCCACCGATGGTGGACCACGGCATGAAATTCCCGGAAGACACCGTGTTCTTGACCCTATCTCGCAATCCTCGCGACCAGGCGTCCTATGAAGCCGATGTGGTGCGCGTGGATATGCTCGACACCGACGGCCTGACGACGTGGAGGCCGGAAGACTGAACATACGATGAGCGAATTTTTTCTCCCCGCCGATATCAAAGAAATCACCGATACCCTAGGCCCTGAAGCGCAGGCCTTTGCCGGCAAGACGATCATGCTGACCGGCGGGCGCGGGTTTCTGGGCCGTTATTTCACCGAGGTCTTCGTTTGCCTGAACGAAACCGTGCTCGATGAGCCTTGCAAGGTCGTCGTCCTCGATAATTTGATTACCGCCGGCGAAGAGGGCACCAACATGGACGAGCGTCCCAATGTCACGTTCCTCGAGCACGATGTCATCAAGCCGCTGGACTGGGATGAAAAAGTCGATTTCATCGTCCACGCCGCCGGCATCGCCAGCCCCTTCTATTACCGGAAGTATCCACTGCAAACGCTGGAAGTGGCGATCACCGGCACCCAGAACATGCTGGCGCTGGCGCAAAAGAACGGCGCCCGGTTCACCTTCTTTTCATCCAGCGAAATCTACGGCGACCCGGACGCCAAGCACGTGCCGACGCCCGAAAGCTACCGCGGAAATGTCGCCGCCCAAGGCCCCAGGGCGTGTTACGACGAAAGCAAGCGGGTCGGCGAGACGCTTTGTTACATCTTCCACGAAAACAACGGCCTCGCCACCAACACCATCCGGCCGTTCAATGTCTTCGGCCCCGGCATGCAGGAGACCGACTACCGGGTGATGCCCAACTTCGCCAACCGCATCAAGGGCGGCATGCCGCTGAATGTATACGGGTCCGGCGGCCAGACCCGGACCTTTTGCTACATCACCGATGCCATGAACGGGTTTCTTAGGGTCATCGCCAAGGGCGTGCCCGGCGAGGCCTACAACATCGGCAACCCGAAGCCGGAAATTTCCATGCTCGACCTGGTCAAGGCCATTGAAAAGGCGCACGGCAAAAAGCTTGACGTCAACATCATCGAATACCCGGACAGCTATCCGGCCGATGAGCCACTGCGCCGCTGCCCCGACATCAAGAAGGCGCGCCTGCAAATCGGTTTCGAGCCCAAGGTTGGACTCGAAGACGGGCTTAAGCGTTTTCTTTCCTGGTCCGACAAGGTCTATACCGGCGAAGCGTGAGCGCAGCCTCAAAAAATATCCGTCTCGGCCTCATCGGCGCCGGCCCTTGGGGCCGAAATTATATCAAAACCATCGGCGCCCTTGAGGGCGTCACCCTTAGCCGGCTCGCCAGCAGCAACCCCGAAAGCCGGGACTTGGTGGCAAGCACGTGCGTGATCAGCCCTGATTGGCGGGACGCTCTCAAGACCGGGGACATAGACGGCGTCATCATTGCCACACCGCCCGCCACTCATGCGGAAGTGATGCTGGAGGCCATCAACATTGGCCTGCCGGTGTTGGCGGAAAAACCGATGACGATGTCGGCAGTCGACGCCAAGGCGGTCCTGGCGGCGGCGGACTCGAAAGATTCCATCGTTTTGATCGATCACATTCATCTCTATAGCGCCGCCTGGGAGGCATTGAAACGCGAAGCCAAGGCCCTGGGCCCGCTTCGTGCCATTTCCGCCGTTGCCGGGAATTGGGGACCGTTCCGCCCGGACACACCGATGCTTTGGGACTGGGGCAGCCACGATATCGCTATGTGCCTGGACCTTATCGGCCAAACCCCCGACCGGGCGGAGGCCCGCGGCATCGAGGACCGCGAGACAGCAGACGGCCGGGGCCAGACGCTGGCGCTGGAACTCGGATTCGGCGACGTCACTGCCCGCATCGCGCTGAGCAACCTGCATCCCCAGAAAGAACGCCTGTTCACCGCTTCTTTCCAAGGCGGCGAATTGGTCTATGACGACACCGCGGATGATAAGTTGCGGCTCAAAACGGCCCCCGGCGACTTCGGCCGAGCGCCCAAACTCGGCCCCGGCACGCCCCTGGAACGAATCGTTCGGGCCTTCGCCGGGGCGATAGCTGCCGGCCAGCCGGCGACTGCGGATGCCGGCTTGGGCGCCGATGTCGTCAGGGTGCTGGAACAACTGGAGCCCAAGACGATCAATTAAGGCCCAATAATCCTGATTCCCGCCAAAAGCGCCTCGTCCCGGACCAACCGGGGGGCGCTTTTTTTTGTTGGGGGGCGGGGACTCCTATAAACTGCGTCTATGGACTTGACCGTTTCCCTTGCCTGGACTGCCGCCGTTGCGGCGGCCGTTTTCGCAGCCTCGCTCATAGGCACCGGCATGATTATCCGCCTGTTGCGGAAACGGGCCATCTTCGATCATCCCAATGAGCGTTCCAGCCATTCGACGCCGACGCCGAAAGGCGCGGGCCTCGCCATTATTCCGGTGATTGCGGCGGTCTGGATCGGAATCGGCTGGGAAGGACCGGAATCCCGAATCACCCTGATCGTCATCGCCGCCGCTTTGGGCCTGGCGGTGCTGTCCTGGATTGACGACCTGAGGGGATTGAGCCCCCTGGTGCGTTTGTTTGGACAAACCGCCGCCGTCACTTTCGTTTTGGCGTCGGCGCCTTCTGGCGCGCTTTATTTCGGCGGTCTGCTGCCCGCGTTCGCCGACCCGCTGGCGGCGGGTTTGCTGTGGCTCTGGTTCATCAATCTGTTCAACTTCATGGACGGCATCGACGGCATCGCCGGGGTTGAAACCGCCGGCATCGGCATCGGTATCGCTTTGGTGGCATCGACGGCGGGTTTGGGCGGAACGTTTTTCATATACGGGCTGGTGTTGGCGGCGGCGGCGCTGGGGTTTCTTTGGTGGAATTGGCACCCGGCCAAGGTTTTTCTTGGCGATGTCGGCAGCGTGCCGCTGGGGTTCCTTCTCGGCTGGCTGCTGTTGGGGCTGGCGCAGTCGGGCCTTTGGGCGGCGGCGCTTATCCTGCCGTTTTATTACCTTATGGATGCCACCATCACGCTGGTGCGGCGCGCCCTTCGCGGTGAAATCATCTGGCAGGCGCACCGCGAACATTTCTACCAACGGGCGGTGAGGCGGGGGCTCAGTCATTCCCAGGTCGTCATCCACGTCTTGTGTGCCGACGGCATCTTGGTCCTCCTCGCCGTTTATGCCGCCGCCGGGTGGGTATGGGCTTCGTTAATCGGCGCAGTAATCGTCGTCTCATGGCTTCTTTATTATCTCGGAACAGGTAGAAAATTCCCGTCATCGCCGGAGGGTGGCCTGTGAACATCCTATTCCTGACCGAAAATTTCCCGCCGGAAACAAACGCCGCCGCGACCCGGGTTTATGAGCGCGCATGTTATTGGGTGAAGGACGGCCATCAAGTGACGGTATTGACGTCCGCCCCCAACTTCCCCGAGGGAAGGTTGTTCGAAGGCTATAAGAACCGCTGGCGGCAGACCGGGGATATGGACGGGATAACCGTCGTCCGGGTAAAAACATTTATTGCCCCCAACCGGGGCGTTTTGCTGCGCTCGCTCGATTTCCTGAGCTTCATGGTTTCAGCGGTCTGGGCGGGGCTTTGGCTGCCGAAGCCGGATGTCGTCTCCGCCACCTCGCCGCAGTTCTTCGCCGCCTTCGCCGGGTGGGTGCTGGGGGCTTGGCGAGGTGTGCCCTTCGTGTTTGAACTGGGTGATCTTTGGCCGGCATCCATCGCCGCCGTTGGCGCCATGCGCCCGAATATTTTTTTGCGGCTTTTGGAAAAACTCGAACTTCACCTTTACCGCCGGTCCGAAGCCGTGGTCGCCTTGACCAAGGCCTTTCGGGACAACCTTGTGGAGCGCGGCATCGCACCGGAAAAAATCGCCGTCATCCGCAACGGCGTCGATACTTGGCGGTACGGGCTCAGTAAAAAAGATCCCGGCTTGGCCCGTGAATGGAAACTTGGTGACAAATTCGTCGTCGGCTATGTCGGCACCCACGGCATGGCCCATGCCCTGGGAAACGTTCTCGATGCGGCGGAAAAACTGAAAGACCGTGACGATATCCGTTTCCTGCTGGCCGGCGCCGGGGCAGAGCGCCAAGCCCTGATGGCCGATGCAAGCCGCCGGGGCCTAAGCAATGTCGCCTTTATGGGCCCGCAACCGAAAGACGCCATGCCCCGGGTGTGGGGCCTCTGCGACGTGGCGCTGGTCCACCTGAGGGACAATTCGGTCTTCGCCGGTGTCATCCCGTCAAAGATTTTCGAAGCCATGGCGTCCGGCCTTCCTGTCCTGCTGGCGGCGCCGGACGGCGAAGCCAGTATCTTGATAGAAGACGCCGGGGCCGGGCTTCATGTCGCCCCCCAAGACCCGCAACAATTGGCCGAAGCCGTCATCGCCCTTCACGCCGACCCGAAATCCCTGAGGGCCCTGGCCGAAAAAAGTCTGGCCGCGGCCCCCCGCTACAGCCGCGAGGTCCAGGCCCGTCACATGATCGCCGTGTTGGAACTGGCGGCGGCTAAGCGCGGGCATGAGGCATCGTCCGTGATGGCCCCGGAAGCAAAAGTATCATGACAAGGGTCCTGGTCACTGGCGCCACCGGGTTCGTCGGCAATGCTTTGTGCCCGGAGCTTCTTGGCGCCGGTTATGACGTCAGGGCGGCGGTCCGGCGGCTCGACCATCCCGATATCCCTGAGGGCGTGGAGCCGTGCCTCGTTCCCGAAATCGGCCCCGACACGGATTGGGCCGAGGCCTTAACTGATACCCAGGCCGTGATCCACCTGGCCGCCCGCGTCCATATCCTGGAGGAATGGTCAAAGGAACCAGAAGCCGAATTCAACAGAACCAACGCCCAGGGCACGGCGCATTTGGCGGCGGCGGCGGCGACGACCGGGGTCGGGCGGCTTATTTACCTGAGCACCATCAAGGTCATGGGCGAAAGCTCGACGACGCCGTTTCAAGAAACCGATACGCCCGCGCCTGAGGACCCTTACGGGATGTCGAAGCTAGCCGGTGAACAAGCGCTGGCCGAGATCGCCGGAAAAACCGGCCTCGACTATGTCGTTTTGCGCCCGCCCCTGGTCTACGGCCCCGGCGCCAAGGGCACGCCTTTGTCGTTGATGAAAATCTGTCAGGTGGCGCCGCCGTTGCCGTTTGCTTCTGTAGATAACCACCGTAGCCTCATCCATGTCGGCAATTTATCCGATGCCATCTTGTGCTGCCTTGAGGCCGCCAAGGCAGCAGGTCAGACCTATTTCGTCCGCGACGGCGACGACGTTTCGACGCCGTCGCTTATCCGCCATGTCGCGGCGGGCTTGGGCCGCCCAGCCCGGCTTTTCTCAGTCCCGGTAGGGCTGCTTCGCCTGGGCGGACGGATTTTAGGGAAATCCCTGGCGGCGTCGCGAGTCCTCGGTTCCTTGCAGTCGAATGATGCAAAAATACGCCGTGAACTGGGGTGGAAGCCGCGGACCAACGTGGTACAAGGACTGAATGAAATGGCCGCCTGGTTTACCTCGGGAAAATGAGTATAACGGTGCAATCGCCCAATGAATTTCATTCGTAATATTTCCAGCCGCGGGCTTGTCGCCTATATCCACGACATCATCATGTCCGGGATCGCCTTTGCGTTGGCGATTTACCTTCGGCTCGGCGACGATTCCCAGTTCTACGCCGTCGAACCGATGGTTAAGGCGGGTCTCCTGTTCATGGCGCTTTCGGCTGTTGTTTTCTGGTTTTCCGGCCTTTACCGGGGAGTCTGGCGCTATGCGTCCTTAAATGATCTTTTGGCGATTACCAGGGCCGTGACGGTTACGGTCTTGTCGTTTCTGCTGATCCTGTTTCTGTGGACCCGGTTTTTGCACGTCCCCCGGTCGGTTATTCCCATTTCCTGGTTCACCTTGATGGCGCTTTTGGGCGGGCCTCGTTTTTTATACCGGCTGGTCAAAGACCGGCGTTTCGATCTGTCCGTGGAAAATGGGACCTCACAAAGCATTGCGGTTCTGTTGGTCGGCGCCGGAGACGGAGCCGAGTTGTTTATCCGGGCGCTTCGCAGGTCGCCTGAGGCCAATTACAAGGCCGTCGGGATCGTTTCGGACAATCCCGCCCGCGTCGGGCGGCAAATACACGGGATCGAGGTTCTGGGCACCACCCACGAAATTCCAACGGTAATGAAAAGGCTGAAAAGCGAAGGCATCCGACCGCAAAGATTGGTGCTGACCAAGGACGACATGGATGGGGCGCAAGTGCGAGAGCTTCTGGAACAGGCAGACAGTTTCGGCATGACCCTGGCCCGGTTGCCGCAGTTGACAGAATTCAAGAGCGGCATCGCCGACAAGGTGGAGGTCCGCCCGGTTGCCGTCGAAGACCTGTTGGGCCGGCCGCAGATGCCGCTTGACCGCGACGCCATGGCCAAGCTGATCGAAGGCCGCCGGGTGTTGGTAACGGGCGCCGGCGGCAGCATCGGGTCTGAACTGGTGCGCCAGGTTTGCGCATTCGCCCCGGCCGAAATCGGGCTTTTGGATCATTCCGAACACGCCCTTTACACCATCGACCGGGAAACCATGGAAAGGTGGCCGCTACTGAAACGTCATTCGGTTATCGCCGATGTCCGCGAGGCTAAGCGCATCGCCAAGGTATTCTCCGATTTGCGTCCGGAACTGGTTTTCCACGCCGCCGCCTTGAAGCACGTACCGCTGGTCGAAGATAACATCGTCGAAGGCACCACCAGCAACGTCGGTGGCACCATCAACATCGCCGATACCTGCATCGCCACCGGCGTTTCGGTGATGGTCCTGATTTCGACGGACAAGGCCGTCAACCCGTCCAGCATCATGGGCGCCACCAAGCGCATCGCCGAAAGCTACTGTCAGGCGCTCGACCTCAAACGCGGCGACGGCGACGGCACCCGCTTCGTGACCGTACGCTTCGGCAACGTCTTGGGGTCGACCGGATCCGTGGTGCCGCTGTTCCAGCGGCAACTGGCCGAAGGCGGGCCGTTGACGGTGACCCACCCGGATATGACCCGGTACTTCATGACCGTCGGCGAAGCTGTGGAACTTGTGCTTCAGGCATCGGCGTTCGGCAGCTCGAAAGAATTCGACGACGGCAAGATTTTCGTTTTGGACATGGGCGAGCCCATCCGCATCATGGATTTGGCTGAACAGATGATCCGCCTGGCCGGATCGACCCCCGGCAAGGACATCAAAATCGACATCGTCGGCACGCGCCCGGGCGAAAAACTATTTGAAGAGATATTTCATGGCGCCGAGCCGCCCGTCGGCACAGAATTTCCGGGCCTTTTACTGGCAGCGCCCCGGGTGTCGTCCCTTGACGAGCTGACCCCGATGATCGACGAACTGCTCGAAGCCTGCCATGGAGGAGACCTAGACGCCATTCGACCCCTCATCCGCAAGCTTGTGCCCGAATATCATGTTGATGACGATGACAGCGCCAAGGCGGCGGCTGGCTAAATCAAGAAAAACGAAGGAATAAATAAGTTAATGTCGAAAATAACCCGCGCCCTTATTTCCGTATCCGACAAAACCGGCCTGGAAGACCTTGCCCGTTACCTTTCCGAAAATGATGTTGAAATTCTTTCCACCGGTGGCACCGCCAAGGCAATCCGGGATTTAGACCTCGCCGTCAAAGACGTGTCCGAAGAAACCGGCTTCCCGGAAATCATGGGTGGCCGCGTCAAGACGCTGCACCCCAAAATCCACGGTGGACTGTTGGCTAGGCGCGATGACGACGGCCACCTTCAGGCCATGACAGAGCAAGGCATCGGACGCATCGATCTGCTGGTCGTCAATCTGTATCCGTTCGAAGCAACGGTTGAAGGCGGCGCCCCGTTCGCGGACTGCATCGAAAACATCGACATCGGCGGCCCGGCGTTGATCAGGGCGGCGGCCAAGAACCACGAATTCGTCACCGTTGTCGTCGACCCCGCAGATTATGGGCAAGTGATCGGAGAAATGGCCGCAAACGACGGCGCGACGACGCCGGAACTCAGAAAACAACTGGCGGCGCGCGCCTATGGGCGCACCGGCGCCTATGACGCCGCCATCTCGGGCTGGTTTTCAGAACAGCTGGGCGAGCCCTTTCCGCCCCGCTTCGCCGTCGGCGGGACACTCAAACAGACGCTGCGGTATGGCGAAAACCCGCATCAAGAAGCCGCCTTCTATACCGGCGGCCCGGCCCGAAACGGCGTCGCCACCGCCGAACAGATCCAAGGCAAGGAGCTGAGCTTCAACAATCTCAACGATACAGACGCCGCCTTCGAGTTGGCCGCCGAATTCACCGACGGCCCGGCGTGCATTATCGTCAAGCACGCTAACCCGTGCGGGGTCGCCGTCGCCGACAGCTTAACCGAGGCCTACTCAAAGGCGCTGGCATGTGACACCGAAAGCGCCTTCGGTGGTATCGTCGCCGTCAACCAGACTCTGGACGAGGCGACGGCTCTCAAAATCGCCGATCTGTTCGCCGAGGTCATCATCGCGCCGGATATCGACCCCGTCGCCCGCGAAATTTTTGCCAAAAAGAAGAACCTGCGCGTACTGGTTGCCGGCGGCATGCCGGACCCGGCAGCTATGGGAATGACGCTGCGCAGCCTTTCCGGCGGCTACCTGCTGCAAGGCCGCGACAACCGGGTGATGGAGCAGAGCTTCAACGTTCCAACCAAGCGCCAACCCACGGACGCCGAGATGGCCGATCTCATATTCGCCTTCACGGTGGCCAAGCACGTTACGTCCAACGCCATCGTCTACGCCAAGGGCGGCGCCACCGTCGGCGTCGGCGCCGGGCAGATGAGCCGCGTCAATTCATCGCGCATCGCCGCCTGGAAAGCCGCCGACGCGGCCCGGTTGGCCGGTGACAAAAATTCATGGGCGCAAGGCTCGGTGGCGGCGTCGGATGCATTTTTTCCCTTCGCCGACGGACTTTTGGCAACGGTGGAGGCCGGTGCCACGGCGATCATCCAGCCGGGCGGTTCCATTCGCGATTTGGAAATCATCGAAGCCGCCGATGAACTCGATATCGCCATGGTCTTCACCGGCATGCGCCATTTCCGGCACTAGTCAGCCCGCTTGCGGCGGCTCATCCAGGCGGATGGCGATACCGGCGAGGTCGTCCGAGACCGAAGGATAGCGAGCCATGACCAAAGGGTCGTGGCCGGGGACAATGTGATCGGGGCTGTCGGCCAATTCATGCAGCCGCGCATAGCCGGCAAGCACGTCTTCTTTTTTGAAGATGATCGGGAAGGGATTGCCGGTTTCCATGTTGGCGTAGAGGTGACACGCATCGGACGCCACCACCACCAACCCGCGCTTGGTGTTGACGCGGACCACTTGCAGCCCGTCCGTGTGGCCACCGATGTGGTGGAGCGTAATCCCCGGCGCAAAATCATCGTCGCCATCGTGGAAAACGACACGCTTGCCGTAAAGATGGCGGACCATGCCGACGACATCATCGGCGTTCATGGAAAACCCGTGGGCGGGATCGAGCATATGGCGACCGGTGGCGAAGGCCATTTCCCGGTCCTGTAAATGAAAATCGGCCTTCGGGAACTTGTCAAAATTGCCGATGTGGTCGTAATGAAAATGGGTGACGATGACGTCGGTGACGGTATCGGCATTGACGCCGATTAATTTCAGCCCGTCGGTCGGGCAGCGGATGTACTCGCGGCCCCGCTCGGTGGCGACGTCAGCGGTGAAGCCCATGTCGATGACGACGGTGCGCGTATCCGACACCGCCGCCCAGACGAAATAATCGATGGGCATGGCTTCGTGCGGATCGGGCGGGTCGACGAAGTTGGCGGCCTGGGTGCGGCCGTGGGTGGCGTATTTGACGGCGTAGAGTTGGTAAACGTCTGTGTCAGCCATACCAAAGGACCCTAGAACTTGCGGTCCCGGATGGTGCCGTCGTCCATGCGCTTGAGCCGGATGTATTGGGCTAAGATATGCATTAGGCTCTGGTGGATGTCTTCGATAACGCCGTAGTTGTCGCCTTCGACGTGCAGGTTGACCGTGGCCAGAGCGCCTGAGCGCCCGCCGTCGAACCCGGTAAACGCGATGACGTCGAGCCCTTGGCCCTTGGCCCAATCGGCGGCGCGGACAACATTTTCCGAATCCCCCGACGACGAGACAGTCAGCAGCACGTCGCCCTTTTCGGCCAGGGTCTTGAGCTGATAGACAAAAATATCGTCGTAGGAGATGTCGTTGGCGATGGCGGTGATCATTTCCATGTTGCTGGCCAGCGACACCACCTTGGGCCTGAGGTCGGTGTCCGTCTGTCCGCCCTTGGAATGATCGCAAGCCAAGTGGTTGGAAATCGACGCAGACCCCCCGTTGCCGCAGACATAAAGAACCGCGCCCCGCTCATAAGCGGCATCCAGCAGCTCTAAGGCACCCTCGAGCGCGTCCCGGTCGACGGACGCGGACGCGGCTTGCTGCTTTTCGAAATAAGCGTCGGCGTAATTGCCGATGGCAGCGAATTTTTCGTCGGGAAAGGTCATGGCCTGGATTGTCCGGTAAAACGACCGCTTGTTCAATGTTTCAGGGTGTTAATTTCGCTTATCCGGGACACCGGCCAAGAGCACGAGGCCGCCTATGAAAAAAACTAAAATCGTCGCCATGCCGGCGCGTTGGCTATCGAAGGCCACCGTCGCCCAAGCCAGCAGCGCCGGGCCGGCGAACGCCGTCGCCTTGCCGGAAAGCGCGAAAAGCCCGAACATTTCGGTCCTGACGGCGGCGGGGGCTAAATGCGCCAGCAAGGACCGGCTCGCCGCTTGCGCCGGGCCGACGAATATCCCAAGCGGCAACGCCAGCGCCCAAAACATGATCTTGCCCTCGGCCAGCACCAGGGCAGCGCCCAACACGGTCAAGGCGATGACGGATATCTGGATGGTGCGTTTCGGCCCGATCCAGTCATCGATCCAGGCGAAGGCAGCGGCGCCCAGGCCGGCGGTGACGTTGATGGCGATGCCGAACACGATCAGTTCCGAAAAATCCATGCCGAAGGTGCCGGCGGCGTAAATGCCGCCAAAAGCGAAAAGCGTGACCAGTCCGTCGGCATAAATCATGTGGGCGATCAGGTAGCGGGCGATGTCTTTGTAGTCGCCGACGCGCTTCAGCGTATCAACCAGCGTCGCCCCGCCCTTTTTTAGGGCGACGGCGAAGGCCAGCCCCTTGGACGGCCTGTCCGGCGTCCACAAAAACAGCGGCACGGCGAAAACCGCCATCCACAGGGCCGCCAGTGGGCCGGTGGCGCGCAGGTGTTCGGCGGCGTCTTTGTTGAGCCCAAAAACCGGGGTCTCCGCCTCGACCAACGCAAGCAACGCCAGCGCCAAACACGCAAGGCCCCCGGCGTAGCCGAGCCCCCATCCCCACCCGGAAAGCCTGCCGATGTGATCTTTCGCCACCAGGTCCGGCAGCATGGCGTTGTAAAAAACCATCGCCATTTCGAAGGCGAAGTTGGCCGACCCCACCAGCACTAACGCCAACAGCACGAAGCCGGGGTTGGGTTCGGCTAGCCACAAAGCCGCCGTCGCCACCACGCACAGCACGGTGAAAGCAGCGATCCACGGTTTGCGGCGGCCACCGTGATCGGCAACAGCGCCTAGAAAAGGACTCAAAACCGCAACGGCTAAGCCCGACAGGCTGATGGCGTAGCCCCAATCCGCGGTGCCGCCTATTTCATCGACGGCGACGGCCTTGGTGAAATAGGCGGCGAAGACGAACGTGGTGATGACCGTGGGAAAGGCCGAATTGGCCCAATCGTAAAGGCACCAGGCAAAAAGCCCGCCCTGTGCTTTTCGGGGCATTACTCAGTGCCGGTATCGGTCATCGCCCGGAGCGAGCGGCTGGCGACGGCGATCATGGAAAGGTCGTTTATTTCCGTCGCCCACAGTTCGGCCAGAAGCTGTTCCGTCGGCTTGACGGCGGCGGCGTGTTTTTCCGCCCAGCCCCGGATCGCCTTGTCCGTGTCCTTACCGGTGCCGGCGTCATCGATGACCTGGCGTGCCAACGCCAATTGGTGGCCGTAAATTTCCTCGATCAAAGCCGCCACGGCCAGTTTCTGCCAATGGCTGTCTGAGCTTAAGTGTTCGGCGGCGGCGCGAAGCCGGCCCAGATGAAAATGCGTGCCGATGGCGAAATAAGTCCGGGCGATCTCGCCGACAGGCGCCTTGCGGCGATTGGCGAGACGGACGATGTCGCACCCGGAATAGAGGTTGACCATATTGCCGACGCGGTGCGCCAGGGCTTCCGGGGTCCCCTGTTCGATATAAGGCTGGGAGCGTTTTTTCATATCGCCCCTGTAATGGTGGGGCAGCGTTTGTGACAGGCCGTCGGCAAGCGCGGTAATGCCTTTTTGGAATTCCTTCACGTGCTGACCGAGATCGAGGCCCGGCTTGCCGTTGCGCAGGAACCAAAGCGTCACCCATTCAATCAGGTGGTTGGTATCGAGATTCATCGCCGTCTGCGTTGCCGCCGCCACCCGGTTGTCCAACTTTTCGATGGCCTCCCAAATATCCCTAAGGCCAAAGACTTCGCGCGCGATGATATAGGCGCGGGCGATTTCGGGCGCCGACTTGCCGGTCTTTTCCATGAAGTCGGGAATGAAGGTGCCGCCGACCCGGTTGATGATCGAATTGGTGACCCGCGTCGCGATGATTTCGCGGCTGAGGCGATGCTCGCCGATTTCCTTTATGTACTTAGATCTCAGCGGCGTCGGGAAATAATCTATCAGGTCTTCTTTCAGTTTCGGGTCGTCCGGTAGGTCGGACGCCAGCAACTCGTCATAAAGCCAGATTTTCGCATAAGACATGACGATGGCGATTTCCGGCCGGGTCAGGCCCTGTTTGCCTAGGGCGCGTTCGCCCAAGGTCTCGTCGTCGGGCAAAAATTCCACCGCCCGGTCCAACCGGTCGGCGCGTTCCAGCATCCGCATGAGCCTAATTTGGCTGTCCAGCGTATCGATGCCCTTGGTCTGGATCATGCTAATGGCTTGGCTTTGCAGGTAGTTGTGGCGAAGAACCAGCTCGCCGACCTCTTTGGTCATGGAAGCCAACAACTTGTTGCGCTGAGGCGCAGAAAGTTGCCCGCGGGCAACGACCGAATCGATCAGGATCTTGATATTGACCTCGTGATCCGAACAGTCGACGCCGGCGGAGTTATCGATGGAATCCGTATTCAGCCGGCCGCCCTTGAGCGCATATTCGACCCGGCCCAACTGCGTGGTGCCCAGGTTCGCCCCTTCACCGACGACCTGTGCGCGAATGTCGGCGCCGTTGATGCGAATGGCGTCGTTGGCGCGGTCGCCGACGTCTTGGTCGGACTCGGCCCTGGACTTGATATAAGTGCCGATGCCGCCGAACCAAAGAAGGTCAACTTCAGCCATCAGCATGGCGCCCAGCAATTCGTTGGGCGTCACCTTGTCTTTGGGGATGTCGAACAGGTTTCGGATTTCCGGCGACAGGCTGAGGGTCTTGGCGCTGCGCTCAAAGATGGCGCCGCCTTTCGAGATCAGTTTTTTGTCGTAATCGGTCCAGGCCGAGCGCGGCAATTTGAACAGCCGCTTGCGCTCGGCGAAGCTTTTTTCGGGATCGGGGTCGGGGTCGACGAAGATATGCATATGGTTGAACGCGCCCACCAGCTTGATGTGCTTTGACAACAACATGCCGTTGCCGAAAACATCCCCCGACATATCGCCGACGCCGAGGACGGTGAAGTCTTGTTTTTGGATATCGGCACCAATTTCACGGAAATGGCGCTTTACAGATTCCCAGCCGCCGCGCGCCGTGATGCCCATGCCCTTGTGATCATAGCCCTGGCTGCCGCCGGATGCGAAGGCATCGCCCAGCCAATGGCCGTAGGCTTCAGAAACGCCGTTGGCGATGTCGGAAAACGTCGCCGTCCCCTTGTCGGCGGCGACCACCAAATAGGGGTCGTCCCCATCCAGCCGGACGACGTTTTTGGGCACCGCTACCCGAGACCCGACGTAGTTGTCGGTCAAATCCAACAGGCCGCAGATAAGTATTTTGTAGCATCGGATGCCTTCGGCCAGGAAGGCGTCCCGGTCACCGCCCTGAGGTGGACGCTTGACGACGAAACCGCCTTTCGAGCCGACCGGCACGATGACGGCGTTCTTGACCTGCTGTGCCTTGACCAAGCCTAGGACTTCGGTGCGGAAGTCTTCGCGACGATCGGACCAGCGAAGCCCGCCGCGAGCGACCATGCCGAAGCGCAGGTGTATGCCTTCGACATCGGGGCTATAGACAAAAATTTCGCGAAGCGGGCGCGGCAGGGGTAGATCGTCAAGGGCCTTGGAATTTAGCTTGAAGGACAAATACGGCTTCGGCTCCCCGTCTTCGGCGACCTGAAAGAAATTGGTGCGAAGGGTCGAGTCGACGGCATTCAGAAAGCGCCTGAGGATGCGGTCTTCGTCCGCGCTGACGACGGCTTCCAACGCATCGAGAATGCGCTTCTTGATGCGCTTAGCCTTGGCCTCGGCGCCTTTGGTTTTGGGATCGAACAGGGTCAGGAATAAATCGACGATCTGGCGCGTAATTTTGCCGTTGTTGGCAAGCGTTTGCTCCATATACGTTTGAGAAAAAGTAATGCCGACTTGGCGCAAATACTTGGCGTAGGCCCGCAAAATTACCAATTCGCGCCACGTCAGCCCAACCCCCGATACCAGCGCGTTGAATCCGTCGCTTTCGATATCGCCATGCCAGACGCGCTTAAAGGTTTCTTGGAAATTGGCGCGAATGCCTTCGATATCGACGCCGGAGCCGTCCTTGGACTCAAGCCCGAAGTCATGGATCATCACCACCCGGTTCTGGTCCAGCCGAAGGTCGATATCATGGGGTATTTCATCCACCACCCTGAAACCCATGTGTTCGAACAGAGGCAGGGCATCGGACAGCGGCACGGGCGTATCCGGGTGAAAGACCTTGAAACGAACTTGGTTCTTGGGCGCGCCCGAAGGGTGGTAAAGGTTCATGCCGATGCCGCCCGCCACCAGCAGGCTTTCGATTTTGTCGATGTCCTTCAGGGTTTGGTTGACGTCGTAGTCTTCCCGGTAGCCCGGCCCGAAGGCGTCGGCGTAACGGTTTAACAGGTGTAGGCCCTGTTCCTCGCCGTGCTTATCGACCAGGGCGCCGTATAGGCTGTCGGCCCACGACCGGGCGGCTTCGGCTAGGCGCTCTTCCAACTCGGCGGTATTGAAGGCGGGAATTTTTCCAGGCGTGGTGCGGACAATCAAGTGCAGTCTGGCCAGTGGCGAATCGCCCAGTTGTGCGTAATGGGCCGTGACCTCACCGGCAAAGGCACCTGAAAGAATATCCTGGAAGGTACGCCGAAGCACCGTCGTGTATCGGTCCCGGGGCACGAAAATCAGACACGAAATAAACCGCTCGAAATCGTCCTTGCGGGTAAATAGGGCCACGCGCTGGCGGTCTTGAAGGTGCAGGATGCCGAGGCTTGTTTCAAACAGATAGTCATCGGACATCTGGAACAATTCGTCCCGGGGAAATGTTTCCAGAATATGCATCAGCGCCTTGGCGTCGTGGCTCGAAGGCGGGAACCCGGCGCGTTCGACCGTCATCTCAAGGCGTCGGCGCAGCAACGGAATTGCCCGGGGGCTGAGACTGTAAGCGGCGGATGTAAACAGGCCGACAAAAAGCCGCTGGCCGATGACGCGGCCTTTTTTATCGAGGCGCTTGATGCCGATGGCATCCATGTGAACGGGCCGGTGAACGGTGGACTGGCGATTGGTCTTGGTCACCATCAACAGTTCCGGCGATGACACAAAATCCCTAACCTCGCGGGAAACCGAGGGGGCCTCCCTGATTTCCCTGAAAGCGATAACCTTGGGATCGCGCAGCAGCCCTAAGCCGGATTTTTTATCGACGCTCATCCGTGCCTTAGCGCCGCGCCCCTTGTAAAGGTATTCGCGAAAACCCAAAAACGTGAATTGATTGCCATAAATCCACCGCAGAAATTCACGTATTTCGGAAACTTCCTCCGGATGGATACCTTTGGGCGCCGTCTCAAGCTCCTCGATCAGGTCGGTCATCTTGCTCCGCATTTGACGCCAATCCTTGACCGCGGCGCGGACATCGGAAAGAACACCTTTTACGCCCGCTTCGACTTCTTTCAGCTTGCCGCCCGATAGATGGTTAACCTGCAGGTGCATGAACGATTCAGGCCTTTCCCCACCCGCTATCGTCCCCGGGCCCGAGCCGCTTAAGTCCTGAAGCTTCCCGGCCCTATCGCGCCTAGCCTTAAGGACCGGGTGAATGACGAGGTGTACGACCAGTTCCTGGCGGTTGAGTTCTGCCGTCACCGAATCGACCAGAAACGGCATATCGTCGGTGATAATTTCGATGATCGTATGGTTGCTTTGCCAGCCGTCTTTTTTGAGATCGGGGGAAAAGACCCGGACAAGGGGACGGCCCGGCTTGCGGGTTTGGGCCAATTTCCAATGTCCGTGCGCCAGCCCGAACAATCCTTCGGGCCCGGTATCGAGGATATCCCGGGGCGGAACGTTGGCGTAATAAGCCTTAAGGAAGTGGGCAAACCGTTTTTGGGCATTTTTGCCCAGGCGTTTGCTACCAATCGCCGCCGCTTTTTTTATAAGGGCTGTTTTTTGCTTTTCGGAATCGCTCGGCATGTATTCCTCCTAATCGGACCCCCCGGGTAGCATATATCCCTATATATGTCGAAAAGGCTAGTCTAATGTTCTTTTTTATCAATGGTTTCGTTAAGGTTTGAAAATCCTTGGGGGCCAAACCCATGGGCAAAACAGGTGCGAACGGCTAAGCTACCCGCAACCAAAGGGAGGTCTTAATGGCAGCCAGGAACGGGACCCTCGACCCGGGTGCGGGCGAGACGCAAACCGGTCAGCTTTTCGACCGCCTGCCCGAATGGGTTGTCGATACCCTATCGAACGAACAGAAAGAGGCCATCCATCAGGCGTCCGAAGATCCGGCATGGAGCAAGTCCCCCGTCGATATTCGGTTTTCGCTGCCTTTTTTTGGTAAAAAATTCTATGTCACCGTTGTCGGCGGCTCTGAAAAGCGGGGCAATGAGCGCCTTGCCGAGGATCGCCATAAGTACCCATTGCGCACGCTCGCCAATATTTTTTTCTTCATCGGCCTAGCGACGCTTTTTTACATGCTGGCCGTCGTCGTTCTGGCCATGCAATCGGCTTTGGTCGAATTCTAGATTCAATCCACTGGGTGGCTTCAGGCTTTTACAAAAAATTTCGGTTTTAAAACCCTGAATGAACAGTCATATATCGGGAATGAAGGTTCTAATTCTCGACTCCTATCCGAAACGCCCCTATCGGATATCAAAGGACACCATCGGCGGATTCGGCACCGCCAACCGTTTTGGCGACGGTTGGACAGGCCGCGCCATCACCTGGTTGGTTTCTCAAGAAGTCGACTGGCCGCCGCTTTATTGCGTCCATGCCGCGGGCGTGCTGCGGGCCCAGGGTCATGAGGTCGAATATGCCAGGGAATGGCCGGAAAAGGCCGGAAATGGGGGTGATTACGACCTCTGCCTAATGACGTCATCCATCGTCTGCCACGAAACCGAATTGGCCGCCGCCAAGGAGGTCGTCGCCAGGGGCGTCCCCGTCGGCGTCATCGGGTCTTTCGGCGGCACCGTATCGGCACCCTATCTTGAAAGCGGCGCCTTCGTGATTTCGGGCGAGCCGGAAATGTATTTCATGGCCAACCCCTTAAGCCCAGAATCCCTGAAAGGCCTGAAGGGGCTGATTGCACCGGCCCCGGCGGTGCCGTTGGACGACCTGCCGCTGCCGGCGTGGGACCTGATTTATGCGGTTCATCCGCCGCGTTTCGGACTGCTGGGCCGCAAAGAGCCGGTGCTGCCGATCGCCGCCAGCCGCGGCTGCCCCTATTCGTGCATGCACTATTGCGCCTATCCCCTGCAGCAGGGGCGCAAGGTTCGCACCCGATCGCCGCAATTAATCGTCGATGAAATGGCGCATTGGCAGGACACGCTCGGCGTAACCTATTTCATCTTCCGCGACCCGGTGTTCGGCATCAATGAAAAGCACACTTACGACCTGTGTGACGCTATAGAAGCCAGTGGCCGCACGTTCCGCTTTACTATCGAAACCCACCTTAGAAACTTAGAGCCCGATTTGGCTAAGCGCCTGAGTGCCGCCGGCATGGACATGGTCAAGGTCGGGATTGAGACCGTCGATACAGAGGTGCTTAATGCGGCCAAACGGATGGCCATGAAAAGCGATGATCAAACCCGGCGCATCGCCGAGTTGGAGAAATTGGGCGTCAAGTTGACGTGTCATTACATTTTGGGCATGCCCGGAGAAAAGACCGAAACCTGGAAGACGACGATCCGTTATGCCCAGCACCTAAACAGCGTCTTCGCCCAGATCAGCGTCTTTACGCCCTATCCGGGGACACCGGCATATTCGGAATTCGAGGATAAAATCCTGGTCGACAATTACGAAAGCTTCACCCAATACGATCTCGTTTTTAAACACGGCGAGTTGACGCCGGGACAAGTCCGGAAAATGTTGAGCGACGCCTATCGGGATTATTACCTCAGGCCGTCTTGGATATTTAAATACCTGCGGACAAGGCTCGCCCGGAATGCCCGCATAGCTTGATAAATAAAGGGTGGAATCGGCTGTTTCTGGCTTTATATATAGATAAATCAGGAAACCGTCCGGAACGCTGGCAGCGGAGATATTATGGCCTCGGTACTTTTAATTAACCCGTCCTACGACCCCACATACGGGGGAACCAAGGGCGGCATCACCAACCCGGTTTTCCCGACATTGGGCTTGGCGACCATTTCCGCCATGGCCCGCCAGCGGGGCCACAAGATCAATATCCTCGATCTGTCGTGGCGTCCCTATGACTACGAGTTGGTTCGCTCTAAAATTCTGGAGCACAAGGCCGACATCGTTGGCATTACTGGAACGACGCCGCTGATCAACCAGATGCGGGACCTGAGCCTTCTGGTTAAAGACATCTCATCCGATATTTCCGTGGTCGCCGGCGGCCCGCACGTCACTGCCCTGCCCAAGGAAACGCTGCACGAATCCAAACTGGACGCCATTTTCTTAGGGGAAGCCGATTTCTCCTTTGCCGATTATTGCGACGCCTCGAACCCCGCCGACGTCAAAGGCATCTGCTATCGTTCGGGCGATGATTTCATCAGCACCGGGCGCGGCCCCTTGATCGAAAACCTGGACGACTTGCCGATGCCGGCGTGGGACCTCTACGACCCGGCCGATTACCACCGCATTCCGAGGCTTCTGGTCAAGCGCCTGCCGGCGACGATTGCCGAGTTTTCAAGGGGCTGCGTTTTCAAGTGCGACTTCTGCGCGTCGAAGACGACCATGGGGCAGGGCTACCGCAAAAAATCCCCGGAGCGCTGCGCCGAAGAGGTCATTCAAATGCATTCGCTGGGATACAAGGAATTCTGGCTGGCCGACGACATTTTCACCTCGGATCAGGATTGGGCTGTTTCCGTCTGCGAAGCGGTGGCCCGGGCCAACGTCGACATCGTCTGGACCTGCACCAACGGCATCCGCGTCGAAAGCGCCAACGATGAAATGTTTCGCTCGCTCAGAAATGCCGGGTGTTACCGCGTATCCTTTGGGTTCGAGAGCGGCAACAACGAAATCCTCAAGAAATTCGGCAAGGGCGGTAAGGCCACCGTCGAACAAGGACGCAAAGCCGTGACAATGGCCCGCAAGGCCGGGTTGGATACAGCCGGTACCATGTTGTTAGGGCTATCCCATGATACCGAAGAAACGATGATGGATACGGTCAATTACGCCCGCAAGCTGCCGCTGGACATGATGAAGTTCGGCGTCACCATCGCCTTTCCCGGGACGCCTATGTTCAACGAATATTCTAAAATGGGGCTGATCAGGTCTTACGACTGGGATGAATATTTCATCTACACCGAGGCGCCGTTGTTCGCCCACCGAAACCTGTCTTACGAAAAGGTCCTGGAATTTATGGACATGGCATTCAAGAGAGCGATGCTGTTTAACCCCGGCTTTATCTTCCGCCGCCTCTTGCGGGGCGTGAGGACAGGGGAATTTTTCTGGGATCTTTTCTATGCGGTTAAGTTCTTCGCCATGCCGGTTTCTAGAGGCGCCCGGGGATCCCATTATTACGCCAAGGATCGCTGGCCGGTTTACGATTTCACCGCCAACCCCATACCGGAAACCACGGTATTGATCGCCAAAAAAACCAAGACCACCCACGCCGCGCCTGTTCCTGATGGCGACGCCCTGAATGCCGCCCCGCCACCGCAATAAAATCCTTTAAGAAGATTCTTTTATTCGCTGGTATTAAAGATGAGGAATGGAGCGGGCGATGAGATTCGAACTCACGACTTCAACCTTGGCAAGGTTGCGC
>JABMOY010000139.1 GCA_013203955.1 Rhodospirillales bacterium | reverse complement strand
CTTGTCTGTTCTGCCTGGGAATTAATTAAAGACCTCAGCCCGCGAGATCAGGTCTTCCAATCCTGGTTCGCCTGGGGTTCTCGGCTTGCCCGGATGGATGATGGCGACCTGGCAACTTTCGGCGGCCTCAACCAGCTGGCGGAAGGTTCCTGCATCGAGGTCGGCGATAAAGGCTTGTTTGTTGTCGTCGTAGGCGAACATCCGGTTGTTGATCTGGGTGCATTCGTCGCAGGTCGTGCACCGGGGCGTTTCGATATAGGGCTCGTCCGAAGGCGCCGCCGGCGGTTCATCGTCCTGCTCGGCTTCGGCCTGTGCCGGTTCCGCCGCTGCGGATATAGCTTCCTCCGAGACGGGGGCCGGTTGATCAGGCGCGGGCTGGCTTCTCAGCGCCTCAAGCTCCCGCTCCTTCTCTTGTTCCCAAAGATCTTTTTCCTTCGCCAGCAGGTTCCTGGCGTGGGAATTGTCGACGCCGCCCAACTCCTGAAGGTTGCGCCACATCTCACGGCAGCGGCGCGCGGCTTCGATCAGCCTGACGTCGACAATGACCTTATGGAGGGTGTTGTTCTCGTCGACCATCAGGATGTACGGCACCTTTTCCGCCGCCGCCTCGGCATTGAGCTTCAGGAAAGTGTCGACGGGAACCATGGCGTCCCGCCATTCGGACCGGGGCACGTCCGCGAAGTTTCCCCCGTAGCGCCCGTCAGTGGCCGCGAAATCGACGAACGTGAAGGCGATGTTCTCGGAAATTTTCTGAAGGTTTTCATCTTCGCAGCAGAAGCGGTGAACGGGCCATTCGGCCCCAACTTGCGGGTTCTCGGCGACAGAAAACCGCGACGCCCAGTCGTCTCCCCGCGCGGGGTCGAAGACGAACGCCGGAAAGGCGCGCGATTCCAGAGCCGCTGCCGCCCTCAGATACGGCGGTGTTTCGGGTGTATTCTTGGCCGGGTCCGGGGATGCCCCCGCTAAGCCTGAGAAGATGCTGAACAGCGCCGGCTGGCCGTTCATCAACCCGCCCAAGATCGATTTCCGCATCCGGTAGAGGGTGGAGCCGCTCGATTGTAAGACATAGGCGTTGTTAAGCCCGATGGCCATCGCCGCAAGCTGCGACCCCCGAATGCCAAGGTAGAACCTTCCGGACGTGATTGACGGTTCCCCGAGGATATCGTCGTTCTGCACCAGAACCTTCATCGGCAAGCCCGAGGACAAGACCTCGGGTAATATGGCTTTCTCTGCCTTGGCGTCGGCGCCGTTCCGGAGGCAGACCAGATAAGACGGGAACCGGGCCATGTCCTCCGGCTCCAGGAACCTTTCATCGAACTTGCGGAAGAACGGGTCGTGCGTTTCCTCTTTATATCGGCCTTCGATCTCCAACCGCGCGATGGTCATCGCCTTGACGAGGTCAACCATCTCCGGCAGTCGCTCCTGGAAAGCTTCCAGCGCTTGCGTGCAACGGTCGAAGACGAAGCCGTGGACGCCATTCCGGCGGACTTTTTTGGCGCCTTTCTCGTCTTTTTCGAAGAACCTTTGTGATTTGAGGGCCGCGAGCGCGGCGCGGATCCGTCGCCGCTTGTCCGGCATCGCGCCGTCGACGAACGCCGATCCGAGGATGTCGGACATCGCCTCGAAATCGAATGCGCCCTCATAGACCGAGCCCACCGACCGTTTCAGGGTCTCGGGGTCGAACGCCTTTTCCGACCTCATGGTATCGGCCTTTAGGATGTTCGAAAGCTTCACGGTCAGCTCGCTAATCTCATCGGCGAACCGGCAAGCCTTGTTTTCTTGAACCGCGGTCCAGGTATGGGTCAAAACCTTGACCGGTGTTTCGCCGTCGCAGCCGACAAGCTCGCCATCAATCCCCAGCGCGGCGCGGGCGCGGCTCAGGCTGTCACCGAGCAATTTCCGCCCGGCTTTATCAGCCTTGGAAAGCCGGTTGGTTTCCGCCATGTCCCATAACTGCAGAAGGGTTCCCTTGTTTCCCCGGGACACGAGTGTCCGGATATCGTCCTCGAGCCCGAGCACGTTTCTCCTGAGGCGTTCGCCTTCGCCACCGCGGGGCGCGATCTCCCGGAGGACTTCGTCGATGATGTCCGTCAACGAGCGAACAATGGCGCCGCCAGCCCCACCATCAACCAGCACCAAGGGATAATCATGGCGGAGCTTCGACAGATTCTGGTAATCGCTGAAAAGTGCCGGGCGGAGGCCCAGTTGCCCGATGTCAGCTAGGTCCTTGCCGGGCCTTTCGCCCGTCAGATGAAACGTCGATAACAATGAAAAAGGCTCGCTCATTCGTTGCTCACATTCGTTTTACCCCGTGGGATGGATCGTGAATTTGTCGAATTCCCTCTCAAGAACGGTCTTGACGATGTCCGGCGTATACAACCGGTCGGCTTTTCGCAGGTCCTCGTAACAGGGCATGTCGGGATTCCGATAAAGGACGCCGACCGGCATCGGATGATAGGTCGAGGCGATCTCCCGTGCCCGGTTCCTGTCGGTGGGGTCGTGTTCCTCCTGATTTCGGTAGATCTTGGCGAGATCCGGGCTGATCTGGACGCCGTCTTCATGGTGAAGCAGCAGCATCCGGTCCGGATCCTGCACCCAGTCATCGAATCGGTGCTCAAGGAATTCGGGGCACCGCTGAAGGATGCGAACGAAAGAGAAGCCCTTATGATGGAAGGCCTCGGAAATGATGTCGTGTAGCATCTCCGGAATCCAATCCGCGGCCTGGGCGACGAAGGAGGCGTTGCGGATGCCAAGGGTGACGCTCACCGGATTGATGGGCTCCAAGTGCGCGCCTCGGGGTGTTGTGTTGCTCTTTTGGCCCTGGGGAGATGTGGGAGACGCTTGATTCTTGGTCAGACCATAGATGCCGTTGTCATGCATCAACACGGTCATGTTCATGTTGTAGCGGATGGCATGGATCCAGTGAGCGGTGCCGATGGAGCAGCAATCGCCATCGCCGGTGATGACGAAGACATGGAGATCGGGGCGCCGCATCTTTATCCCCTCGGCGACTGGAAACGCCCGGCCGTGAAGGCCGTGAAACCCGTAGGTATGCATGTAGTGCGGTAACCTGCTGGAGCAGCCGATCCCCGACACGAACACGGTCTTTTCGGGTGGAAGCTGCTCGTCGCGGCACAGCCGCTGGACGGAGGCAAGGATGGCATTGTCGCCACACCCGGTGCACCAGCGGGGCGGGATGCCCTTGTAGTCATCGAGGTTGTATTCTTCGTCGATCAACTTCAACAGGCATTGGGTGGTTGAAGCAGTCATTGTCCACATCCTTTCGTTTGCAGCCTGTCGCAGATAGCACGGACGATATTTCCCGGTTTGATGGGTTCTCCTTTGACCTCGGACCAGCAGTCGACATCGACGAGATACCGTGCCCGTAAGAGCAACGCCAGTTCCGAATAACGGCGATTGTCCTCGTTTATGAATTCGTCATCTCGGCTGTCTGACCAGTTGCTTTCCACCGTCATTACACGGTCGAACCGCTTCAACACTTCCTTGATCCCGGACGCCATCGGCTGGAGGAAGGTAAGATGCAGGGAGGACACCTTGTGGCCGTCGGCGCGCAGGCGTCCGACGGCTTCCTCGATGGCCCCTTTGGTGCCGCCCCATCCGACGATCAACAAGTCGCCTTCGTCGTCACCGAATACGGTTGGCGTTTTTAGTGTCTTTTGCAGGGCCACCAGCTTGAGGCTGCGGTTCCTGATTCCTTCCTCATTGCTGTCGGAGTCGTAAGCAACGCGGCTCATTCGGTCATGGGCCAGCCCGGTCAGACAGTGCATGCCGTTCGGTTGACCGCCGAAGCAGGCGAACAACAGATCCCCTTGCTCCACCTTCGTGGGCAGGCCGGTGCTCGGGCCGCCGCGCTGGACATCCACCACGACCAGCGGAATTTCCGCCATCACCGCGAG
>JABMOY010000138.1 GCA_013203955.1 Rhodospirillales bacterium | reverse complement strand
GCCGCCGTCTTGCCGGTGCCGGTCTGGGCGATGCCCAGCATATCGCGGCCCTTGAGAAGTTCGGGGATGGCCTGCGCCTGGATCGGTGTCGGAATGACATGGTCCCTGGCGAGCAAGGCGCGTTGGATAGGATCGGCCAAGCCGAATCCTGAGAAATTAGTATGAGTCACGTGGGGTATCCTTAAAGTAAGCCCAAAACGCGGGCGTCATTATTGACGCGCCCGAGCCAAGGCGTTTTTCCTTATTCCGAGCGCGGCCGGAACGGAAAGATTTTTGATTATTGTTCCCGGGAAATGGTGCCGTGGAAAACGGCGCTTCGCGCAATCGCGAGACAATCTACAGACGCTAAATGGACTCTTTGGGTCCCGATGTCAAGTTAATCCGTTTTTTTGTCTTCGTTATGGGATAGCAAGTGGTCGGATACACCCGGTTGCTTTATGGCGACAATGCCTTAAATTTCTTCTTTCCTAATAATGATGGAACCTAGTAATGACGCTGCCCCTGGAAGGCGTTCGCATCCTCACCGTCGAGCAATATGGCGCCGGCCCCTTCGGCACCATGTGGCTGGCCGACCAGGGCGCCGAGGTAATCAAGATCGAACAGCCTGAAGGCGGCGATTTCGCCCGCGCCTTGGGGCCGTATTGGTTCGATAACGGCGAAAGCCAGTGGTTCCACGCCTATAATCGCAACAAAAAAAGCCTGACGCTTGATCTGGAAAGCGATCAAGGACAGCAAGTCCTTGATGATCTGGTAAAATCGGCGGACGCGCTGACGTCCAACCTGCGCGGCGATGTGCCGGAAAAGCTCGGCCTCACCTACGACCATCTTAAAACCCACAACCCGAAAATCGTCTGCGCCCACCTGTCGGCTTATGGGCGGGAAGGGCCGCGCGCCTCCTGGCCCGGCTTCGATTACCTGATGCAGGCGGAAACCGGCTATTTTTCCCTGACCGGCGACCCGGAAAACCCGCCGACCCGTTTCGGGTTGTCCGTGGTCGACCAAATGACCGGGTTGGCGCTGGGGTATGCGGCGTTGTGCGGCATTATTCGTGCACGCGCGTCGGGCGACGGCGGCGATCTGGATGTCAGTCTTTTTGATGTGGCGCTGTCGAACTTGGGCTATCCGGCGATGTGGTACTTGAATAACGGCCACGTGCAGGAACGTCTGGCGCGCTCGGCGCATCCGTCTTTGACGCCGTGTCAGTTGTATAAAACGTCCGACGGCTGGATTTATCTGATGTGTAACAAGGAAAAATTCTGGCCTGCGTTGGCACGCGCCTTAAGCCATCCCGAATGGATTGATGACCCCCGGTTTCTGACTTTCAAGGAACGCTTTGATCACCGGCCGCTGATCCAGGACATGCTGGACGAGGCCTTGTCGGCCAGGACCACGGCGGAATGGCTGATCGATTTTGCAGGCTCCGTTCCGGCCTCTGCGATCCTTGATGTCGCAGAGGCCATGGAAAATCCGTTTGTCAAAGACGAAGGCCGCCTTCAGGATATAGAACTTCCGGGCCACGGCACCTATCGTTACTTGCGCCCGCCGGTACAGGCGTCAGACCCGGCCCCGGCCCGCCCGGCGCCGAAACTGGGCGAGCATACGGACGATGTCTTGGGTGCGCTCGGTTACGGGGCGGAGAAACTGGCGGCGTTACGCAAAGCAAAGGCGATCTGAATGATGAGCATGACATTGTCGGAAAAAATCATCGCCAAAGCCGCAGGTCAGGACAGCGTCGTTCCCGGAGAGATCGTCGTCTGCGCCGTTGATCTGGCGATGATGCACGATTCATCCGGACCGCGAAGAGCGGGCAAGTACCTCGACGAGCTGGGCGTGCCGATTTGGGACAAGGACAAGTTGGTCATCATCACCGATCATTACATCAACGACCCGGACCCCGGCAGTATCCGCACCCAGGAAATCACGCATCAATGGGTGGCCGACAAGGGGATTGAAAATTTCTACCCCGAACAGGGTATCTGTCACGTCATCCTGCCGGAAAAAGGCCACATCAAACCGGGGCTTTTTTGTGTCGGGGCCGACAGCCATTCGACCACGGCAGGCGCCTATGGCGCGTTCATGGTCGGCGTCGGGGCAACGGAAATGACCGGTGTGCTGGCGACCGGGGAAATCTGGGTCCGGGTGCCCGAAACGTTGCGAATCAACGTAACTGGGCGGCTTTCCCCCGGCGTTGCCGCCAAGGACGTAATCTTGAAGCTGTGCGGGGATATCGGCGTCATGGGGGCGAATTATATGGCCGTCGAATACGGGGGTGACGCCGTCAAGGCGATGACCATGGATGAGCGCATGACCTTGACCAACATGGCCGCCGAGTTGGGGGCCAAAACGGGCATTATCGCGCCCGACGCGGTGACGGTGGAAACGCTGGCTGATTATGGTGCCGACAATGTCGATGTGGAAACCTGGCAAGGCGACGATGACGCCAAGGTGGCGCGCACCATCGATATCAATGGGGCTGGCCTGGCGCCACAGGTCGCCGCGCCGTCGAACCCGGAAAACGCTGCAAACGTGGGGATTAGCGCCGGAACCAAAGTCGGTCAGGCCTATATCGGCGCCTGCACGGGCGCCAAGCTGGATGATTTGCGCATGGCGGCGCAGATCGTCAAAGGGCGGCAGAAGAGTGTAAATACACGTTTTTTCGTCGCCCCGGCGACACACCGTATCCGCGACATCGCCGCCAAGGAAGGCATTTTAAAGATCCTGGAAGACGCCGGCGCCAAAATTCTGCCGACCGGCTGCGGCGGCTGTATTGGGCTGGGGGACGCTAGGCTGGACGAAGGCATGACCGGCATTTCGTCGACCAACCGCAACATCGTCGGTCGCGCCGGGCCGGCGACGTCGAAGCGGTCTCTCGG
>JABMOY010000137.1 GCA_013203955.1 Rhodospirillales bacterium | reverse complement strand
TGGATCTGGGAACAGTACGACCACATGGTCATGGCCGACACCTTGGCCGGCGGGCGGCCCGGCGGCGATGCGGCGCTGGTCCGTGTCCACGGCACCAAGAAGGCGCTCGCCATCACCAGCGACGCGACACCCAGGTATTGCAAGGCCGACCCCGTCGAAGGCGGCAAACAAGCCGTCGCCGAGGCCTGGCGCAACATCACCGCGACCGGGGCGAAGCCGCTCGCCATCACCGACTGCATGAACTTCGGCAACCCGGAAAAGCCCGAGATCATGGGCCAATTCGTCGGCTGCATCGAGGGCATGAGGCAGGCCTGCGTGGCGCTGGATTTCCCCGTCGTCTCGGGCAACGTCTCGCTTTACAACGAAACCGAAGGCAACGCTGTTTTGCCGACGCCGGCGATCGGCGGCGTCGGGCTGATTGATGATTTCAAAACCGCCGTCTCGACGGCCTTCAAGGCAGACGCCGAAACGATTGTGCTGATCGGCGAAACGGTCGGCCATTTAGGGCAATCGTTATACTTACGCGAGATCGAAGGCCGCGAAGACGGCAGCCCCCCGCCCGTGGACTTGGCCGCCGAGCGCAAAGGCGGCGATTTCGTCCGCGGGTTGATCCTTGGCGGCCGAGTGACCGCGTGCCATGACGTTTCCGACGGCGGCATCCTCGTCGCCATCGCCGAAATGGCGCTGAGCGGCGACATCGGCGCGACCATCCAGGTTCCCGAAGACGTCACGGCGCACGCCTGGCTGTTCGGCGAGGACCAAGGGCGCTACCTCGTCACCACCACCGACGCCGACGCGTTGTTGACGGCGGCGGAAAAAGCCGGCGTCCCGGCGATGCAGATCGGCATCACCGGCGGCGAGGGCCTGTCGCTGATCGGCGGCGAAGCGGAAACGGCGCTGGCGGCCCTGCGCACGATCAACGAAGGCTGGCTGCCGGAGTTTATGGGCGGCGCGTAAAAAAACAAAAAAAGTAGTGAAAGCATTCCCTTTACGGCTTGGGCGGACGTTTAGAAACCTTTTCCTTACCAAGGCCAAGGTGAGCGGGGCAAAGTTGTCCCGTGGCGTAAGCCTCCAAAAGGGCGCGACGGCGCGGATTTGTAACGACTATGCAGCGAAACTCGTACTTACCTCTGAGCTTGGAGCCGACTTTGTCCAGAGATTGAATGACAAAAGAAGAATTGCCCGACATGTGGTCGCGCAGCCGTTGAGCAATTCCACCTTTTGCCCTGGGGGTTCTACCGACATGAACGACTTTCCCACGGGGATTGTAGATCACATAGACGCCCCGTTGATTCGATGCGTTCAGTTTCCCCCTCAAAGGTGGAAATATCTGGAGTGGCGAGCGTATTAGCCTGGTGAAAAGGGCTTTCACCATTTTGTGTTCGTGTTTTTGTTCCCGTGTCATCTTGTGCTTGCGCCCTCAGAAAGGCTGCTTCTCGTACGCTTCCGCATCATCCGGGATCGTCACCCAGGATTGTTTGCTGCTGGTCCACAGATGCACGCTTGGTTTCAAGATGCTTGTGTCGTCCAAGGTGCCGGGTTTAACCGCCAGCTTGCCGGGGCGGGCTTCGACCTTGTGATAAATCCGCGTGCCGCACGCTGGGCAAAACGCGCCGAGCTTGTCCCGGTCGGCGGCTGATTTCGACGTGAAGCCTTTTACCTCGCCTTTCGTCAGCTTGAAGTTTTCTTCTTTGACGACCAAGGTCATGCCAAAGGCGCTGCCTGATTGCGTCTGGCAATCCGTACAATGGCAGGCAACCACCTGTTGGGCCTCACCCGACACCTCGTAGCGAATGTCCCCGCACTGGCAGCCGCCTGTTAATTTTTCCGCCATATTTTCAATCCTCCTCTGCGGCACCTTAGATTGAAAAGTGGCCTTGGCCTAGAAGTAAGCCGTCGAGTCTACGCCACCGCTTCCAAGGATTTAAAAATATTGTAGTCACCGCCGATCCCGGTGATCTCGTAGAGCGGCACGGGTTGGCTCATTCCCTTGAGCTTGACGTTCAGATGTCCGGCCGTGTGAACGATGTCACTGACCTCGTCGAAGGTCGCCTTGGAGACGAAGATTTGACCGCCGCTGGTGACCCCTTCGATCCGTGCCGCCAGGTTCACGATATTGCCGATAACACTGTATTTGACGCGCCTCTCGGAGCCGATGTTACCGGCCACCGCTTCTCCCGTACTCAGGCCGATCCCCATCGATAAATCGGGCAAGCCCCTGCCCTCTATCTCGGCGTTTACGCTAGGCATGGCGTTTTGCATCTCGACGGCACAGGCGATGGCCCGGGCGGCATCGTCCGGCTTTGTCAGGGGGACGCCGAAAACGGCCATCATGGCATCGCCGATGAAGTTGTCGACAGCGCCGCCGTGCTTCATGACGATGTCCGCGATCGTTCCCAAAAAAACGTTCAGGGCATCGACGACCTCCTCCGGGGGCAGGTTCTCGGCCATCGGCGTGAAACTTCTGAGGTCGGCCATGAGAACGGTGACCTTGCGGCGGTCGCCACCCAATTTCAATGGGCCGTCACTGCTCAAAGCCGCCTCCGCCACTTCATTCGTCACGTACTGGCCGAAAACCTGTTTGATGAATTCATTGCGGAGATAAAGGTCTTCATAGGCGCGGCTTTTTTCGAGGGTCAGCGCAAGCTCGCCGGCGATCTGCGAGAACAACTCCACGTGCTGGTCCAGATAGGTATCCGGCCCGAGGCTGGAGAAGAAGATGAACCCCGTCACCTTGCCTCGCGCGACCAGCGGGCAGGTCAGGCTTGAGCGGATTCCTTCTATCATCACAGACCGCGTCGAACGCGAGTTCGGGTGTTGGCGAAGGTAGTCTTCCAGGTCGTTGATGATCCGGGGCTCTCCGGCGCTGGCGATCTCTTCCAGGCCGGTGTCATGGAGAAGGGCCGTATACCCCTTGCTCACATACATAGGGTCATACTTGGCCCGCACCCATGGCCATCGAAGCAAGGCTTGGCCTTTTTCATCCTCCTCGATCAGGGCGACGCTAATTCGGTCGTAAGGTATGATCTTTTCGAAGCTCTCGAAGACATGATCGAGCACCTCATCGAAAAACACGCCGGCGTTGACACGTTCGGTGATTTCGCTGAGCGCCTTGATTTCGGCGAACTTGTGATCGAGCCTGCCGCCGAGGGCGATGAGGGCATCACCCATATCCTTGACGGCGACGGGCGCCAGGTTGGAAAACTCCCTCTCGGCATCTTCGGGGACGATGTCGACGGCGGCGCGGCGATACACTTGTGTTCGCCGCTCATCCGCGGAGTTTGTTTCATGGGCCGCTAATTGCTCACGCAAAGACCTGACCAGATGGTTTTTCGAATCCAGGCGGGATTCGAGTGCGGCAACCTCGGTTCGCAGATGGCGAACAATTTCTTCTCTATCTCCCATGGGGCCTCTTTTAAGGGCGGTCGATGGTATGCGGTCGTCGCGGGCCTAGAGACGCAAGCGTAGAATCTGGCGCATTTGCATGGGTCGGACCTTGACCTTGGTCAACACCTTGATCAACGGGCGCCTGTTAATTTTTCCGCCATAAACTCAACCCTCCCACTACGGGGATGCTCCCGTGGATAACCGGGGGCGCGTTAGGCTGCTGAACCCCCTATCATCGAAATGCCGTTCCGCGTCAAACCGTCGCTCTGGCGGAAGCAAGCGAAACAGGCAGGTCCACCGCACCTTCGGCGATGACCCGGCCCTGCGCCGCCTCGACGATCATGCGTAACAGTTCGGCGTACCGATATCCGGCGAAACCCGCCATCAAATTAAGTTTGCCGTCCCAGCACCAGCCCGGATTGGGGTTGACCTCCAACAGCTTCACTTGGCCGGACGCGTCGGCCCGGTAGTCGAAGCGGGCGTAATCGCGGCAGCCGAGCCGCTGGAACAACGTCATCGACCAATCGATCATCCTGCGCTGTTGATCCTCGGGGATCTTGGCCTCGTGATAGCGGATGTCGCTCCAATAGGGCGAGTCGGGGAGCCACTTGGATTCGTATCCAAGAATTTGGGGGAGATCAGGGTCGAGGTGGCTGTAATCAACCTCCAGGACCGGCAGCGCGGTCATGCCGAAGCCGGGGTTGCCGACCAGGCCAACGCTGTATTCCGCGCCCGACAGAAACTCCTGCACCAGCACCGCTCGGTCGGGAAGACTCTGGCGGAGCTCGCTAAGATAAGCGACCGCTTCGGTCGGGTCGTGCACCACGGCGTTCATGGTGATGCCGATGGAGCTGTCGCCATTGCAGGGCTTGATCAGCGCCGGGAAGATCGACGGGATGGTCGCCGACTGGTCGTCGGCATCGAAGTAGGTTTCCAGCGGCACCGCCACCTCGTAGGCCGCGGCGATGGCGCGAACCTGGGCCTTGTTGTAGCAAAGCCCGAGCGCCGAAGGGCCGGCGCCGCTATAGGGGATGTCCAGCATTTCCAGCACCGCCGGCACATGCAGTTCCATCGTCGCCTCGTTGTTGTAGCCTTCGTCGCACAGGTTAAGGACAAATGCCGGCCGCTCCTCACGGAGCGTCTTCATCAGAGCCGAATGGTTGTCCATATAGGTGAAGGAGTATTCGCTGAGTTCCGAGGCGGCCTCCTTGAAGCGTTTGATGGTGTCGTAATCCTCGGCATTGAACGCGCCGTCCCGTTTGATCGAGTCAGGCAACCGCGGATCGCCGAACAGGACAGTGACATTCGGGAACGCCACCCCCCCGGCCCTGCGCTTCGTCGGTTTTTCGGCGGGGGCGCGGGCGCTGACGATATAGCGTTGCGCCATCATGCCAAGATCCGTGCCGCGGGTCGATTGCGCCTGGACCTCGTCGTGAAACCGGATGTCTTTGAAGCCCGCTTTGCCGAGAAGTTTGCGAAGAGGTTCACGGCTATAAAGCCGTTCGGCGTAGAACTGGTCGGCAATCACGCCCTTTTCGGCGTGGACCACCACTTCGCG
>JABMOY010000136.1 GCA_013203955.1 Rhodospirillales bacterium | reverse complement strand
GGTATCGGCCCATCATATCGACCGCCGTGGTGGCAGCCATCGGCACGGGCGAAGCGTTTGAGCGGGGGCGCGACTTCGGCGCCTGGCTCGGTCTGGTTCCACGTCAATACAGCACCGGCGGCAGATCGGTCCTCGGGCGCATCTCCAAGCGTGGCAACAAATATCTGCGAACCCTGTTCATCCAGGCGGCGCACGTCATCCTGATGCGACCGCACAATTGGCAGAAGTTCAGCTTCGGGCCGTGGCTCACCGAGGCAGCAACCCGGCTTCATCGAAACAAACTTGCCACAGCCTTGGCCAATAAGCTGGCCCGTATCGCGTGGAGCGTCCTCGCTAACAGAAAGGCCTTCGACAGCAACCGAGACGAGGTCGTCGCCATCTAAACCAAACGACCCCGGACCCAATACGCGAGTGAGAAAAATTGCATGGAACGGATTAAGATACGCGCCCAGAGTCTGTTGACCCAAATGGTCGCCCAAACTTCACGGGCCGACCTGTCCGCTAATGAGACCAAACGTGCGTGCGTACTCCCATCAAGGCCACGGCCCGCGTGCCGATCAAACAGGCCGGATACATATCAGCGACTTCCGGTATCCAGAAAATTCTCTCTTGCGAACAGCAGCCGGTCCATACATTTGGGTCAGGAGCGGAACTCCGTGGCGGGGTCTCCAAGGGTCTGCAATGTGGCCGTAAGCAGACCCTCAGTTTATGAGTACACCCCCTTACCCGTGGCTGCGCTTGTCCTCGATGACGATGCCGTCGTTGGCGAGGCCGCCGGGCTCGGTGAGGCTGATGTCGGCCTTGACCTTGCACAGCGCCTGAAAGGTTTCGCCGACGGCCCCGGCCAGCAGCGTCCCGGCCAGCGCATCGATGGGGCTGGCGGTTTCGCAATGCAGCGTCATCGCGTCGGTGCCGTCCAGTTGTTCGATGACGAGCCTAGCCTTGGTGATTTCCGGGTGGTGTTTGACGACATCGGCGATTTGGCCGGGGGTCACGAACATGCCCTTAAACTTGGTCGTTTGATCGGCGCGGCCTTTCCAGCCGGTCAGCCGCATGCCGGTGCGCCCGCAGGGGCTGATGCCGCCTAGGACCGACGATAAATCGCCGGTGGCGAAACGGATCAGCGGATATTCGCGGTTCAGGGTGGTGACGACGACCTCGCCGATTTCGCCGTCGGCCAATTGTTCGCCGGTGCCGGGACGGACGATTTCGACGATCAGCTTTTCATCGACGATCAGGCCCTGCATGGATTTCGATTCGTGCGCAATCAGCCCTAAGTCGGCGCTGGCGTAAGCTTGCAGGGCGGCAATGCCGCGGCCCGTGAACTCGTCTCTTAGGCTCAGCGGCAGGCCTTCGCCCGATAACACCGCCTTGGTGATCGAGCTTACGTCGGCGCCGGTCTCGTCGGCCTTGTCGAGCAGGATTTTCAAAAACGACGGCGTCCCGGTATAGGCGCTGGCGCGGAAATGCTGGATGGCCTGGACCTGTTGTTCCGACTGGCCGGTGCCGGCGGGAACCACGGTGCAGCCGATGGCCGCCGCCCCGGCTTCGATCATCATGCCGGCGGGCGTCAGGTGATAGGAAAACGTATTATGGACGATGTCGCCGGGGCGGATGCCGGCGGCATGCATCGACCGCCCCAGCCGCCACCAGTCGGCGCCGTCGGCCTCGCCCTCATAGGTCGGGCCGGGGGATTGGTAGAGGCGGCGAAAGTTTGTCGGCGCGATGTTGGTCATGCCGGCGAGCGGCGGGTTCGCGGCTTGTAAGGCGGCCAAGTCGGATTTGCGGGTGATCGGAAATTTTTCGAGATCTCTGCGGGCCCTGATGTCGCCGGGCTGGATGTCTTTGAAAAGTTCCTGGAAATAAGGCGCGTCTTCCTTCGTCGCCTTGAGATGCCGGGTCAGCGCCTCGAACAGGGAAAGCTCGCGCTCGTCGGGGTCGCGGATTTCAAGTTCGTCGTAATATTCGCTGTCGAGCATGGCCCGTTCAGCCTTTGTCGGTTAAAGCCAGCGCTTGCGCCGGCGGTAGTGTTTAACGTCGCGGAAGCTGCGCCGTCCGCCGGAGCTGAGGCCCAGATAGAATTCCTTGACGTCATCGTTTTCGCGCAATTCCTCGGCGGCACCGTCCATGACGATGCGGCCGTTTTCCAGAATGTAGCCGTAATCGGAATACTTCAGCGCCACCATGGTGTTCTGTTCGGCGAGCAGAATGCTGACGCCTTCTTTTTTGTTGAGGTCGTTGACGATTTCGAAAATTTCTTCGACCAACTGCGGCGCCAGTCCCATGGACGGCTCGTCCAGCAGCATCATCGATGGATTGGCCATCAAGGCGCGTCCGATGGCGGTCATTTGTTGTTCGCCGCCGGATGTGTATCCGGCCAAGGCGGTGCGGCGTTCCTTGAGGCGGGGGAAATAGTGATAAACTTTTTCCAGCGATTCCGCGATCGCGGCGCGGCCATCGCGGCGGGTATAGGCGCCGGTCATCAGGTTTTCTTCAACCGTCAGGTGTTCGAAACAATGCCGGCCTTCCATGACCTGGATAACGCCGCGCTTAACCAATTCGTTGGGGTCGAGCTTGTCGACCCGATCGCCTCTGTATTCGATGGAGCCTTTGGTGACGTCGCCGCGCTCGGCGCCCAAAAGGTTTGAAATGGCTTTGAGTGTCGTTGATTTTCCGGCGCCGTTGGCCCCGAGGAGGGCGACCGTGCCCCCCTCGGGTACCTCAAGCGATACGCCTTTCAACACCAAGATGACGTGATCGTAAATCACCTCGATGTTGTTGACGCCTAAGAGGGGCCGGCTCTCGGCCTCGATTGCCTCGTTGGTCTGCATAGGGCCTCTCTAGCGCCGTTAAGCAATCAGTCTCAGTCGGTTCCGTCGCACTTGCGCATGGGAACCTTTTTCTCCACCGAATAAGCCATCGCGGCTTTTTCGATCATCGGGCGGACGACTTTGGACAACGGCGTGATCCACTTGCTGGCCCAAACCCACTTCTTGCCGTCCCATTGCATGATCCGGACCGGACCATTGGTTTCGTGGTCCTTGCACGATATCTTGATCGGGTTGGCAAAGCCGCCGAGCCCAAGTTCCTTGAGCCGAGCCGCGGTCAGGTTCAGGTTTTCAAGGCCCCAACGCATTTCCGTGCCGGAAAGCGCTTTATTGCCGAACTTCTTCATCGCCGTGCGCATGGCTTCGGTGCTGTAGACCATGTTCATGACACCACGGTTGTAGAGCACTTCGCCGACGCCTTCGATCGGTCCGGCGCCCATGCCCTTACCATGGACTAACTTTTTTATCTCCGCATGAGCCGGCCAGCTATCGCCGGCGCCGTGGAATGCGGTGCCTTTGTAGCCTTTGGCCGCGTCGCCCGCGGGAACAACATCGGACTCGGTGGACGACCACCAGTTGCCGATGAATTTGTCCATCGGGAAACCAATCGCGGCGGCTTCCTTGATGGCGACTTGGTTCATAACGCCCCAACCGGACATGAAGACCCAATCGGGTTTGATGCGGCGAACTTGCAGCCACGTCGCTTTTTGTTCCTGACCAGGATGGTCAACAGGCAGCAGGGTCAGCTTGATGCCGTATTTCTTCGCCAGGATTTCAAGCGTCGGGTTGGCTTCCTTGCCGTAGGCCGAGTTGTGATAGACGTGGACGATCTTCTTGCCCTTGAGCTTGTCCATACCGCCTTCTTCGCCGCCGATGTACTTGATAACGGCAGACGCCTGGCTCCAATAACTTGTCGGGAAGTTAAAGATCCATTTGAAGACACGGCCGTCGGCGGCCGCCGTGCGGCCATAACCCATGGAATGCACGGGGATATGGTCGACCCAGGATTTTTCGATCAGCTGGTAGGTCAGGCCCGTGGACAGCGGGTTAAACACCGCGGCGCCCTTGGGGCCATTGCCTTTGAGCTTTTCATAACATTCGACACCGACATCGGTTTTGTAGCCGAATTCGCATTCGGTCAGTTTGATCTTGATGCCGTTGATGCCGCCCTTGGCATTGACCAGGGAAATGTAATCGGCAACGCCGTTGGCGAAAGGAACGCCATTGGGCGCGTAAGCGCCGGTCCGGTAAACGGTTGACGGAAGAAAGATATAATCTTCCGCCGCGTTCGCGGGAACGGTCGTGGTGGTCGTTAAAAGGGTGGCGAAAACAGCAGACGCCACCCCCATAAGGGTGAGTTTTTTAAAGTTCACGATATCCTCCCTATATAAAGGTTCTTTTTATGCCCCCCCCCAAAGCCAGGGGCCCAAAAATTAGGGGATTACAGACGAAGCCGCGCCTGAAGAGGTCGAAATAAACGTAGCATGCGGTTTTTTTGACCGCAATTCCTCAGGAACGGCACAAACCGGGGCCGAAGACCCGGAAATCAATATGGAAACGGCCATAGTCTTAGCTTCTCTTTGGCGATTTGCCACAATCGGGCGAGACCGTGGGGCTCGACAATCAGGAAAAAAATGATCAGGCCGCCGAAAACCATGAATTCCAGATGCTTGGCCAATGTCGCCTGCATACCGAGGCCGCCGACCAAAACGTTGGTCAACAGGATCGGCATCAAGACCATAAAGGCGGCGCCGACGATCGAGCCTAAAATGCTGCCTAAGCCGCCGATGATGATCATGAACAGGATCAGGAACGATAGATTGATGTCGAAGGCGATGGTTTCGACGCTGCCCAGGTGAAGGGCGAAAAACTCGGCCCCGGCGATGCCGCAGACGAAGGATGAAATGGCGAAAGCCAAAAGCTTGGTGGCGAGCGGCCTGATGCCGATGATTTCGGCGGCGATGTCCTGGTCACGGATGGCCATCCACGACCGGCCGACGGCGCTGCGGGCCAGGTTCCGGGTCAACACCGCAAAGAAGGTCAGCATGCTAAGCGCCGTCAGGTACTTCACCACCGGCGTCGCCGCGGCGCCGGTAATCAATATCCCGAACATTTCCCGGGGCGGCGCATCGATGGTGCCCGACGGATTGTTGTTATAAAACCAGCCGACTTTGTTGAACAGCCAGACCAGGAAGAACTGCGCCGCCAATGTCGCCACGGCTAGGTAGAAGCCCTTGATGCGCAAGCTCGGAATGCCGAAAACGATGCCGACGGCGGCGGCGAACAGGCCGGACGCCATGAACACCAGAATAATATTCATCTCCGGAAACCCGGTCATCATCTTGTAAGACGCATAGGCGCCGACGGCCATGAAACCGCCGGTGCCGAGCGAAATCTGGCCGGCGTATCCGTTGAGAATGTTAAGCCCCAGCGCCGCCAGGGCATAAACCAGGAACGGGATCAGGATCGCCGTGAACCAGTACTCATCGGCGATCAGGGGGACGACGACAAAGGCGGCGATGGCGATGGCGAAGACAACCACCCGGTCTTGGCGGATCGGCATCATCCCCTGATCGGCTGAGTAGTTGGTTTTGAATTGGCCGGCTTCGCGGTAAAACATTTTTATTGTTCCCTAAACGCGTTCGATGATCTTGTCGCCGAATAATCCCTGTGGCCGGAACAGCAGGAAGACCAGGGCCAGCATGTAGGCGAACCAGCCTTCGATGGCGCCGCCCAGGATCGGTCCCCAATAGACTTCGGCGATCTTTTCGCCGACGCCGATAATCAGCCCGCCGACGATGGCGCCGGGCACCGACGTGAAGCCGCCCAGGATCAGAACCGGCAAGGCTTTCAGCGCAATCAGCGACAACGAAAACTGAACCCCCGACTTGGCCCCCCACATGATGCCGGCGACAAGCGCCACCAGACCGGCCACCGACCAGACGACGATCCAGATGGATTTCAGCGGGATGCCGACGCTCAACGCCGCTTGGTGATCGTCGGCAACGGCGCGAAGGGCGCGGCCGATGCGGGTGTAGTGAAAAAATAACGCCAGCACGACAACCATGCTTGCCGCCGTGGCGGCGGCGAACAGTTCGAACTGGTTCATCAGCACGCCGTGGTATTCAAAGGATTTTGCGGGGATGCCCAAATCCAGTTTCTTGACGTTGCTGCCCCAGAGCGTATCGCCGAGCCCTTCGAGAAAATAAGCCAGTCCCAGGGTCGACATGAACAACACGATCTGTTCCTGGTTGACCAGGGGGCGCAGCATCAGCCGTTCGATGGCGATGGCGAGGACGATCATGACGACGATCGTCGCTATGATCGCCAATGGTATCGGCACGCCCCAGCCCATGATGCCGACCAGCGTCAGCGCCGCGAACAGCGCCATCACGCCCTGCGCGAAGTTGAAAACGCCGGATGCCTTGAAAATCAACACAAAGCCCAAGGCGACCAGGGAATACATGATGCCCGACGACAGCCCGCCGACGACCACCTCGATGAAAAAAACCGGCGAATCGATGATGTCCAGAATGGGCACGGTGAAGAAGTTGATGAGCGTTTCCATGGCCAGGCTAAATGTCCGTTTTATTCTTAATCATGGCTGACACCCAGATAGGCGTCGATGACGTCTTGGTTGGCGCGCACTTCGTCCGGCGTGCCTTCGGCGATCTTGCGGCCGTAATCCAGGACGACGACGCGGTCGGAAATATCCATGACCACGGCCATGTCATGTTCGATCAAAACGATGGTGGTGCCGAATTCGTCGTTAACGTCCAGGATATAGCGGCACATGTCCTGTTTCTCTTCCAGGTTCATACCGGCCATCGGTTCGTCCAACAATAAAAGATCGGGCTCGGCGGCCAAGGCGCGGCCCAATTCGACCCGCTTTTGCAAACCGTAGGGCAGCAAACCGACCGGCGACTTGCGGATGTGTTCTATTTCCAGAAAATCGATAATGTTTTCGACGAAGGCCCGGTGCTCCATCTCTTCCTTCTTGGCCGGGCCCAGATAGAGCGCTTGCCACAGGAAGTTTTTTTTCATCTTCAGGTTCCGCCCGGTCATGATGTTTTCCAGCGTCGTCATGCCCTTGAACAGTGCGATGTTCTGGAACGTCCGGGCGATGCCCTGGGCCGCCGCATTGTGGGGCTTCATCTGCTTGCGGGTGACGCCCTTGTAGGTGATCTGGCCTTCCTGGGGATGGTAAAAGCCGTTGATGCAATTAAGCATGGAGCTTTTGCCGGCGCCGTTGGGGCCGATGATGGCAATGATTTCGTGTTCGCGGACATCAAAACTGACGGAGTCGAGTGCCTTGACGCCGCCGAACCCAATAGAGACTCCTTCCACATCCAAAAGAACGTCGCCGATGTTTCTTTCCGCGGTCATTATTAGGTGTCGTCCTATTCCGCCGCTTCGGCTTGTGTGGAGGATGCGCTTAGCGATACTTCCTGGATTTTAAGGTCGGCATTGATGGTGCCTTTGTGGCCGTCCTCGAAGGTGACTTCGGCCTCGACGGTACAACGGTCGGCGCCGGAAAAAAGGGCGTTGATTAATTCGGCGTACTTATCGGTGATGAAGGAACGGCGGATCTTGCGGGTGCGGGTCAATTCGCCGTCGTCGGCGTCCAGTTCCTTGTGCAGCAACAAGAACCGTTTGATTTGTGAGCCCGCCAGATGGGGGTCTTGGGCCAGGTCGTTGTTGACCGTTTCTATGCAGTCCCGGATCAGGTCATAGACTTTGTCCTGGCCGGCAAGGTCGGTATACCCGGAATAGGCCAGGTTATGGCGCTCCGCCCAGTTGCCGACGGCTTCCAGATCGAGGTTGATGATGGCGGCGGCGTAATCCTTGCCATCGCCGAAGGTGACGGCTTCCTTGATGTGGGGGAAAAACTTGAGCTTGTTTTCCAGGTATTTGGGCGCGAACAGCGTGCCGTCATTGAGCTTGCCGACATCCTTGGCGCGGTCGATGATCTTCAGGTGGCCGTCGTCGTCGAAAAATCCGGCGTCGCCGGTGTGCACCCAGCCGTCATCGGTTTTGGTCTTTTTGGTTTCTTCGTCATCCTTGTAATAGGACACGAACACGCCGGGCGAGCGGAACATGACCTCGCCATCGTCATTGACCTTGATCTCGACCCCGTCTGCGGCGCGGCCGACGGTATCGGGGCGGATGTCGCCGTTGGGCTGGATGGTGATGAAGACGGCGGCCTCGGTGGAGCCGTAAAGCTGCTTCACGTTGAGCCCCAGTGACCGGTAAAAGATAAAGATGTCCGGCCCGATGGCTTCGCCCGCCGTATAGGCCAGCTGGATGCGTGAAAAACCGAGGACGTTCTTCAGCGGCGCATAGAACAAAACATTGCCGAGTTTGTACAATATTCGATCCATCAGCCCGACGTCTTCGCCGTCGAGGATGTGGCTGCCGACCCGTTTGGCGTGTTCGAGAAAGAAATGGAACATTTTGCGCTTGATGGCGGCGGCGTCTTCCATGCGGATCATTACCGTCGTCAGGATGCTTTCGAAAATCCTGGGCGGCGCGAAAAAATAGGTCGGGCCGATTTCACGTAAATCTTCCAGGACCGTGTCCGAGCTTTCCGGGCAACTGACGCAGAAGCCGGCGACGTAGGATTGCCCGATGGAAAATATGTTGTCCCCGACCCAGGCCATCGGCAGGTAGGCGAGCATTTCCTCGTTCTCGGTCAGGCCTTCCTGGGCGATGGAATTGCGGGCCGTGATGACGGTGTTATCGAAACTCAGGATAACGCCCTTGGGCTTGCCGGTGGTGCCGGAGGTGTAGAGCATGATGGCGGTGTCGGCGCCCTTGGTTTTATCGACGGCGGCCTCGAAGAAATTCGGGTTTTTGCCCTCGAATTCCCGGCCCATGTCCTGGACGTCTTTGAATTGGTGCAGGAAGCCTTGGCTGTAATTGCGAAGGCCCCGGGGGTTGTTATAGATGATGGTTTCCAGGCTCGGCGTGCGGTCCATGATCTCCATCAGCTTGTCGACTTGTTCCTGGTTCTCGACGACGGCGAAACGGACCTCGGCGTGCTCGAGAACGAACTGCATCTCATCGGCGACGGAATCCTGGTACACCGGCACCGGAATGCCGCCCAGGCTTTGCGCCGCCACCATCGACCAGTACAGATGCGGGCGGTTGTCGCCGACAATGGCAAGCTTGTCGCCGGCCTTGAAGCCCAATGACGCTAAACCCAATGACAACGCCTTGATTTCGTCGGCGACCTCGGCCCAAGACCAAGTCTGCCAGATGCCGTAGTCTTTTTCACGGCTCGCGGGCTTGTCGCCGCGGATGCGCGCGTTTTCCAACAACAGTTTAGGAAAGGTATCCAGATTCCCAGAATTCGGCGAACCGCCGGTCATGTCGTCTCTCCCAAGGACGTTTTTTGTTTATTGGCTTTTATTTTTTTTGGACGCAGACCAGCCTTTTTTTATAAAGGTTCAAGGCCTTCCCCCGCGTCGGAGTATTAAAAAGCCACAGTCCGGGCCAGACCTCAAGCCGAAAAAAACGGGCCTGAACATTAGCTTTCTCTTGACAGCCGAATGGACTGGAAACCTTTGGCTTGTACCAGGACTGTTTCGTCCCAAAATATGGACAAAACGTGGAAAATGTGGTGAATCCCTGTGTATTCCCCCTTTCTAGAAGGAGCCCCGCCTTGCCAGTCACCGGTCAAGATACCCTGAAAACCCGCCGCACCTTGAAGGTCGGCTCCAAGGAATACGATTATTTCAGCATCGAAGCCGCCGAAGCGGCGGGACTGGGCGATGTTTCCAGCCTGCCGCGGTCGTTGAAGGTGCTGCTGGAAAACCTGCTGCGCTTCGAAGACGGGCGCACGGTCACCGTCGATGACGTCAAGGCGTTGGCCGGTTGGCTGGACAAAGGGTCGTCGAGCCACGAAATCGCCTTCCGCCCGGCGCGCGTGCTGATGCAGGATTTCACCGGCGTCCCCTCGGTCGTCGATCTTGCCGCTATGCGCCAAGCCATGGCCGACATGGGCGGTGATCCGAACAAGATCAATCCGCTGAATACCTGCAACCTGGTCATCGATCATTCGGTGATGATCGATTTTTCCGGCACCCCGGACGCCATCGAAAAGAACATCAAGAAAGAATTCGAGCGTAATGGCGAGCGCTATACGTTTTTGAAGTGGGGCCAGAGCGCCTTTTCAAACTTTACGGTGGTGCCGCCGGGGACCGGCATCGTCCATCAGGTCAACCTGGAATTCCTGGCCAAGACCGTGTGGACCGAAGAAGAAGGCGGCCGCACCATCGCCATGCCCGACACCGTCGTCGGCACCGACAGCCACACCACCATGGTCAATGGCCTGTCGGTCCTGGGCTGGGGCGTCGGCGGCATCGAGGCCGAGGCGGCGATGCTGGGCCAGCCGGTCACCATGGTTCTGCCCGAAGTCGTCGGCTTCAAGCTCACCGGCAAATTACCGGAAGGCGCCCTGGCCACCGACTTGGTGCTGCGCGTCGTCGAAATGCTGCGTGAAAAAGGCGTCGTCGGCAAATTCGTCGAATTCTACGGCCCCGGCCTGGACGAGCTGACCCTGCCCGATCAGGCGACGCTCGCCAACATGGCGCCCGAATACGGCGCCACCTGCGGCTTTTTCCCCATCGATGCCGAAACGCTCAAATACCTGACTCTGACCGGGCGCGACAAAGACTCGATCGCTCTGGTCGAAGCCTACGCCAAGGCGCAGGGGTTGTGGCGCGACGCCGACAGCCCCGATCCGCAATTCACCGATACCCTGGGACTCGATATCTCGACTGTCGTTCCGGCCATCGCCGGGCCGAAGCGGCCCCAGGATCGGATTAACCTGACCGAGTCCGCGCCTGCCTTCGCCAGGGCCTTGAAGGACTTGGCAGGCATTGACGCGCCCAGAGCGTCTGCCGTTGAGGGCGCCGATTACGAACTCAGCGACGGCGACGTCGTCATCGCCGCCATTACGTCGTGCACCAACACGTCGAACCCGTCGGTGCTGGTCGCCGCCGGGCTGTTGGCGACAAAGGCCGCCGCCAAAGGTCTGCATTCCAAGCCCTGGGTGAAAACCTCCCTGGCGCCGGGCAGCCAGGTGGTCGCCGATTACCTGGAAAAAGCGGGGCTGCAGGACGGCCTGAATGCGCTGGGCTTTCATATTTCCGCCTTCGGCTGCACCAGCTGCATCGGCAATTCCGGGCCTTTGCCCGACCCCATCGCCGCCGCCATCAACGGCGGCGACCTTGTGGTGACCGCCGTGTTGTCGGGCAACCGCAATTTCGAAGGCCGCATTAACCCGTGGGTCAAGGCCAACTATCTGGCCTCGCCGCCGCTGGT
>JABMOY010000135.1 GCA_013203955.1 Rhodospirillales bacterium | reverse complement strand
TCGTCGTGAACCATAAGAATTCGTTTTTTGAAGATCTCAAGCGTAAGTGCGATTGCCGCGGCGCCTTTGTGCAGCTTGCGTTGGGTAAGGGCCATCGGTGAGAAAACACCGAAATCACCCTGTTCATCGACGACATGGCGATCCTTGATCATTCCGCCTTCGGGAAAAACGATGACCTTACGACCACGAAGAATATCGGCGGCAAGAAAGGGGAGCAGCCCCGGGAGATTGGTCGGCACCGCCCCGACATCCCAGAGTAACTTGGCGAAGGTCTTATTGCCCTCGAACAGTTCCGACGCCGCGACACAACGGCAGAAAGCGCCCGTCGCCTCGTGAATAATGTATTGCGGAATGACCGTTTCGAAGCGGGCGAAGTGATTGAACAGAAAAATCTGCCCGTCGTCGATTTTGCCCTCGGCGCCATGAACCTTGAGGTTGATTCCAAGCCGGTCATGCAAGACGGAAAACGCCCGCACACACCACTTGTAAGTGGTTTCGTTAATTTCCGGTACTGGACGAACGTCCATCCGCTGACCTTTCAACCAAAGTCGGATTTATCTAACCGTTCCTCGGCTTAGGCCCCCGTTGATAGATTAGTATGCTTTCACGGTTTTTCTACCTATTTTTTGTATGATTTCCGTAATTTTCTCATGACCATTCGCAAGTCGAGGCCTCCCTCTCAGGGGCCGCCTGAGGAGAAACTCGGACAGGTGAAATGAAGTTAGACTTGAATCCCGCCTTTGATTTTAACCTTCTTTAATTCCTGTTCTTGAATATTTCTTCCCTGTTAGTCACCTTGGGGAATTCGACAAAAAGCATTCATAAAATTAGCCCGTTACACGTTCTAAATGACGTGTGGTGGCGACATTTCTCGATGACAGACCATTCAAAAATCCGTGAGATCGTAACGCATGATTCCAAACTTCCCTTGCACCGGAGTTTGAACCACAGGCCGATTAAGCAGCCGTTAATTGAGTACAGAACCTAAGCTCAAGTCAGCGGCCCTATGTTGCCGAATACCCGCCATCCACTGGCAGGATTTGGCCAGTAACGTAGGCCGACGCGCGCGAGGCGAGGAAAATCGTCGCGCCGTCGAGATCGGTCATTTCGCCGTTCCGACCGATCGCTGTCTTTCCGGCGTGGTAGGCGGAAAGCTTCGGATCATCCATAATTGATTGTGTCAGTTCGGTCGGGAAAAAACCCGGCGCAATGGCGTTGCTTACGATACCGTCCGCCGACCATGCCTCGGCCATGGCGCGGGTAAGCTGCACGACCCCGCCCTTGGACGCCCCGTAGGGGGCGCCATTTGCGAAGGCCCTGTAGGACTGCATGGAGGCAATATTGATGATGTTGCCGCCCTTTTTGCCCCGCATTCCGGGGATCAACGCGCGGGCCAGAAAAAACGGCACCGAAAGATTAAGATGCAGCGTCGCATCCCACACATCCCAAGAGACGTCATCAGGCGGTTGACGGGGGTTCATACCGGCGGCGTTGATCAAAATATCGGGCGCACCGAACGGTTGCGCCCCCTCAGACGCCACCCGGCTGACTTCATCGCGCTCACTGAGATCGGCGGACAAGGCATGGGCCCTGCCACCGGCGCCGGAGATTGCCGCTTCGACCTCAGCCAGGCGATCCGCTCGCCGGGCGACCAGCACGACATCAGCCCCGGCGCGGGCCAGGGTTGCCGCCATGTGGCGGCCAATACCCGACGACGCGCCGCTGATCAGGGCAACGCGGCCTGAAAGACTGAACAATTCTTCAACATAGCTTGCCATTTAATATCCGCTTATTTGTTCAATGAAAATTTTTCGCCCGGAAAGTACTTGGCAAGCCGCACGTCGCCGGTGCGGGCATGCGCTTCCATTCCTTCGAGGCGGGAAATCCGCGCCGTCACGGCGGCGACATCCCGGTTGGCGTCCTGCGTTATGCGTTGGGTGGTCACGACCTTGATGAACTTGTGCACTGACAGCCCGCCCGTGTAATGCCCTGCCCCCTTGGTCGGCAGGATGTGGTTGGTGCCGGAGCACTTATCCCCGAAGGCAACGGTGGTTTCCTCGCCGACGAACAGCGAGCCGTAGTTCTTCAGCCGCGCCACGTACCAGTCAAGATTCCGGGTCTGCACTTCCAGATGTTCCGGCGCATAATCGTCGCTCACCTGGGCCGCTTCCTCGTCGCTGTCGCAAAGCACGACCTCGCCATAATCCCGCCAGGCGGTGCCTGCCGCCCCGGCTTGCACGTCTGGAAGCGCCGCAATCAAGTCATCGATGCGGGCCATGACGCTATCGGCCAGTTGTCGGCTGGTGGTGACCAGCCAGGCCGGGGAATCGGGGCCGTGCTCGGCCTGCCCGACAAGATCGACCGCGACGATTTCAGGATCGGCGGCTTCATCGGCGATGATTAATATCTCCGTCGGCCCGGCGAACAGGTCAATGCCGACCCGCCCAAACAACATGCGTTTGGCCTCGGCGACGAACCGATTGCCGGGACCGACCAAAATATTGGCTTGGCAGCCGGTAAACAGCCCGAACGCCATGGCGGCAATTCCCTGCACCCCGCCGAGCGAAAGAATATGGTCGGCTCCGCACAGGTCCATGGCATAAAGGATCGCCGGATGAATGCCGCCATGTTCCTGGCTTGGCGCGGAACACGCGATGACGTTTTCGACGCCGGCCACTTTTGCCGTGGTGATGCTCATGACGGCGGACGCAACATGCGCGTAACGCCCGCCGGGAACGTAACAACCGGCGGACTGCACGGGGATCAGGCGCTGTCCGGCCCACAGTCCGGGCGACAACTCGGTTTCAAAATCCTTGATGCTAGCGCGTTGATGTTCGGCGAAATTGCGCACCCGGTCATAAGAAAATCGAATATCGTCCTTAAGCTGGTCCGTGACTTTATCCGCCGCCGAAGCAATCGCATCGGGACCGACAACGATATCACCGGTCCAGCCGTCAAGTGTTTCACCGTATTCACGGGCCTTGGCCTCGCCGCCCTTTTCTATTTCTTCCAGCATCATGGACACGGTTTCGCGTGTCTCGGCCTCTCCGGTCGCTGGATTTTTTTCCGCTTTCTTCAAGTGCTTGATCGCCATTCCGCCTCCCTGGGGTTAACTTAAAGCATTATTGCAAAGTTTGGCGAGCCGGACACCCAGGACATGACCGAGAACCAAGAAAAATACGATTATATCGTCGGCGGCGCCGGTTCCGCCGGCTGCGTACTCGCCAATCGGCTGAGCGCCGACGCGGGAAAACGGGTTTTGCTGCTGGAAGCCGGTGGGCGTGACTGGAATCCGTGGATTCACGTGCCGGTCGGCTATTTCAAGACCCTCCACAACCCGAATATGGATTGGTGCTACAGGACCGAACCCGACCCCGGCATAAACGGTCGTCGTCTCGATTGGCCGCGCGGCAAGACGCTCGGCGGGTCGAGCTCCATCAACGGCCTGTTGTACATCCG
>JABMOY010000134.1 GCA_013203955.1 Rhodospirillales bacterium | reverse complement strand
GGCCTGACGTCGTTGATCCAGGCGGGTTACGAAACCCTGGTCGAAGCTGGTTACGCGCCGGAAATGGCCTATTTCGAGTGCCTGCACGAGGTCAAACTGATCGTCGATCTGATCTACGAAGGCGGCATCGCCAACATGCGCTATTCGATCTCCAACACGGCCGAATACGGCGATTACGCTTCCGGCCCCCGCATCGTCGATGCAAGCGTCAAGGCGCGGATGAAAGAAGTCCTCGACGACATTCAGTCGGGCCGCTTCGTCAGCCAGTGGATGAGCGAATGCCGGGCCGGCCAACCCAGCTTCAAGGCCATGCGCCGACGCGGCGCCGAGCACGACATCGAGAAAACGGGCGCCAAGCTGCGCGCCATGATGCCGTGGATCGCCGAAAACGCGCTGGTCGATAAGGCCAAGAACTGAGCGCCTGCAAATTTACGCGAAATGCGAAAAAGCGGGGCTGGGTGTCCCGCCTTTTTCTCTCAATCAGACCTAGGGACATGAGGATTAGAAGGCCGAAATTTTTTAAAACGAGAGCGCAAAGGCCTTTTGTTTAAATCATCCTCCCTTTGTCCCGGCGTCCTTCAAAAACTCGTCCCGTGGCGGCACCTCCCTGTGTACTAGGTTGTCGTGGCACGTGATGCAGGTTTCCTTGTTCTTCAGGGCATTTTTGTGCGCCTTTTGGCCGCGTTTGCGCTTCGGCTTGATCTCGGCCTCGATATGGCAACTCCGGCAAGGGGAACTGTCGTTTTCAAGAAAGCCGTCCCGTGCCACAAAGGCACGCCGGGCGACGGGAGGGACCCACGGAGCTTGCTGTCTGTCCGCTATGGGCTCATGCACGCGGCCAAAAAAGTCGGTGAGGGTCAAAACATGTGTGTAGAAATAGGCCGAGCCTAGCATTCCCTCGGGCACGTGGCATGATACGCACGTCGCCTGTCCGCCTTCGGGCGTGGCTTTATGGGGCCGGGTTAAGGGCTTGAAGCCGTCCCATAACACCGTGGAGGCGGCGTTGTACTCGGAGTCCTCATGACATGTGAGGCAGGTTGTATCCTGGGCGACGAAGGAGCGCGTCACCGGCTCGAACGCCACCAGCACCCCGATCATCACGGCGACGATGACAATCGCAAGGGTGACCAGAACCGGACGGCCAGTGAAGAATTTTGATAAGAACACGGTAATCCCCCTCTAGAAAGCGTGTGGGAGGCGGGGAAACGGACGGGGCCTCGCTCGGGCCCCGTCCGCGATTCCGTTACTTCATGGTAACGGCCTTGATATCCGCCTTGGTTCCGATGCCGACGCTCATCGGCCAGGAAACATGGTGACCGCGAGTCGTGATATTGTCGTCGTGGACCGCGAAGCCGAACGTATAGACGCCGCCGGGCTTCATGATCTTATCATCCTCGGGATGACCGGTGTCGAGTTTGCGGGTCCACACGACGGTCCACACGCCGTCCTTCCATGTGCCTTTCGCGTCTTGATTGTCGCCCGCCGATCCTTTGACCGCCCGGGTGAGGTAGTATTCGGGGATCATGTCACCCTTCTTCCAGCCCGCCTTTGGATCGAACTTGGCCGCGTTGTCCTCGACGATCAGCGAACTCGGCTTCGAGGTGTCGCGGATCTGGTCCATGGTTCGCGACTTGAACCCGACCTTCTTGACGTCGAACATGTACTTCGGCATTTTCGCCTTCTTATCCCAATTCTTGGAGAACATCTTCTTGCCGGCGTCGAACAGGCGATATTGGAGTACATAGCCGTCATCGGTCATGCCGATGGGATTGGAGCGATGGCCGCGCCACTGCATCAGGTCGACGAAGCCACCCGCCGCCTTGATCTTGGCGATTTCTTCAGGTGACTTGGTTTTGTCCCACGTGGCGTTCTTGTCGGTCCGGGACGACGGTAAATATTTACGCACGTCCTTCTTCTTCAACACCTTGCCCAATAGCGCTTGCGCCTTGACGTCGGCGGTCTTGGCCAGACCCTGCATGTCGCGCATGCCGTCGTGGCAGGTCAGCCAGCAGCCCTGCTCCTTGAACATCGGCACCGAGCCGTCGTCGATCATCATCGACAGCCGGTCCTCGTAGATGGCCGGTTGGCCCTCGCCCCACACCTTCTTATGCAGCCTCGGCCACCCCATCGCCTTCCAATCCTTGCCGTCGAACTGCCAGTGCGGATGGGCCGTGCCCGGATAGGGATTCTTGGTCTTCCACTGGAAGCGGAAGTATAGGTTGTCTTTATCGTGGGCGGCCTGGACCGCCAAGTCGACGACATCCTGCTTACCGGTGATCGGATGGGGTTCCAGCCTTTTGCCGGAAACCATTAGCTGCCCGAGTTCCCTTTCTTCGTCCTCGTGGCAGGAAACGCAACTATCGCCCCGCCAGGTCTTTTTGTCGGCGCGTTTGTGTTCCGAGGAGCGCAGCCATTGGTAACTGGACTGGCCGGGGTAGAAAAGCTTGACGTTTTTGGTCGGAACTTGCGACCAATCCGCAGGCGGCGCCGCGAGGGCCGCCGTGGACACGCTTGCCAGCAAGCCAAAGGCGGCCGCGCCAAGGGTGATTTTATTCAAGATTCTGGACATCGTTTTCCTCCATTCTCAGCGCTGAAAAAACCTTTAGTCTCACCACCATAAGCATTTGTTGCGGTGCAACATTGACGGCAATCAACCTTCATTATGTTATTTTTGCATAGCAGACCTTCTGGAGTTTCATGCCTGCCCCCAAAACCAACCGTGGAAATCGGGTGGAAGATATCCGTTATGGTTCCGGGGCGAATTGACCTTAGTCAAATTTTAAAAAGTTTTTGGTGGATGTTCGCCCGGTTGGCGGTCCATCACCGGTTTCGCATCCCGCTATATATTTCAGATGCTTAAGGCGTGAATTGTCATTTTGTTCTTAACCCTTCTAAGTATTCGTGTTAAGAGAACCAAGCTTTCGGAGCTAAAGCCCCGAATAACCAGCGAAAGACCAAGTTGAGATCGATGACGAAAACGATTGCAAAGCCTCGGTTAGACTTGTCGGATGCAGGGCAAAAGCCCGGCACCCGGGCTATTTTGCGCGTGCTTTCGCTGGATCTGCTCATTCTCGACCTTATTCTCGACGGGGACCTTCGACTTAGGTGCCCCTGAACGCTCACCTTAGGCACCATGCCGGTGCATTGCGCGTTCAGGGGAAGCGAATAGTTATTTTTTGCAAACACCTAAGTTGAAAGAAGGGTTAATCCCATGAGCGCTCGCTCTGACAAAAACAGAATAACCATATTCGACACCACCATGCGTGACGGCGAACAATCGCCGGGCGCTTCCATGAACCTGGACGAAAAACTCCGTATCGCCGAGGTCCTGGAAGGCATGGGCGTCGATGTTATCGAGGCCGGGTTCCCGATTGCGTCGGACGGCGACTTCGAAGCCGTCAATGAAATCGCCAAGGTGGTCAAGAATTCGACCGTCTGCGGGCTCGCCCGCGCCACCAAGATCGACATCAACCGCTGCGCCGACGCCCTCAAACCGGCCAAGCGTTCGCGCATTCACACGTTCATCGCCACCAGCCCCATCCATATGAAGCATAAATTGCAGATGGAACCCGAAGACGTGCTGGCCCAGGTAACGGAAAGCGTCACCCACGCCCGCTCATTCGTCGACGACGTCGAATGGTCGGCCGAAGACGCGACGCGCAGCGAGCACGATTTCCTCTGCCGGTGCGTCGAAGCGGCGATCAAAGCCGGCGCCGGCACCGTCAATATCCCCGATACTGTCGGCTATACCGTGCCGCAGGAATTTATCGAACTGATCAACATGCTCCGCGACCGCGTGCCGAATATCGATAAGGCGGTGATATCGGTCCATTGTCACAATGACTTAGGGCTCGGCGTCGCCAATTCGCTGGCCGCTGTCGGCGCCGGCGCCCGGCAAGTCGAATGCACCATCAACGGCCTGGGCGAACGCGCCGGCAACGCCTCCCTGGAAGAAGTGGTGATGGCGCTCCGCACCCGCAACGACGCCATGCCCTATACCACCGGCATCAAGACCGAAGACATCATGAAGGCATCGCGTTTGGTGTCCGGCGTCACCGGTTTCGCCGTGCAGCCCAACAAGGCCATCGTCGGCGCCAACGCCTTCGCCCACGAAGCCGGCATTCACCAAGATGGGATGCTCAAGCATTCGGGGACCTACGAAATCATGACCCCGGAATCGGTCGGACTGACGGAATCAAAATTGGTTCTGGGCAAACATTCAGGCCGCCACGCCTTCATCGAGAAGCTAAGGGACCTGGGCTACGACCTCGGCGACAACGCGGCGCAGATCGCGTTTAAGCGGTTCAAGGATCTGGCCGACCTAAAAAAGGACGTCTTCGACGAAGACATCATCGCCCTTGTCGATGACGAAGTGGTCAGGACCAACGACAGGATTCGGGTGGTTGAGCTTGAAGTGCTCTGCGGCACCAAGCACCAACCGCCGAAGGCCGAGCTGGAGCTGGAAATCGACGGCGAGGTCAAATCCTGCAAGGGATCGGGCGATGGCCCCGTCGATGCGGCGTTCAACTGCATCCAAGAACTGTTCCCGCACAAGGCGCGCCTGCAGCTTTATCAGGTGCATGCGGTGACGGGGGGCACAGACGCCCAGGCCGAGGTTACGGTACGTTTGGAAGAAGACGGGCGCACGGTCAATGGCCGCGGCGCCGATACGGATACCATGGTGGCTTCGGTCAAGGCCTATGTTAACGCTTTGAACAAGTTGCTGGTGAAAAGACAAAAAACCGCGCCGGAGGCGCTTTCTGCCTAGCAAGGGGGCTCGTGGTTTTTTATAAAGGATACGTCGGGTGCCGGGAGGGCTCCTCGGGAACGTCTCCCGGCACCGGCGCGACTCATAGGCGGAACAGGCTTTTCGGCCTGTCCGGGCGTTTATAAAAAAGGTTAAGGGCTTATATGTTATCAAGAATTTTCGGCTTTTTATCGGCGGACATGGCCATCGACCTCGGCACCGCCAACACGCTCGTATACGTCAAGGGACGGGGCATTGTGTTGAACGAACCTTCGGTCGTCGCCATCGCCGAGGTTAAGGGCAAAAAACAAGTCCTGGCCGTCGGCGAAGAAGCCAAACAGATGCTTGGCCGCACGCCCGGAAACATCCGTGCCATCCGGCCGCTTCGCGACGGCGTCATCGCCGACTTCGAAGTCGCCGAGGAGATGATTAAGTACTTCATCCGCAAGGTTCATAACCGGCGCAGTTTTGCATCGCCCCTGGTCATCGTCTGCGTGCCGTCGGGATCGACCGCCGTTGAACGCCGCGCCATTCAGGAATCCGCCGAAAGCGCCGGCGCCCGTCGTGTCCTGCTGATCGAAGAACCCATGGCCGCGGCCATCGGCGCCGGCCTGCCGGTGACCGAACCGACCGGCTCGATGGT
>JABMOY010000133.1 GCA_013203955.1 Rhodospirillales bacterium | reverse complement strand
GTGCAGGCCATTTACGTGCCGGCCGACGACCTCACCGACCCGGCGCAGGCGACGTCGTTCGCGCATCTCGACGCGACCACGGTGCTCAGCCGCCAGATCGCCGAATTGGGCATCTATCCCGCCGTCGATCCGCTGGATTCGACGTCGCGCATCCTCGATCCCCGCATCATCGGTAAAGAGCACTACAACGTCGCCACCGAGGTCCAGCGGGTGTTGCAGACTTATAAATCCCTGCAGGACATCATCGCCATTCTGGGCATGGATGAGTTGTCGGAAGAAGACAAGCTGACGGTGGCCCGCGCCCGCAAAATTCAACGCTTCCTCAGCCAACCGTTCTTCGTCGCCGAAGTCTTCACCGGCAGCCCCGGCGTCCTGGTATCGCTGGAAGACACCATCAAGGGGTTCAAGGGCATAATCGAGGGCGAATACGACCATTTGCCGGAAGCCGCCTTCTACATGGTCGGCACCATCGACGAAGCCGTCGAAAAGGCCAAAAAAATGGCCGAAGCGGCATAGTGCTCGCGGAAAAGTCCCTTCGGTGTACTTTTCCGCGTTTTAAATTAGGTCAAACCCGACCTTGAAGCGGTTCTGCGGTCGGATTTGTGGTTAAATAGAATTAAGCGGAAAGAAGGCCCCCGGGATTTCCTGGGCCGCCTCAAGCCTTCTTTCCACAGATTAAGGATTGAAAAAAGTACACTGAGCGAAGCGAGGGACTTTTTTCAAAGATTTTATGTCAGACACCGTCGAATTTGAATTGGTCTCGCCGGAACGGCTCCTGAAGTCGGAGCCCGTGGACATGGTCGTCGTGCCCGGCGCCGAAGGCGATTTCGGCGTACTGCCCGGCCATTCGCCGATGATTTCCGCCGTCCGCCCCGGCGTCATCGACATCCACCAGGGCAGCCAAGTGTCTGAGCGTATTTTCGTCGCCGGCGGCTTCGCCGAAGTCTCGCCGGAACGCTGCACGGTGCTGGCGGAAGAAGCCGTCGCCGTCGCCGACATCGACCGCGATACGGCTGAAAAAAGGCTGGAAGATGCCAAGGCTGCATTCGCCGAGGCCGAAGACGGCGCCGCCCCTGCGGCCGAAAAAGAAATCAAGACCGCCGAAGCGATGCTGGCGGCGGCTTCCTCGGCCTCCTAATGCGCCTCTATCTGGTTCAACACGGCGCCGCCATGCCCAAGGACGAAAACCCCGAAAAGCCGTTGAGCGAAAACGGCATCGAGGACGTCAAGCGGGTCGCCTCGTTCCTGGCCCGCAGCCGCGTCTCCGCCACCCGGGTCATCCATTCCGGCAAGTTGCGGGCGTTGGCGACGGCGCTGTTGCTGGCCGAGGTTCTCGGCCCCGGCAACATGGTCGAAGAAGCCGCCAGCGGTCTGGCGCCCAACGATGCGACGGACGAATTTTTCGACGCCATCGAGGAATGGACCGAAGACACCATCATCGTCGGCCACCTGCCCTATATGAGCAAACTGGTATCGCGCCTGACCACCGGCGACGAGGAAGAAACGGTGGTGCATTTCAAGCCGGGCACGGTCGCCTGCCTGGAACGCGGCGAAAACGGCGGCGGCTGGACGGTAAGCTGGTTTGTTAGGCCGGAGCTGTTGGGGGGCTGAAGCCCTAGCGCCGCTTCTTCTTAAATTTCTTTCTTCCCGCCCCCGCCCCGGCTTTATAGGCCGCCATCGGCGCGACGCCGGCCCTATCCAGGCCGAGTTCGTGGGCTTCCAGGCGCCTGACCTCGTCTCTGAGCCTTGCGGCTTCTTCAAATTCCAGATCGGCGGCGGCGGATTTCATTTTTTCGTTTAGCTCGGCGATCACGGCTTGCAGATTATGGCCGACCAGTTCCGTTTCGCCGGCGGCCCCGGTGTCGACGGTGACGTAGTCTTTTTCGTAGACGGACCCGACAATATCGGTGATGCCTTTCTTGATCGATTCAGGCGTGATGCCGTTGGCGGCGTTATAGGCCTGCTGCCTTTCGCGCCGCCGGTTGGTTTCGCCTAAGGCATAATCAAGGCTGTCGGTGATTTTATCGGCGTACAAAATCACCCGCCCGTCGATGTTGCGCGCCGCCCGGCCGATGGTCTGCACCAGGGATGTTTTCGAGCGCAGGAAGCCTTCCTTGTCGGCGTCGAGGATGGCGACCAGGGCGCATTCCGGGATATCCAGGCCCTCGCGCAACAGGTTAATGCCGATCAGCACATCGAAGGCGCCGAGCCTAAGGTCGCGGATGATCTCGATGCGCTCAAGCGTGTCGATGTCGGAATGCATGTAACGCACGCGGACGCCGTTTTCGTGCATGTATTCGGTCAAATCCTCGGCCATGCGCTTGGTCAGGGTGGTGACCAGGGTGCGCAAGCCCTTGGCCGCCACTTCCTTGACCTCGGCCAACAAATCGTCGACCTGGGTTTCGACCGGGCGCACCTGGCACAGCGGATCAATCAGCCCGGTCGGGCGGACGACTTGCTCGGTGAAGACGCCGCCGGTGCGCTCCAGCTCCCACGGGCCCGGCGTCGCCGAGACGAAGATGGTGTCCGGCCGCATGACTTCCCATTCTTCGAACTTCAAGGGCCGGTTGTCGATGCAGCTGGGCAGCCGGAAGCCGAATTCCGCCAGCGTCGATTTGCGGGCGTAATCGCCCCGGTACATGCCGCCCAGTTGCGGCACGGTGACGTGGCTTTCATCGACAATCAGCAGCGCGTTTTCAGGCAGGTATTCAAACAGCGTCGGCGGCGGCTCGCCGGGGTTGCGGCCGGTCAGGTAGCGCGAATAGTTCTCGATCCCGGAACAGAAACCCGTGGTTTCCAGCATTTCCAGATCATACGTGGTGCGTTCCTGCAGGCGCTGGGCTTCCAACAGTTTTCCCTGATCGAGCAGCTCACCCACGCGGCTTTTCATTTCGGTGCGGATCTTCGGGATCGCCTGCAGCAACGTCGGCCGCGGGGTGACGTAGTGGCTGTTGGGATAGATAATAATTTCATCCATCGCCCCGATCTTTTCCCCGGTCAACGGATCGACTTCCCAGATCGCTTCCAGGTCGTCACCGAACAACGACAACCGCCAGGCCCGGTCTTCCATGTGCGACGGGAAAATTTCGATAACGTCGCCGCGCACCCGAAAGGCGCCGCGGTAAAAATTGACGTCGTTGCGCTTGTATTGAAGGTCGACCAGTTTCCCCAACAGGTCTTCGCGGCCCAAACGCTGTCCCGGTTTCAACTTGACCACCATTTCGGCATAGGTCTCGACGGCGCCGATGCCGTAGATGCAACTGACCGAGGCGACGATCACCGTATCGGTGCGTTCCAACAGGGCGCGCGTGGCGGAATGGCGCATGCGGTCGATTTGCTCGTTGATGGAAGCGTCTTTTTCGATGAAGGTGTCGGTGCGCGGCACGTAGGCCTCCGGCTGGTAATAATCATAGTAAGAAACGAAATATTCGACGGCGTTGTCGGGAAAGAACTCCCTCATCTCGCTGTAAAGCTGCGCCGCCAGGGTCTTGTTGGGGG
>JABMOY010000132.1 GCA_013203955.1 Rhodospirillales bacterium | reverse complement strand
GGCGCGTAGCTCAGCGGGAGAGCACTGCCTTCACACGGCAGGGGTCACAGGTTCAATCCCTGTCGCGCCCACCATTAAACCGAAAAAAAATGGATTCCTTGGAAACAAAGTTCAACCGCGCGGTGGACCATTTTCAGCAAGGAAGGGTCGAACAGGCCGAGGCCGCCTTGTTGGAGATCCAGCGCGCCAGCCCCGATATTCCGGAAGTGCTGCATTTATTGGCGGTGATCGCCTTGCAAACCGGCCACCCCGACCGGGCGGTGCCGCACCTGGAAAAAGCCATTTCCACGGTTAATGATTCAGCCGAACTTTACGGTCTCCTCGGCAACGCCCTGAAGCGCCACGGGCGCCCAGAGGACGCCTTGCCGGCGTTTGAGAAATCGGTGGCGCTGCAACCAGGCAACGCCGAAGCGCATTATGATCTCGGCAATATTTTGCGGGCGCTACAGCACGAGGAAGAAGCGATAACGAGTTACCGGAAAGCGATCTCGTTACGGCCGGATTATGGCGACGCTCATTATAATCTCGGGCTCGCCTTTAAAAGGACAGGCCGGATCGACGCGGCAATCAAACAATATGAAGCGGTTCTCACGCTCAAGCCCGATGACGCGGAAGCCCTGAATAATCTCGGTAGCGCCTATCTTGAACTATCCGGCGACGACACCCTTGCCAAGGCCTTAGAGGCTCTGGAGCATGCGGTTGAGGCGGCGCCCGGCTTGGCCATAGCGCATGCAAACCTTGGCAAGGCCTACGTGCTCACCGGCAGGGCGGAAGAGGCCGTGGCGGAAACTCGGAAAGCGCTTGAACTCGGCATCGACAGGCCGCCGGGGGCGCATTCTAATTTGATTTTCAGCCTCTGTTATCTTCCGCGGGTTGGTAACGCCGAACTTCTAGCCGAAGCCAAGCGTTGGAACCAAGCCTATGCGTATGAGCCGGACCCCATGCCCCATACCAACACGGCTGATCCGCTGCGGCCGATCAGAGTCGGCTATGTTTCCGCCGACTTCAAGCGCCATCCGGGCGGCTACTTCTTCTTACCCATCGCCCATAACCATGACCCGGACGCTGTCGAGGCGTTCTGCTATTTCAATTCACCCGCGGGTGACGACCTTACTGCCGAAATTCAAGCCCAGCGCGTCACCTGGCGGAACATTTCGGCGATGGATGATCACGCGGTTGCGGATCTGGTGCGCCGCGATGAAATCGATATTCTCGTCGATCTTTCGGGGCATTCCAGTGGCAACCGCCTGCCGATGTTTTCACTCAAGCCCGCCCCCATTCAGGTGACCGGGGTCTCTATTTTCTGCACCTCGGGCGTCGCCGCCATGGACATCATCATCGGCGACCGGTTTGAAACCCCAGACGGCGTAGATGCGGACTATAGCGAGCGATTGATTAGGCTTGCGGACGGCGTTCTTTGTTACCAACCACCGGACTACGCGCCGCCGGTGGCACCGCGCCCCGCATCGCGGGGGGGGCCTGTGACTTTCGGTTCTTTTAACAATCTGGCAAAGATCAACCCCTCGGTTGTGATGCACTGGGCTCGAATACTAAACCAGGTCGCGGGCTCGCGGCTGCTCCTCAGAAACGCCGCCTTCTCTCACGAACAGACACGCGAGCGCTATCTTAGCGATTTCGAGGCCCAGGGCGTCGACCGCAGCCTGATCCTTCTTGAGGGCGGCGCGCCCCACCCCCAGTTTCTGGGATATTACGGCGAAATCGATATTGCCCTCGATCCATTCCCTTATTCCGGCGGATTAACGACGCTGGAAGCGCTTTGGATGGGTGTCCCGGTGATCACGCTGCCGGGCGAAACTTATCCCTCGCGCCACAGTTACTCCCACCTCTCCGTCGCCGGGTTTGGCGAGTGGATCGCGGAGAACGCCGACGACTATGTGAAGATCGCCACCCGCTTGGCCATGGACCCGGATGCTCTGGGCGCGGTCAGTTCCGGCATGCGGGATAAAATGGCGGCCTCGCCCGTTTGCGACGGGGTGCGCTATACCCGCAATCTGGAGACCCTATATCGCGACGCTTGGCGTGATTGGTGCGCCCAGCCGGGTAAGTCGGCGTAATGAGGGTTCCTTGGCCGTGATGGCGTTTTATTTTTTGGCGCCGAACGCGCCGGGCAACGCCGCACCCACGCGCTCGATCACGTCGCCCCAAACGCCGGCTTGGCTTTGCCGGAACAGCTTGAGAGACGGATACCACGGGCTGTCGTCACGATCCGCCATCCATCGCCACATCGGTTTTTTCGACAGCATCACCCAGGCCGGGACGCCCAGGGCGCCGGCGACATGAACGGTGGTGTTTGAAACCGAGACAATCAAATCAAGCGCCGCCACCTGGGCGGCGAAGCCGTCCATATCCGTCATCTGGTCGATATCGGCGTCGTTGATGATGGCAACCCCGGTTTCTTTTTCGAGGGCGGTAATTTCGCCCTCCGTGTCGCCGTATTGCAGATTGACGAAGCGGGTCCCCGGAAAATTCATCAGCGGCGCTAACGCCGTAACCGGCATGGATTTATGGCGCCCGTTCCGGGGATTGACGCTGCGCCAGGCAATGCCGATCAAAAAGTCTTCGGACCCGTCCAGGTAACGCGCCCGTAAGGCCCGGCGGCGGTCTTCATCGGCGACGAGGTATGACTTGCGGGCGGGAAACGATTCGAAATCGGGCCGCAGCCACCGGCCAAGGCTGCCGCAAGATGCCTGAAAGTCTATTTCGGGGTTGAGAGCGCCCGGAACCGGCGGCGTTTCCCGGGGGATGCAGTCGACGCCCGGGAAGGAGCGTTCATATAACGGGATCAGCCGTTTGTCGCATTCCAGAATGACGTTGGCGCCTTGGGCCATCAAATCGGGCACCATGCCGGCGAAACTGACCTCGTCGCCGATGCCTTGTTCCCCCCAGACAAGTAGCGTTTTCCCTTTTATAGGCTCCCCCGACCAGGGAGCTTGCACAAATGCGTCAAGCCGTTCGGTTTCGCCGCGCCAACGGACATCATAGATCTCCCAGGCGGCTTTAAGGTTTCCCCGCAGGAAATGATGAATGCCCATAATTTCCCGGGCTTCCGGGTGATCGGGGTCAAGGTCAAGCGCCCGCACGATGGCGGCCTGTGATTGGTCAAGTTCGCCCTGGGCCAACAGCGCCCGGCCTAAACATCTCAGCGTTTCCGGATCATCAGGCGCAACGACGGCGGCGCGCCGGTAGGCGGATGCGGCTTCTTCGAAATCATCCATGTCCTCCAGCACGTTGCCTAAGTTGAGCTCCGTGGCCACATGGCCGGGACGCAGCCTAAGGCTTTCCCGATAAGCGTCCCGGGCGTCTTCCGGGCGGCCCTGTTTTTTGAGGACATTACCCAAATTGTTGAAAACCCCGGCGTCGCCGACCGACAAGTTAAGGGCGCGGCGGTAGGCGGTTTCCGCTTCCTCCAGGCGCCCGCATTCCAAAAGCGCCGTGCCTAAAAGATCGCAGAGCCCGGGCATTTGCGGCGCCAGGGCGACGGCTTCGCGGAAGACCGCCGCCGCCCTTTCCGCATCGCCGGACTGCAGCGCGATCGTGCCCTGCAACTGCATGACCCCCGGATCGCCTGGAAATTCTTGAGCCAATCGGGCCACGGCGATTTCGGCTTGCTTTATCCGCCCGGCTTGGAAATCGCTGACGGCCCCGTCATAAAGCGCCTTGGGGTCGGCTAGGGGTTTAGGCTTTTTCTTTTTACCTTTTTTGGCGGTGGTTTTTTTGCGTTCTTTGCTGTTTGCCATGGGCCTACTTTTTCTTGATCCCAATATCAGCAAGCGGACCCAGCGCTTCAAGCAACGGACTTAAGCGCGCTTGATAATTCCGCCAACGCTCTATGGCGGACTTATAAACCGGGCGCCGAACTTGGTGGGAGCTGGCGGTGCGCACTTGGCGGGCGGATTTATGAAAATCCAGACAGCCGTCTTCCCAGTCGAGGCCGGTAAATTCCAGCAGCCTTCGCATCATCGGTTCCGGGTCGGCGACCAAATCTTCATAATCGATGTCGAAAATCCGGGCCCCCAAAACCGACCGCCAATGATCCATCAGCCGGGCATAGAGCCGGTAATAACGGCCCAACTCGCCCAAGCCGTAGCTGAATTCCTGGCCTTCCGGGAAATGAATTTGATAACACGACAGACACGTGTCCACCGGGTTACGGCGGCAATGGATGATGCGGGCGTTTGGCAGGGCCAGGGCAATAAGCCCGGCGAAGAAAAAGTTTCTCGGCACCTTGTCGGTGATGCGCAAGGCTTTGGGGGCATTACCACCGAGAAGACGCATATAGCCTTCGCCAAGACGCTTGAAACCATCGTCGCCGATGTCGCGCACGCCTTCGGGAAAATCCTGGCCCGAAGCGCTCATTTCCTTCACCCCCGCCTTTTTTCCTTGGTCAGCCGAGGTAAAACCGAACACCGCGTCGCGAAAATAATTGACCTCGCCTTTGGCCCGGACCCCGGAATGGCTGGCCAGGATTTGTTCGACCAGGGTCGTTCCCGACCGCGGCATGCCGATGATGAACACCGGGCGACCGTCCGCTGAGCCCACGCCCGCTTGGCCGGCGACAAAGGCCGCGTCGAAAACGTCGATGATCCGCTCAGTGATGGCTTCATCGGCGGCGGGGTCGTATTTAAGGGTTTTGCGCTTCGCCCGGTTGGCGGCCGCCATATGGCCAAAGGCGCGGTCGTAATCACCGGCATCATCCAAGGCCTTGGCCAAGGCGAAATCCAGAAACATCGCCCCTTCAGGCGGAAGGCTCGGGCTGGCCCGCAATTTCTCCATCGCCGCTATGTCGGCGGCGTCGCCCGGGGCGCCCGGTTTGAACTTCTTGAGCAGGGACAGGTCGTGATAGGTCTCGGCCTCGGTGGGGTCGATTTCCAGAACCCGCCGGTAAAGTGCCGAGGCGGCCTCCGGATCGCCCGTTTCCGCCTTCAAGAGGGCAAGGTTGCTGAGCACCGGCACCGATGTCGGATTAAGGCCAAGTGCGCGCCCGTATGCCGCTTCGGCCCCTTGCGTTTGGCCCAATCCGGCGAGCACGTTGCCGAGATTGCTTTGCGCCCCGAAATTTTCAGGTTCCAAGGCAACCGCCTTGCGGCACAGGTCCAGCGCCTCCAACCCCCGGCCCTGGCCGTACAGGTCGCCCGCCCGGGCCAGCAGGGCGTCCGCGGACAGGTTTTTAGCATCCGCCCCGGCAGATGACTTTTGTTGCTTTTTTTGGCGCCTTCGCTGTTGCCGGTTCATGATCGCTGGTTGGGTTTTGATGCCGCCATCGTTAATTGTCGTCCGGGGGATTCCTCGGGTCAATGAAACTAGCGCTTTTTCCGATTAAAAGGAATCGGTGTTCAAAAGCGGCCTCATCCTGAGCTTGTCGAAGCCTCATCCTGAGCTTGTCGAAGCCTCATCCTGAGCTTGTCGAAGCCTCATCCTGAGCTTGTCGAAGCCTCATCCTGAGCTTGTCGAAGCCTCATCCTGAGCTTGTCGAAGCCTCATCC
>JABMOY010000131.1 GCA_013203955.1 Rhodospirillales bacterium | reverse complement strand
CGCTTTGCCACACCATCCGCGAAGACGGCGCCTTTATCGAAGCCGGCGAAAACGACAACCTGATCGTCCAGAAACTGGATGCCAACCCGAAAGCGCTCGGCATCTTCGGCTACAGCTTCTTAGATCAGAACGCCGACAAGGTTCAGGGCAGCGTCATCAACGGCCAAAAGCCGACGTTTGAGAAAATTTCAGACGGCAAGTATCCGGTGTCGCGTCCGTTGTTCTTCTACGTCAAGAAAGACCACATCGGCGTCACCCCCGGCATCAAGGAATACATGGCCGAATTCACCAGCGACAAGGCCTGGGGCAAGGAAGGCTATCTCGCCGACAAGGGTCTGATCCCGATGTCGGAAGCCGAGCGCGCCAACTGGAACGGCAAGGTGAAGTCTCTTGCCAATCTCAGCTTCTAGTCCACTACCCGCTAGCGCCGACGGAGGCCGGATGTACGTCACGTCGGCGCGAAGACGGCGGGTAATCGTGGAGCGGTTGATCATGTCTCTCTTGATCGCCGCGTCCACGATCGCCGTTTTGACGACCATCGGGATCGTTCTCTCGTTGGTCGTCGAATCAATTCAGTTCTTCCGCATCGTCTCCTTCACGGATTTCGTTTTCGGCATTCACTGGTCGCCGCAAATGGCCATCCGTACCGACCAAGTGGGCGCCAGCGGCGCCTTCGGGGCGATCCCGCTGTTGGTCGGAACGTTCCTGATCAGCGCCATCGCACTCACCGTTTCCGGGCCGGTCGGATTGTTTTCCGCCATTTACCTTGCCGAATACGCAACACCCCGGATGCGCGCCGTCGTTAAACCCGCCCTCGAGGTGCTGGCCGGCATCCCGACGGTGGTCTACGGATTCTTCGCCGCCATCGTCGTCGCCCCGATGCTGCGCCAGGGCGGCGAGACCATTGGTTTGAGCGTGTCGTCGGAAAGCGCCTTGGCCGTCGGTCTGGTCATGGGGATCATGACCATTCCGTTCGTGTCATCCATCGCCGATGATGCCATTACCGCCGTTCCCAGCGCGCTTCGGGAAGGCGCCTTCGGCATGGGGGCGACCCGTTCCGAAGCCGTCACCCGGGTGATCCTGCCGGCCGCCCTGCCGGGGATCGCCGGCGGCATGCTGCTGGCGGCGTCGCGGGTCATCGGCGAAACCATGATCGTCGTCATGGCCGCCGGGCTGACCGCCAATTTGACCCTCAACCCGCTGCAAGCGGTGACCACGGTGACGGTACAGATCGTCACGCTGCTGACCGGCGATCAGGAATTCGACAGCGCCAAGACCCTGTCGGCGTTCGCCCTGGGTCTTTTGCTATTTTGCGTCACGCTGGTTCTTAATCTGACGGCGATTCGCATCGTCAAAGCGTACCGGGAACAATATGAATAATATATCCGCCAAAGAAGTCCGCATGGCCGAACGGCTCAAAAAGCGCCACCGGGCGGAAAAACGGTTCCGGCTGTTTGGTTTGATGGCCGTTTGCGTCGGCTTGGTGTTTCTGGCCGTGCTGTTCGCGACCGTGCTCCATGCGGGCGCCAGCGCCTTTCAGCAGACAAAAATGCGCCTCGACATTCACCTTGCGGCCGAGGATTTCGATGTCAACGCGCTATCGCGCGCCAATTATCAGGGCATCATGAAACGTGCGCTCAGCGATTCATTTCCCGACGCCAAATCCAGGCAAGACAAACGCGCACTCTATAAAATCATCAGTTCCGGCGCCGCCTTCGAGCTTCATGATTTCGTCAAGGAAAACCCCGAAATGATCGGCAAAACGGTGTCCCTTTGGGTCACCGCGGGGGACGATGTCGACATGGTGGTGAAGGGCGTTATCGCCCGCACGGCGCCCGTCGATCAACGGCGCCTCAGCGACCGCCAACTTAGATGGGTTGAGGCCCTGGAGGCCGATGGTCGGCTTGAGCTTCAATTCAACCGGGCGTTCTTTACCTCGGGCGATTCTCGCGAACCGGAACTGGCCGGCATCGCCGTCGCCGCCTTGGGCTCGCTGTTCAGCGTCTTGGTTTGTCTGGCGTTGTCTTTCCCGCTTGGCGTCATGACGGCGGTCTATCTGGAAGAATTCGCGCCCCGCAACCGCTGGACCGACTTCGTCGAAATCAACATCAACAACCTGGCCGCCGTGCCGTCCATCGTCTTTGGGCTGTTGGGGTTGGCCGTTTTCCTCAACATCTTTCACCTGCCGCGCTCGGCGCCGTTTGTCGGCGGCTTGGTGCTGGCGTTAATGACGCTGCCGACCATCATCATCGCCGGGCGCGCAGCCATAAAAGCCGTGCCGCCGTCAATCCGCGAAGCAGCCCTCGCCGTCGGCGCCAGCCCTATCCAAGCGGTGTTTCACCACGTTCTGCCGCTGGCCATGCCCGGCGTGCTGACCGGCACCATCATCGGCACCGCCCGGGCGCTCGGCGAAACGGCGCCTTTGCTGATGATCGGCATGGTCGCCTTCGTCGTCGATTTGCCGGATAACATTCTGTCGCCGGCGACGGCGCTGCCGGTTCAGGTATTCCTGTGGGCGGACAGCCCGGAGCGCGCATTTTCTGAACGCACGGCGGCCGCCATTTTGGTACTGCTGTTGTTTACGATCGTGATAAATCTGTCCGCCGTCCTGCTGCGCAAGAAATATGAAATTCGTTGGTAATGGAGACACCTATGACACCCACCCCCGCAATTGAAACATCCGCCCCGGGCAACATCCATGTCCTGGGACAAGACATGGATGCAGCGCACGGCCCGAAGATGGCGACCCGCAACCTGACGGTCTTTTACGGTGATAAGCCGGCCCTTCACGATGTCGACCTGAACATCGAACGCAACAAGGTGACGGCGCTGATCGGGCCTTCGGGATGCGGTAAGTCCACCTATATCCGCTGCCTCAACCGCATGAACGATATCATCGACGGCTGCCGGATCGAAGGCAAAGTGTTGCTGGATGACGAAGACATCTACGCCCCCGGACGCGACGTGGTGCAGCTCCGGACCCGCATCGGCATAGTCTTTCAGAAGCCCAACCCGTTCCCGAAATCGATCTACGACAACGTCGCCTATGGGCCGGAAATCCACGGCATGTTCAAAGACAGCGAAGAACGCGACGCCATCGTGCTTAGGAGCCTGGACCGGGCGGGATTGCTGGATGAAGTCCGCGACCGGCTGCGGGCGCCCGGCATCAGCCTTTCCGGCGGCCAGCAGCAAAGGCTTTGCATCGCCCGCGCCATCGCCGTCGAGCCCGAGGTTATCCTGATGGACGAGCCCTGCTCGGCCCTTGACCCGATCGCCACGGCCCGTATTGAAGAGTTGATCGGAGAGTTGAAGGAACGCTACACCATCGTTATTGTCACTCATTCCATGCAGCAAGCCGCCAGGGTTTCCGATAATACGGCGTATTTCCACCTGGGCCGGCTTGTTGAGAAGGGCGACACGGAAACCGTTTTCGCCAACCCCCAGGACGAGCGCACCCGCGATTACGTCACGGGCCGCATCGGATAGGACTCCCGGAATAAAATGTCATCCCTCATCCTCATCGTCGAAGACGAAGCGCCGCTGGCCGAAATGCTTCGCTATAACCTTGAAAGAGAAGGCTTCAGGACCGTGCTCGCCATCACCGGCGAGGAAGCACTCAACCGCGTCGGCGTCGAAGTGCCGGACTTGGCGATTGTCGATTGGATGCTGCCGGAACGCTCGGGCATCGATGTCTGCCGCGAACTGCGGGCGCGAACGGGCACCAAGAACCTGCCCATCATCATGCTGACGGCCAGGGGCGAAGAAGGCGACCGGGTGCTCGGCCTGGAAGCCGGCGCCGACGATTACGTGGTCAAACCCTATTCACCCCGCGAAATGATCGCCCGGGTGCAGGCGCTGCTGCGCCGTTCAGACTTGCAAGGCGGCGGTAAAAAAGAATACGCCGGCATCGTCATCGACCAGGACACCCACAAGGTAACCCGCGACGGCAAGGCCATCAGCCTCAGCCCGACCGGCTATAAGCTGCTGGAGACGCTGATGGAAAAGCCGGGCCGGGTGTATTCCCGCGAACGCCTTCTGGGCCGGGTGCGGGGCGGCGATGTCTTCGTCGAGCCCCGCACCGTCGATGTCCATATCCGGCGCCTGAGAAAGGCCCTGAACGCCCAAGGCGGCGCCGACATCATCCGCACCGTCCGCGGTGCGGGCTACGCCATCGACGCCGAAAAGGCTTAAGCCTCCCCTAAACCGGCCTATCCCCGGCCAGCGTCACCCGGTGCAGCTCGCGCCGATAGCCGTGATAGTCATTGAACGGGAAATGCTGGGTGCAGCGGTTGTCCCAAAAGGCGATGGACCCCGGCGCCCACTGGAAGCGGCAGGTGAATTGCTCTTGTTGCTGATGGGCGAACAGGTCTTCCAGCAGCGGCCCGCTTTCCTCCTCCGACATGTCCTTGAAGCCGACCGTGTGGCCGAGGTTGACGTAAAACACCCTGCGCCCGGTTTCCGGATGGGTGCGCACGGCGGGGTGTTCGGCGATCAGGGGTTCCGGCACGTCGTCCATGTCCTGCTGGCGGCCCTCGCGGGACTTGGCGACATGGGCCTTGGCCGAGGTGTTGATGGCGGTCAGCCTGGAAAGTTTTTCTTTCATATCTTCGCTTAAGCTGTCGTAGGCCATGTACATGTTGGCGAACAGGGTGTCGCCGCCGGTCGGCGGCAGCTCGCGGGCGACCAGGATGGCGCCCAGGGGCGGTTCCGCCAAATAGGTGGTGTCGGAATGCCAGATGCCGCCGAAATTGACGGTTTCGTGTTCGAGCTTAAGCACAGGAACGATTTCCGGGTAATCATCCAACCCCTTGACCATCGGGTAGGCAACCAAGTCGCCGAAGCGCCGGGCGAAGGCCAAGTGCTGTTCGGGGGTAATGTCTTGGTCGCGGAAAAAGATGACGAGATATTCCAGCAAGGCCCGCCTGATTTCGGCAATCACGGCATCGGGCAGGTCTTTGGACAGGTCGACGCCGTCAATTTCGGCGCCGAGGGCGGCGCTTATGGGGCGGGGGGTGATGGCTGAATACGTCATGTTTCTGCCAGTTTTGTCCGGGGTCGGTGATAATGACGCGACTGTGAAGGAGCTTACCTCGACCTTAGGCCCATTTCTCGCTAAAATTTAGGATATGGGCAATCCTAAGAAAAACCCGATCTACGAATTATGGGAAACGCTGCTTAATCCCGACCGTGAAAACGCGGCGATGAAGGATAAGCTGGTCGTCATCGAAGCCGCCAATCAGTTACAGGTCGGCGAATTTCAGCTTTTGCAGTTGGCCTACCGGGAATGGCATGACGAGGACCTGCCGGAAGCGCTGATAGCGCGGCTATTCACCGAATACATGTTGCATGACGAGGTTCCCCACTGGGCCCGCCATTACGCCCGGCGCGTGCTGGACGGCTGTGAAAAGGGCGACATCGACGAAAACGCCCCCGACTTTCACCGCTATGACCACAATTACGGCACCATCGAGCCGCATGCGGTGCGGCGGTTTTGCGTCGCCGTCGGCTGTTTGGTGGTTTTCCTCGGCGGCGGCATCGTTCTCGCCAGCATAACCACCGAAAAATCGGCCTCCATGTTTCCGCCTTATCTGGACGTCAACGATTTGCCGAAATAGCTAAAAGCGGCTGTATTGTCAGGCCTACGGTTCCAGGGTATTTTGCCCCCATGTTTGAATTTGCCGGCGAGCTTGAACCCTTGATCAACATGATCTTCCTGATCGGCACCGGCGCCGTTGCCTGGCACGGTGTCGGCTTCCGCGACGAAAAGGGGGAAACCGAATGGGTGCATCTGTTGTTCGGGTGTATCGCCGGGGTCTTCTTTTTCGGGGTCCTGTTCCAGGATGTCTTGGGCATCGTCGACGTCTTCTAAGGCCCCCGGCCTTCCCCCGTTGAAGGGATTCTCACGTCATTCCCGCGACTAAATCGTCATTCCCGCGAAGGCGGGAATCTAGAACCATCCCTGGACTCCCGCTTTCGCGGGAGTGACGGAATAGGGCGGGAATGACGCAAAGAAAAAGCGGGCCATCACCGAGGCTTATACCTTAGCTGCTTGGCGTCTTCTTCGGGGACGCGCATGACGCGCTCCGCTTTCGGCAGTTTCAGCTGTTCATAGATATAATTGGCGCGGCCCAAAATGCTGGACGGTTTTTTATCATAGCGCAATATCCGCTGGATGACGCCGGGGCCATCGGCCAAGTCACGGTCGAGACGGATGGATTCGACATAATCCTTGAGCGCCGCCTCATAAAACCCCCGGCGGTCCTGAATGATGCCCCGGTTGGCATAAGCCGCCGCCAGGGCGCCCTTACCCGTCGGGTCGTCGGGGGACAGGGTCTTTATCAGGTAGGCAATAAGATAGGAGAGCACGCTTTCGGCTTCCTTGTATTTTTTCAAGCCCATCAGGGCGACCGCTTGGCCGCTCAGTGCACCACGGTGATTGGGCTGGATCGCAAGCGCCTTATCAAAGGCCTTGATGGCTTCCACGTACTTTTCGTCGGACAGCAGGATATCGCCTTGGCGGACCTCGTAATCGCCGCCGGTGGCGCCCTTGTAATTATTGATCATCATCCAGACGCTGAACATGATGAACGTGGCGATGCCCATCAGAAAAATAAAGCGCTTGACGATGCGCGGATTTTTCAAGCCGATCATGGCTTGAACAGCATGCCGACATAGAACAGCGCGAACAGGAAACACAACAGCCCGGCGGTAAAGCCGGCACGCTTATACAAACGCTTTTGCTCGGCCTCGTTGACGTTGTCGCTGCCGCCCTTGGTGATGGCGCGGCGCACCGTCATCACGAAGATCATTTTTCGCACCGGAAAAAACAGGGCGACGGTCAGGACGCCGGTCCAAAGCCATTTGGCGTCAGGGGAAAACAGGAATTCGATCATCTTTTAACCACCAGTTGCCGGACCCTTGCCGGAACCGACAAACTACCCTCCTCAGACGGACCTTTAAAGCCCCGGAAGGGCCTTTAAAAAAGAAAAATCAGACAAAAAACAAGAGGCGCGGAGCGGCGCAAGCCGCGACAGGGAATAAAAAAAAGGGGGAAGGCGTTGAAGCCTTCCCCCAGATTTTTGTGATAATACCGTCAGGCGTTAGCCGGTGACGGCATCACCAATGTCGTCGACCAATGCCTCGACTTCCTTCTGAGGCAAGGTAGACATCTCCATCTTGTAGGCGAGGAACCACATCATTCCGACGCCCAAAGCCCACCAGAGAATCTGCCAGGCCCAGATCGAAGGCATACCGAACGTCCAGGCGGCGTAGCCTGCATTCGGGGCGCCGAAGATGTCGTTACCGATAACCGCGCCCGGTCCGACACCGAAGAACAACCAGACCAAGGTGATCCCCCAAGCGACGGGGACGAGGCCCTTCTTCGCTTCCGACAACGAAGCATGTTCACGCAGGAAGTTGTGATACTTCATGCGATGCGCCGTGTCCTGCTCGTTCTGGGTCATCGCCGAAACGACGACGCAGATCGTGGCATTAAACAACATGCCCCAACCAGCAGAATGCATGGTCAGCGGCCAACGGCCCCACGGAAGGTCCATACCGAAGAACCCGGCGATGTTGCCGCCGAATTTCTCGGTAAAGATAACGCCCAAACAACCGGCGGCCAGGCCCAGCGTCGCACCCTGACGGGTGATCCACGGGAACCAGCAGCAAGCAGCAAGCGACGGCCACATCTGGAAGCCAAAGGCCACGGCCAAGCCGCCCAACAACACCAGGGCATCAGCCGAGAAGGTCGCCACCGTCAACGCCGAACCGACGATGAAGGCAACGCCCAAGCGACCGAACAGCTTCTGCGTGGTGTGGTCGGCGGTCGGGTTCAGGAAGCGTTTGTAGATGTCGCGGGTCAGCATACCGCCGGCCGTTGACATATAAGCAGCACCCGTAGACTGCATGGCCGCAAGGGCACACACCGCCAGCAAACCGACGAACCAAGGCGCCGTATCACTGATCAGGTTGATGTAATGCGGAACCAGGCTCCCTTGTTTGTTGGCAGTCAGGTCTGGAAGCACCGCCCCAAGAGCCATACCGGCCTTGGTTATGTCCGGGGTGGCGCCCAGGAAGTGAGCCCCCATGCCCTGCGCCGCCGTGAAGAAGAACAAGATCAGGCCGATGCCGAAGGAAGAGGCCCAAACCTGCTGCGGAGCGAACGGAGAGGGATCCTTGTTGCCGAACGACCACATGGTGAATGCCGGCGCCGAATGGATACCCATCAGAGCAAACATATACGTCAGCACCATGACGCCGGTCCAAAGACCGCCGACCGGGGTTTGTTTGCCGAGGCCAGCCGTATACTGGATGACGCCCGGAATGGCGAGGTAGGCGTTATAGTCACCACCGCCAAGACCCTTGGTCGATCCCCATTTGCCGATGCTTGTCGCACCCAACTTAGCCATACCCATGTTGAAGGCTTCGAAGCCGCCCATTTCGTTATAGGCGATGAAGCCGATGGCGACGATGCCGAACATCAACAGGACACATTGCAGGGTGTCCACATAAGCCACCGCGCGGAGACCGCCGGAAGCCACGTAGATCAGCACAACAGCCGACAAAACCCACATACCGAAGGTTTTAGTAACCAAGCCGTCGGTCAGCACCTGGAACAGGAAGCCCGAGGCGCCGAGCTGCAATCCCAAGTACGGGATCGAGAACAGCAAGGCCACACAGACCACCAGGATGCGGATGGCATCGCCCTGGAAATAGTCGGCCAGCATTTCACCCGGCGTCACATAACCGAAACGTTTGCCCAACATCCATTGGCGTTTCAGGAACATGACCCCTGTAAACGGAATGGTGATGGCGTAGAACGAGGCATAGGCGTATTGGAACCCGTCACGATAGATCAAGCCGGGATGGCCCATAAAGGTCCAGCCCGAGAATGACGTCGCGGTGGCCGCCAAAACGAACACCCATAGCGAAAGACGACGCCCGGCGACGAAGTAGTCGCTGGCGCTTTTCGCCATCTGCGAGCATTTCCAGCCCCAATAGATACAGTAGGCCCAATACAGGCCTACAAATACAAATAACCAGATTACTTTAGCACTCAAGATACTTCTCCCCTATCTGTCGGTCCCCGTAGAACGACACGGTCGAAACCGAGCCTCAAAAGTAGCAAACCAAGGGGCTCTGCGGGCTAAGCTCGCCGAACCCCAGGAATTTAGGACAATTGAAAACGGGTTGGACGTTCTTCCCTGGACCTTATGAATCTAAGGCCTTCTTGTTACCGTTTCCCACAACAGGACTAAGCCGGCTTCAAACCTAAGAAGCCGACCAGGAAATCACAGCCGAATGATTGGACGGGAATGTCCCCCAAATGACTTTCATGCTTCCCCCAGCCATATTGTTTTGTATGCCCCTCTGCTTCCTCCGACCCACCGGAACCGAATCCCTCCGAATCAGAGTTGCGTCTTATTACCATAAGTGTCCGTATTCATACAACTGGTAGAAACCCCTTGCGCTTTCAAAAATCCCCGGTAACGCTGGGAAACCGGGGGGTTTTAGCGCATGCTAATTCAGGGTTTCTTGGCCCCTGGCGGCCCCTGGGGACCCTGAGCACCGAGCATAAAGTCCGGTTTATCTGGAACCTTTTGATTCTCGTGGCATTATCGGATTCCAAGCAAATTGCAAACGGGGCATCCGTGGAAACCAGAACCGCCATTTTTTCGAAACTCGTCCGCGATTTCACCCGCCGGGTGCCGTTGTCGGTACCCGCCGGCACGCCCCTGGCCGATGCCGTCGGACTAATGGCCGAAAAGGATGCTTCCAGCGCCACCGTCGTCGACGCCGAAAGCCGCCCCGTCGGCATCATCACCGAACAAGACATCACCCGGCGCGCCGCCTTTCAGGTAGACGGCGCCACGCCTGTGGATAACGCCATGACGGCGCCGCCCATGACCATCCGCGAGGATGAATATTTGTATTTCGCCATCGCCCGCATGCGCCGGCAAAACCTTCGCCATATGCCGGTCGTCGATGCCGGGGGGGCGTTGACGGGGATGCTCAACTTGGCCGACGCCATCGCCGCCGCGTCGCAAACCCTGATGGTGCAGATCGATACGCTGACCCAGGAAGACAGCGTCGACGGGCTGATACGCATCAAGGCGGCGCAGGTCGAACTGGCCGAGCAGTTGCTTGGCGATAACCTGCCGGCAACCGAAATCCAGGCGTTGCTGACCCACATCAACAACGACATCTATCGCCGCGTCGTCGATCTCAACCTGGCCGCCATGGACGCCGAGGGTTTAGGCGCCCCGCCGGTGGACTTTTCGGTCATCGTCATGGGCTCGGGCGGGCGCGGCGAAAATTTCCTGTTCCCCGATCAGGACAACGGCATGATCCTGGAAGACTACCCGGACGACCGGCACACGGAAATCGATGCCTGGTTTATCGACTTGGGCGATCGCATGACCCGTGATCTCGACCGGGTCGGACTGCCGCTGTGCAAGGGTTTCGTCATGGCCACCAACCCCTTGTGGCGCAAGACGCTGAGCCAATGGAAGGAGCAGGTCAAGCTGTGGAGCCTCAAGCGCCATGTCACGGCGCTCAGGCTGTGCGATATCTTTTTCGACTTCCGCCCGGTTTGGGGCAATGCAGCCATGGCCGACGAACTGCGCACCTTCGTCACCGAAACCGCCAGCGGCAACCAGGCGTTCCTGCGCGAGATGTATGAAGACGATGTCGAACACCACGTGGCGCTGGGCTTGTTCGGGCGCTTCCTCACCGAAAAAGAAGATGAGGATTTCAAGGGCCAGTTGAACCTAAAACACACCGGCACCCTGCCGCTGGTCGAGGCCATGCGGCTGTTGTCGTTACGCGAAGGGCTTACGGCCCTTTCGACCCTGGGCCGCATGGCGGCGCTGACTGAGAACAGCGTCTTGGACGATGATGAACAGGACCGGCTTTCCGGCGCGTATAAACATCTATCGCACATGTTGTTGCGCCAGCAGATCAAGGATTTCAAGGCCGGGCGACGGGTGTCCAACTTCGTTCATCCGGATTCCCTGACCGGCCGCGAAAAGGACATGCTCGTCGACGCCTTCAAAGCCATCCGGGCGCTCAGGGGGGAAATCAAAAGCGAATTTACCGGCGACGTTTTCTAGCAAACTGCTGCCGCCCGATGCTTCGAGACGGCACCCCCTGCCTTTCCGTCACTCCCGCGAAGGTGGGAATCCAGCACCACCCCTGGACTCCCGCCTTCGCGGGAATGACATGGAAGGGCCTAGAATTGTTTCTGCATTTTGCGGACGTGGGAAATGCTCATCGATGCCGCGATCGCCTGGCCGAGGGTGCGGATGCCCCGCGCTTCCAGCATATCCAGCATGCGCAGGAACACATTCGCCGTCACCAGGCTGTCGCCCAGGGCGGTGTGGCGGCCTTCGACGGCGACGCCTAAACGTTCGGCAATGGCATCCAGGTTGTGATTGTAGGACTCGGCTTCCAGAAACACCGACAGCAACAGCGAATCCAACACCAGATTGTCGAAAACAATGCCCGTCGCCTGCTCCTTGAGCTTCAGGAACTTCATATCGAAAGCGGCGTTATGGGCGACCAGCACCGCTTCGCCAACGAAATCCTTGAAATCGGGCAGGATATCGGCGATCCCGGCTTCGCCCTTGACCATGTCTTCGCTGATGCCGTGAAAGCGGATGGATGCTTTGGGGATGTCGCGCCCCGGATTGACCAGCCGCGAGAACGCCTCGCCGGCCTTGATGTCACCGTCGACGATGCGCACGCCGGCGATGGAAATAATCTCGTCGCCTTGCGATGGCCCGAGCCCCGTCGTTTCGGTATCGAAGACGACGTAAGTCAGCGATTTCAGGGTCCGCCCGCCCAGCTCCTCCAGGTGCTTGGGGTGGTCGTAGAGATCGAACTGGGTGTATTCGGGCCTAGCCGGCAGGTTGTTCTTGTCGAACGCACGGGCCGCCAATTGACGATCGACCACCACCCAGAAGAACGCCGTCAGCAAAATCATCACCGCGACGCCAACGGCATGGGCGCCGGCGCCCAGGAACAGCCAGGCGCCGGCCATCACCAATAGCAGTGCCGCGCCCAGCCCCAGAAACCCCAACATCACGAGGCGGCGCACGGGCATGGTCTTGATGATCTCTTGGTGGTCCAAGGGAGTCGCTCCGGTAAGTTTAAATAACGCCACACATTTTAACCCCTTGGCGGGGGAAGGCGCACTAAGTTACTCTGTAAGTTACTCTATCCGAATTCAACCCACGGTGGGGATGATTGCGTGATTAGCCTCAAAAAAATCAAAGCCGTCACCAGTAGTCCGAAATTTATTGCCTTCGCGGACTTTGTCATTGAGGGCGCCGGGGACAGGGACTTTCCGTGCTACCAAGAGATGGATTTGATGAAAATCCCATCCCTGGTTCCCAATATTTGGGTGTTTGATTTAAGGGGCGGCCTTGATAACGGGGCTAAGTATCATTTTTCCGGGACAAAAGTTGACGAACACTTCGGTCGGACCCTGACCGGGCTGATGCTGGAAGATATCTACTCCGGCGATGACTACGAACAGGTTGTTACAGGCTGTTATCATAAGGCGTTCAGGCAAAAGAAGGTTGCCTATACATACCGCACGGCGCGTTACGCGGATTCTCTTATCGACAGGTTCAATCTTGTCGAAACCCTTATGTTTCCGTGCTCGAGCAATAATTCCGATATAGATTTCGCCATTGGGCTGGTGACTTATTCCCAAGTCGATCAAAAGGTCGAAAACATCTACACATTGCTATAAAGCGTCCAAGTCATTTACTACGCCCCCCTGACGTAGTAATCCCTATCCGCCAATAAATATATTTTGGCCCCCGACGAAATTGACTCTTAAGAAAATCAAGAAATTTGGAAATCGATCCCATGGCGTCCTATCAATATTCCTACGTGATGAAAGACCTGAAAAAGACCTTTTCGGGCGGCCGCGAAATCCTCAACGGCGTCACCTTGTCGTTCATGCCCAACGCCAAGATCGGTGTTTTGGGGGTCAACGGCGCCGGTAAATCGACCCTGCTAAAAATTATGGCCGGCCAGGACACCGAATTCACCGGCGAAGCCTGGGCGGCGGAAGGTATCACCGTCGGCTACCTGGAACAGGAACCGCAATTGGACCCGACCAAGGACGTCGAAGGCAACGTCATGGAAGGCATGGGCGAAGCCAAGGCGATGCTCGACAAGTTCAACGAGATTTCGGCGCGCTTCGCCGAGCCCATGGACGACGACGAAATGAACGCGCTGTTGGCCGAACAAGGCGAATTGCAGGAAAAAATCGACGCCCAGGGCGGCTGGGAATTGGAACGCACCATCGAAATCGCCATGGATGCGCTGCGCTGCCCGCCCGGCGACGCCGACGTCACCACCCTGTCCGGCGGCGAACGCCGGCGCGTGGCGCTGGCCCGATTGCTGCTGGAAAAGCCGGAAATCCTGCTGCTCGATGAGCCGACCAACCACCTGGACGCCGAATCGGTGGCCTGGTTGGAACACTACCTGGAGGAATACACCGGCACCGTCATGATCGTCACCCATGACCGCTATTTCCTCGACAACGTCACCGGCTGGATTCTGGAACTCGACCGCGGCAAGGGCATTCCCTATGAAGGCAATTATACGGCGTGGCTGGAACAGAAGGAAAAGCGCCTCGGTCAAGAATCACGTGAGGAATCAGCGCGCCAGAGAACCCTCAAACACGAACTTGAATGGATACGCGCATCCCCTAGAGCCCGCCAGACCAAATCCAGGGCCCGCATCACGGCTTACGAAGATCTTTTGGCCAAGGCGCAGGATCAGACGATGGGCAAGGCCCAAATCGTCATCCCGCCGGGACCGCGCCTGGGCGACTTGGTGATCGAGGCGAAAGGGCTGTCGAAGGGGTACGGCGACAAACTGCTGATGGATAACGTCAACTTCCGCATGCCGCCGGGCGCCATCGTCGGCATCATCGGCCCCAACGGCGCCGGCAAGACGACGCTGTTCCGCATGATCACCGGCGGTGAAGAACCCGACGCCGGCGAATTGCGCGTCGGCGACACGGCGGTCCTGGGTTATGTCGACCAGTCCCGCGATACCCTGGATTCCAAGAAAACCGTTTGGGAGGAAATCTCCAACGGCCAAGACGACATCCAGGTCGGCAAACGGACCCTGCAAAGCCGGGCTTATGTGGCGCAGTTCAATTTCAAGGGCGCCGATCAGCAGAAAACGGTCGGCCAGCTTTCAGGCGGCGAGCGCAACCGCGTGCATCTGGCGAAGATGCTGAAATCGGAAGCCAACGTCCTGTTGCTGGATGAGCCGACCAATGATTTGGACGT